>NZ_PJBO01000003.1:0-75468 GCF_002836425.1 Planomicrobium sp. MB-3u-38 | reverse complement strand
AAATTATCTGCGCTGCTTTTATCTTTTATTTTTCAGCAACCGGCCCCAACGCGAATAGGATATCGCATTCACAGGCAATTTCGCCGTCCACTGTTGCGATGCCATGCCCTTTGCCCATCGGCCCTCTAAGTTTCGTCAATTCCACTTCCAGGCGCAATTGATCGCCCGGGACAACCTGGCGCTTAAAACGGCAATTGTCTATACCTGTGAAGAAAGCGAGGCGCCCTTCATTGCCTTCCATTTTTAAAACGGCAGTTGCTCCTACTTGAGCAAGAGCTTCTACAATCAAGACACCCGGCATAACAGGATATCCAGGGAAATGGCCATTAAAGAACTCTTCATTGGCGGATACATTTTTCAAGCCCACCGCTCTTTTGCCTGCTTCAAGCTCCAGCATCCGGTCCACCATCAAAAATGGATAGCGGTGTGGAAGAATCGCTTTTATCTGTTCAGTCGTCAACATGAGTCCAACCCCTTTAAAATGATTAAAGAGCGGCAGCTGTTACTTTTTGCCGCTCATGATATCGATAATATGCTGCCATGTTTCCCATTTCAGCGCATCTTTCGGCTGTCCGTCCCCGATGATGCCATAACCGACCATCGCGCCTAACGCAGCCGCAAGTACGATTAAACCGATGACCAGAATGATGCGAAGCCAAATCGGAAATAATCTGATCTGTACCCACCAGGTCTTTTTCTCCTGCTGTTCACCAGCTGCTTCATCATTTTTATATTCTTTTCTTTTAGATACTTTTTTAGTCGGCTCAGCCATTTCAGTCGTCAACCTTTCCAATGATGCATTCTCTCATATAATCTGTTAAGAGCATTCCGCATCCACAAGTCTATTGCGATTCCGCTAACACGATTTCACTCTGTTGTCATTATACTAAAAAAATGCGGTAGCTGTACATAATTAAAAACGGAAAGACCTTTATCTTCTTTTGCGTGAAAGGCTATCCAGCATGATGCCTGTACCGATAGCTACAGAATTCATCGGGTCTTCTGAAACGAACACAGGAACTTTCAATTCTTCTGCCAGCAATTGCTCGATGCCATGCAGCATAGCACCTCCGCCAGTCAGTATGACGCCTCTATCGATGATATCCGCTGATAATTCTGGCGGCGTTTTTTCCAATACGTTTTTAGCTGAGGCCACAATCATATTGACCGATTCACGTAAAGCCAATTCAATTTCTTCTGAGTGGATGGTAATTACCCGCGGCAGTCCTGTAACCATATCACGTCCGCGTATTTCCATTTCATCTTTGCGGCTGCCTTTAAAGACTGTGCCAATTTCGATTTTGATATTTTCGGCTGTTCGCTCACCAATCAATAATTTATAATGTTTTTTAACATACTGGAGAATATCATTATCGAATACATCCCCCGCCACTTTAATGGATTCACTGGTGACGATATCGCCCATTGAAAGAACAGCCACATCTGTTGTGCCGCCGCCGATATCAACGACCATATTGCCTGTTGGCTGGTAAATGTCCATGCCGGCTCCGATTGCAGCAACCTTCGGCTCTTCTTCGAGGTAGACTTTCTTGCCGCCGGATTTCTCTGCAGCTTCACGGATCGCCTTTTGTTCGACGCTCGTTACATTCGTTGGACAGCAGATAAGAATACGCGGCTTGTTCATGAATCCTCTGACTTTCAATCGTTCGATAAAATACTTCAACATGATTTCTGTTACATCAAAATCCGCGATAACCCCTTCTTTTAAAGGTCTAACAGCAATTATATTCGCCGGAGTGCGGCCGATCATTTTTCTCGCTTCTTCCCCTACAGCAATCACTTGATTGGTTTTCCGATCCATCGCAACGACAGAAGGTTCATTCAGAATAACCCCTTTGCCTTTCACATAAATCAGTACATTTGCCGTTCCTAAGTCAATCCCTATATCTCTTGAAAACAACATCCCTGCTACCCCTTCCGGTAATGGTACTTCTATTATGTATCTCTCTCTTTAAAGACTCTCCTAACTGAATATTTTAACACAAAGATTCAGTCAGCTACATAATATTTTGGAAGAATATATGCTATTTTAAGAAAACTTCGTTGAGTCTATTCAATATTCTCTGATAGGGTCAAGCTTCTCAGTTTCATTCCCCGGGAAATACTTTTATAAGCACATAAAAACCCGGGACCGCAATTGCAGTTCCGGGTTTGATATTATGATTAAGGAATTAGACCGTTTGCTCTTCCATGACAGGTGCTTCTTCTGTGATGACGCGTTCGATATCTGCGCCAAGCGATGCAAGTTTCTTATGAAAGTCAACGTATCCGCGATCCAAATGCTGCAATTCGTTTACGCGTGTAATACCCTCAGCGGCAAGTCCAGCAAGAATCAGGGCTGCTGCTGCACGCAAGTCTGTTGCCGAAACTTCTGCTCCCTGCAACTTAGAAGGCCCTTCCATGATAACTGAACGCCCTTCGATTTTAACGGAAGCATTCATGCGGCGGAATTCTTCAACATGCATGAAACGGTTTTCGAAAACTGTTTCTGTCAGGATTCCGTTCCCTTTTGCTGTCAGCATCAATGACATCATCTGAGACTGCATATCCGTAGGGAATCCTGGATGCGGCATCGTCTTGATATCAATTGAGCGCAATGGACGTGATGCCCGTATACGAAGGCCTTCATCAGTTTCTTCGATGCGCACACCCATTTCTCCAAGTTTGGAGATCAAAGCTGCCATATGCTCAGGTACTGCGTTTTCAATCGTTACGTCACCTTCAGTGATCGCTGCTGCCACCATGAATGTACCAGCTTCAACGCGGTCAGGAATGATATAATGCTCAGCGCCGTTCAATTCTTCAACGCCTTCGATACGGATCGTATCCGTACCTGCACCAATCACTTTCCCTCCCATTTCGTTGATGTAAGTAGCCAAGTCAACAATTTCAGGCTCTTTCGCCGCGTTTTCGATGATTGTAACCCCATCTGCCAACGCTGCTGCCGTCATGATGTTTTCAGTAGCCCCTACGCTTGGGAAATCCAAGTATATTTTAGCTCCGCGCAATCTGCCATTCACGTCAGCTTCTACAAAGCCGTTGCCGAATGTAATCTTGGCGCCCATCGCTTCAAAGCCTTTTAAATGAAGTTCGATCGGACGTGATCCGATTGCACAACCACCTGGAAGCGCCACACGAGCAAAACCATTGCGTGCAAGAAGCGGTCCCATAACCAAAATCGAAGCTCTCATTTTTCTAACATACTCGAATTGAGCTTCACTTGATAAAGTTGAAGATGAATCAATATGCATTTCATTCTTTTCCGGGAAGTATTCAATGCCTACGTTCAAGCTTTTCAAAACTTCCTGAATCGTGTAGACATCCGCCAAGTGCGGAACTTCCTTGATGATGCTTTTGCCTGTACCAGCGAGCAATGCTCCGGCCAGGACTGGAAGAACTGCATTCTTAGCCCCTTCCACTCTTACTTTACCGTTTAATTTGTTACCGCCTCTTACAATGATCTGTTCCACTGAAACGCCCTCCATGTGTAAAATAATCTGTAATAAAATTTGTAAAAATGTATATAAAACGCTTAAAAGTCCAATGTCATTATTTAGAAACAAAACCTTTACTATGATACCCGTATTTTATTAAAATAACAAGTATCTGGCAGATTATTTTTGTTAAATATTATCTGCTTGTTTATAAGATTCGTAACAACCTTTTGATTTTTGTCCGTCGATTAACACTTTATATTACAATTTGATTACAGTGAATATTTTCCCCGTATATAGGAAAATAAACATGGTTTTTGAAATTATTTCCCGGGAAATAGCTAAGGTTTGGTAAATTGGCCTGTTCCCACCAGGTGGAAACACGACAATTTCTCAAGTCCTAAAAGAGATAAGGCAGCTGTCTGGACCATGCGGATATGTTCAAAAAGAACGTTGAAACCATTGTACCTAAAGCAATGCTCAGGAAAATATAAAGTATTTGCGCCTGCAGCACATGATTTTTTCGGATCCAATTTTCAAATGTCATAGCGCGCAATGCGTAAAAAGCTACGCCAGTAAAAAAGATGTGGCTAAAGATAGAGATAATTGCCTGCTGGCCAATCATTTGTTCCATATGGCTCTTCCTCTCCGATTGAATAGTATTTAGAAATTATAGAAAAAGCGGGCAAAAGTTAGGATAACTTTTGTCCGCTTTCTACATTGTCTGTCGCTTTTCTGTGTCTAGACTCCAACGGCCAACTCCTCGGACTTAAGCTGCCCTTCCTGTGCGGCAAAAGACGCCGCTTCGGAAATTCATCTTAAGCCTGTCGGAGCTGTGCGGCCGTTTCCGCTTTTCTATACTATACATTACCCTCATAAACGTTGATACGATTCATCGCACGCTTCAAAGCAAGCTCAGCCCGTTTGAAGTCGACTTCATCTTTTTTCGCCTGTAGCAACGCTTCTGCACGTTTAGCTGATTCTTGTGCGCGAGCAACATCGATATCAGTCGCACGTTCTGCTGACTGGGCAAGAATCGTTACTTTTTCAGGACGAATTTCAAGGAATCCGCCGCTTACAGCAACCAATTCCGTCGAGTTTTCTTTCTTCAATCGGACAGCGCCGATTCCAAGAGGTGCTACTGTCGGGATGTGACCGGGCAGGACGCCCATTTCACCGGAAGCTGTAACCGCAATTACCATGGAGACTTCTGAATCGTATACCGGGCCGTCGGGAGTGACAATATTGACTGTAATGGTCTTCATTTTTTCCCCTCCTGGTCCCTGATTTAGACTTCTACGCCCATGCCTTTAGCTTTGGCGATTACATCTTCAATGCGACCTACCAAACGGAAAGCATCTTCAGGCAAGTGATCGTATTTACCGGCAAGGATTTCCTGGAATCCTTTGATTGTTTCTTGAACCGGTACATAAGAACCTTTTTGGCCTGTAAACTGCTCAGCCACGTGGAAGTTTTGAGATAGGAAGTTTTGAACGCGACGAGCACGGTTAACCGTTAACTTGTCTTCATCGCTCAACTCATCCATACCAAGGATTGCAATGATATCCTGTAGTTCACGGTAACGCTGAAGCGTTTCCTGGACTTGGCGGGAAACTGCATAATGTTCTTCTCCAACGATTTCAGGCGACAATGCGCGTGAAGTCGAAGCAAGTGGATCCACCGCTGGGTAGATACCCATTTCAGAAAGTTTACGCTCAAGGTTAGTTGTAGCATCCAAGTGGGCGAATGTTGTAGCAGGAGCCGGATCCGTATAGTCATCGGCTGGTACATAGATCGCTTGAATTGATGTTACAGAACCAGTGCTTGTAGTCGTAATACGTTCCTGCAATTGACCCATTTCAGTAGCAAGTGTCGGCTGGTAACCAACGGCAGATGGCATACGGCCAAGTAACGCTGATACCTCAGAACCTGCTTGAGTGAAGCGGAAAATATTATCGATGAACAATAGTACGTCCGCGCCTTGTTCGTCACGGAAATATTCAGCCATTGTCAAACCAGACAAAGCTACACGCATACGTGCGCCAGGCGGCTCGTTCATTTGGCCGAAGACCATTGCAGTTTTCTTGATAACGCCGGAATCGCTCATCTCGTGGAATAAGTCATTTCCTTCACGTGTACGCTCACCAACACCGGCGAATACAGAAAGACCGCCGTGCTCTTGAGCGATGTTGTTGATCAATTCCTGGATAAGAACTGTTTTACCTACACCGGCACCACCGAAGAGACCGATTTTACCACCTTTGATGTAAGGGGCAAGCAAGTCAACTACTTTGATACCTGTTTCAAGAATTTGAACTTCTGTGGAAAGATGCTCAAATGTAGGTGCTGAACGGTGAATCGGGTCGCGGCGTTCTGTTGCCGGGATTTCTTCACCTAAGTCGATTACTTCACCAAGTACGTTAAATACGCGGCCTAGTGTTACTTCTCCAACTGGAACAGTAATAGCGCTGCCCAAATCGGTTACAACCGATCCACGCTGCAATCCATCAGTGGATTCCATCGCAATCGTACGAACAGTGTCGTCGCCAAGGTGCAAAGCTACTTCTAAAGTCAAAGTAACTACTGCCTGACCGGGACGATCAATTTTTACAGTTAGGGCGTTGTAGATTTCTGGAAGATGGCCATCGGCAAACTTGATGTCTACAACCGGACCCATAACTTGAAGAACGTGTCCTGTGTTCATGCTATTCCCTCCTGTCTTACTTTTATTGAAACTATATCTTTATTTAAATTAATATATTTATATTTCGATATTCCGCAAAACAGCTTCGCTTTCCTGGCTGCTTGCGCTGAGCTAACTCGTGCTCGTTACACTTCGCCCGAGTGGATCTCAGCACTTCACTTGGTCGCCTGGGAGTCTTCGCTGTTTTGCTCCATATCTTTGAGATTTCTCTCAGTGCCGAAGCGAAATATAAAATGTTTTATTCTAAAGCCGCTGCCCCACCAACGATTTCAGTGATTTCCTGAGTGATCGCTGCCTGGCGGGCACGGTTATATGAAAGTGTCAATCCGTCGATCAATTCGGACGCATTGTCGGTCGCGCTCTTCATCGCTGTCATTGAAGCCGCATGTTCACTTGCTTTGCCGTCAAGAACGGCACCAAAAATCAGGCTTTCTGCGTATTGTGGAAGAAGGACTTCCAGGATCGCTTCAGCAGATGGATCGAATTCATAAGAAGAAGTCGCTCCAGTCGGCTTGATATCCGTCAAAGGCAGAACCTTCGTTTCAGTGACTTCCTGTTGAATAGCTGAGACAAAGTGATTATAGTACATATAAACTTCGTCATATGCACCTTCTGAGAACATACCAACAGCTTTGCGCGTAATTTCTTTGATATCAGCGAAAGAAGGATGATCCGGAAGCGCGATTGCGCTTTCCAGGATTGTCATTCCCTGCTTCGCAAAGAAATCCCGACCTTTACGGCCAATGCTGAGGATAACAAATTCATCATTCGACGTATGGCGTTCACGGATTTTATTGCTTACAGTACGCAGAATGTTACTGTTATATCCGCCAACCAACCCACGGTCAGATGTGATTACAAGGTATGCGGTTTTCTTCACAGGGCGTGATGTCATCATCGGATGGCTTGCGTCATTCGATCCGGCAGCTATAGAAGCTACGACGTCCTGAATTTTCGCCATGTAAGGGACGAACGCTTTTGCATTCATCTCAGCACGGTTCAATTTTGAAGCGGAAACCATTTGCATCGCTCGTGTAATCTGGCTTGTTTTCTTCGTTGACGTAATTCGGTTTTTTATGTCGCGTAAAGATGCCACTGGTATTTCACCACCTTATTATTTTTTTTTCTGATCCTGCTGAAATGCTTACTCTGATTTTGCGAATGTGCGTTTAAAGTCGTTGATTGCCGCGCCAAATGCTTCGTCAGAAGGCAAACCTTTCGTAGTGCGGATAGTTTCCAAAACTTCAGTGTGGTTTGTATCCAACCAGCTAGTCAACTCAGCTTCAAAACGGGAGATATCTTTGATTGCGATATCGTCAAGGAAGCCTTTTGTCAATGCATAGAAGATAACAACTTGTTTCTCAACTTTGATCGGGTTGTTCAAATCCTGTTTCAGAACTTCAACAGTCCGTTTTCCGCGCTCAAGTTTAGCAGCTGTAGCAGCATCAAGGTCAGAACCGAATTGAGAGAATGATTCAAGTTCACGGTATGCCGCCAAGTCAAGACGCAGCGTACCCGCAACTTTCTTCATCGCTTTAATCTGCGCTGAACCACCAACACGTGATACAGAAAGACCAGCGTTGATCGCTGGGCGTACACCCGAGAAGAATAGATCAGACTGAAGGAAGATTTGTCCGTCAGTGATTGAGATTACGTTTGTTGGGATATAAGCAGAGATATCGCCAGCTTGCGTTTCAACGAACGGCAATGCTGTGATTGAACCTGCACCAAGAGTTTCGTTCAACTTCGCTGCACGCTCAAGAAGGCGTGAGTGCAAGTAGAATACGTCACCCGGGTAAGCTTCACGGCCTGGAGGACGACGAAGCAATAGTGAAAGTTCGCGATAAGCTGATGCTTGTTTTGTCAAATCATCATAGACGATAAGAACGTGTTTGCCGTCAAACATGAATTCTTCAGCCATAGTGATACCTGCGTAAGGAGCAAGGTACAATAATGGTGCCGGCTGTGATGCAGATGCCGTCACGACGATAGTGTAGTCCAAAGCGCCGTTTTTACGGAAAGTTTCAACTACGTTACGTACAGTTGATTCTTTTTGTCCGATAGCTACATAGATACAGATCATGTCCTGGTCAGCCTGGTTCAAAATTGTATCGATCGCTACAGATGTTTTACCAGTCTGGCGGTCACCGATGATCAATTCGCGCTGTCCGCGGCCGATCGGCACTAATGCGTCAATCGCTTTGATACCTGTTTGAAGTGGTTCATGAACAGATTTACGTGCCATAACCCCTTGTGCAGGGCTTTCGATTGGACGGGATTTCGTTGTGTTGATCGGGCCTAGGCCGTCAACTGGCTGTCCAAGCGGATTTACTACACGTCCGATAAGTTCTTCTCCTACCGGTACTTCCATAATGCGGCCCGTACGACGCACTTCATCGCCTTCTTTGATGTCTGCGAATGGCCCAAGGATGATGATACCAACATTATTGGCTTCCAAGTTTTGTGCCATACCCAATACACCAGTAGAGAACTCAACAAGTTCTCCAGCCATGACGTTGTCGAGGCCATGAGCGCGAGCGATACCATCACCAACTGTGATTACTGTACCGACGTCGTCAACTTTCATCTCTGATTGGTAATTTTCAATCTGCGCTTTAATCAGACCGCTGATTTCTTCAGCTTTGATGCTCATGTATGTCACCCTCTCATAATTTCATTAATTAACCGATCAATTGACGCTGCAAGCGAGTCAATTTCGTGCTGATGCTGCTGTCATAGATGCGGTTTCCGATTTGAAGACGCAATCCGCCGATTAACGAAGGATCGACAATGTTTTCAATTCGCAATGCCTGTTTACCTACTTTTTGTGCAAATACAGTTGAAATCGAAGTGCGTTCCTCTTCAGTCAATGGACGTGTAGAGTAAACTTTTGCATCCTGGATTCCTTGTGCATCGTTGGAAAGGGTGATGTAAGCATCGACCAATTCCCCTACTTCATTTAAACGTCCGCGCTCAGCGATCAATTGGATCGTGTTGATCACGTATTGATTTCCTTGCTTGAACAATTCGTTGATGAGGTTGATTCTTTTTTCAGATGATAATTTCGGTGAAACCATCAGTTGATAAAGTTCCGGAGTCATAGCAAAGACTTTTTTCACTTCGCGCAGATCCTGTTCAACTTCAGCAGTAACCTGATGTTTCTGTGCCGTTTGGAACAATGCTAATGCATAGCGTTCTGCAGCCTGACTCATTGCACTTCGCCTGCCTTCGCAATCGTTTCGTTAATCAACTGGCGGTTGTCTTCCTCAGAGATTTCTTTTTCAAGCACTTTCGTAGCTGCAAGCAATGACAATGCCACAACTTCTTCACGAACTGCCGAAATCGCTTTGTCTCTTTCGTTGGCAATCTCAAGAACTGCCGCATCTTTCATGCGTCCAGCTTCAGCGCGTGCCGTCGTGATGATTTCCTCACGCGAAACTTCGCCTTGCTTTTTGGCGTTCTCTACGATTTCCTGTGCTTGTGTGCGCGCATCTTTCAGAAGGTTGCGCTGTTCTTCAAGCATTTTTTTGGATTCCAGACGGCTGTTTTCAGCAGTTTCGATCTCACTTGCGATCAAGTCTTCACGTTCCTGCATTACGCCCATCAAAGGTCCCCATGCGAATTTTTTCAGTAGCAGCATCAATGCGATAAACACGATCAACGTTGCTGCGATATCTCCAATATTCAAAAACTTCACGGTAGCACCGAGTACGAGGTGATCAAAAAACACGATTGTTTCACTCCCTTCAAGAGCCTAAAAGTACGTTTCTTCTATAGTAAGATCTTTAATTGCTGCAAGATGATTTTTCGGTTGTAAAATGATTCATAACAAGCGTAAATGGCGAAAAACATGCCGAAGCATTCTCGCCATTTAGCTTTTTGTGTTTAGACTTTTTGTCTAGACTCCAGCGGCCCAGCTCTTCGGGTCATAAGCCAGCCCAACTGCGCGGCCAAGGCCACTTCGTTGTCCTGTCTTATGCCTTTCAGAGCTAAATGGGCGCCGTCGCTTTTCGTTGATTAACGGTTCATTACGATGAACGCGATAACTACCGCGATGATAGGAAGTGCCTCTACCAAAGCAACACCGATGAACATTGTTGTTTGAAGAACGCCACGAGCTTCTGGCTGGCGAGCGATACCTTCAACTGTTTTTGAAACGATAAGACCGTTACCAATACCTGCACCTAGTGCTGCTAAACCTACTGCAATTGCTGCTGCTAATAAACCCATTTTAAAATGTCCTCCTCAGGATAATTGTTTTTTTGTTTTTTGCCGCCGATTAAGGCGATTTTATCTCAATGGTCGTCGGCAACTTTATGCGAAATATAAACCATTGTCAACATAACGAAAATGAATGCCTGGATAGCCCCGATAAAGATCGAGAATCCTTGCCAAGCCATCATTGGAAGCGCGGCTGCGGCAAATCCGAAGATACCCGCTCCACCTAAACCTGCAAGCAATCCTAAAAGGATTTCTCCGGCAAAGATGTTACCGTAAAGACGAAGACCAAGTGTAAGCGTATTCGCAAATTCCTCGATGATTTTCAACGGGAAGAGGAATGGCATCGGCTTCAAATAATCCGCTCCGTAATTCTTCAAACCTTTTTGCTTGATGCCATAGTAATGGCTCAAGATAATGATTGTTGCTGCGAGTGTCATTGTGACAGTCGGATCAGCTGTAGGTGATTTCCACCAGAGATCTCCGTTGACAATGATTGAGAATGGCAATCCCAGCATGTTCGAAACAAAAATGAACATGAGCAGCGTAATTCCAAGTACATGGAATCGTCCACCGTCTCTCCAGTCCATATTGCTCTTTATGATACCCTTCACGAAATCCATGATCCATTCCATGAAGTTTTGCATCCCGGTCGGTTTCAGCTTTAAGTTCCGCGTTGCAAAGAATGCGATGAGGAACACGATAAGAGCGGCTACGAGCAGCATCATAACGTTGGATAAGTTAAACCAAATACCGAACAGCGGATCTTGCCACATTGGAGCTCCATGATCCACGATTGTTTCACCTCTCTTTCCACATTCTTAATGGTGTTTCACGTGATGGATGATCCGTTCCGCCAAAAGCAGAATGTAAGGAATCATCAATCCAATTACCGTACTGACCAAGTGAATGTGCTCTGCGAACAATATCGCTATCGCAACAGCTGCAACACCTGATGCAAACCGTAATGCCGTTCCTAGGGAACGAACTTTCGAGCCTTCAGCCACCGCCCGGTCAAATTTGTCCATCCGGCGAACCAGTATCCACATATTATAAATGCCGAACAAAGTTCCGATGATCAGACCCGCAAAGATGTCCTGGTACGGGGTGAATCCCCAACCGAGTACACATATTGCGAGGATAAAGATGATTATCCTTTTAAGTCTTGTGAAAATCTCCCTGAGTCCATCCATTTTTTTACTTGTCTCCTGATTCGAATTTTCGGACGGTCTGAAGCATTGCCCAGACGCCTGCTGAAATGCCTGCGAAAAGGCAGATGACCAGAAATAGCGGGGCGGTTCCGAACTGATCATCGATCCACATACCTGTGAACGCACCGATGAGTACGGACCCGACAAGTTGTGAGAGGATGGCGCTGTATAGAGCCATCGCTTGTAAGGGACTTTTTTTCGGGTGCATGATAAACCCCTCGAAATTCGTTGATTTGACATTTTACCCCTATAAAAGAGCAGTCGCATCAGGCTTTTACCATAAAAAATTATGTAAAAAAACCTTCTCATGCATACCCTTTGTAAGCATACAATAGGGGTAAAATCATGTCAATTGATAGAAGTGAAAAACTTCACAAGCAAAATTGCCCCGACATATTGTGGACAAAAATTCACAAATTATTTATTTGGCGTTGAAATACTGATGAAGCGCTTCGACAATCCGCACCGATGCCTTGCCGTCCCCGTAAGGATTTGATGCATGCGACATCGCTTTATACGCCGCTTCA
Source organism: Planomicrobium sp. MB-3u-38 (assembly GCF_002836425.1). Taxonomy (NCBI): domain Bacteria; kingdom Bacillati; phylum Bacillota; class Bacilli; order Caryophanales; family Caryophanaceae; genus Planomicrobium; species Planomicrobium sp. MB-3u-38. The sequence goes on along the minus strand of NZ_PJBO01000003.1, from coordinate 63,353 downwards.
TCTGTCAATAATTCTTTCGCCAGCCCATAAATCGTCTCTTCATCCGTACCGGCAAGCTTCAGTGTGCCAGCATCGATGCCTTCCGGACGTTCAGTCGTATCACGCAGCACGAGCACCGGTTTGCCAAGCGACGGCGCTTCTTCCTGAATACCGCCTGAATCCGTCAATATAATGAAGGAACGCGCAGCGAAGTTGTGGAAATCCAAGACTTCAAGCGGTTCGATCAAATGGATGCGCGGGTCGCGGCCAAGCACTTCATCCGCCACTTCCCTTACGGCCGGATTCATGTGAACCGGGTAAACAACCTGGATGTCGTCGTGCTCTTCGATCAGGCGTTTAATCGCGCGGAACATATTGCGCATCGGCTGGCCCAGATTTTCACGACGGTGTGCCGTCAATAGAATCATGCGGTCATCGCCGATTTTCTCAAGGATCGGATGTGAATAAGTTTCGGTCACAGTCGTTTGTAAGGCATCAATCGCTGTGTTGCCCGTAATGTAGACAGCTTCCTCTTTTTTGTTTTCTGCCAACAGGTTCTGTGCTGATTTTTCAGTCGGCGCAAAATGAAGATCGGCAATGACGCCGGTCAACTGGCGGTTCATCTCTTCCGGATAAGGAGAGAATTTATTGTGCGTACGCAGCCCTGCTTCTACATGGCCCACAGCTATCTGGTTGTAGAATGCGGCTAGGCTGGCAACAAAAGTTGTTGTCGTATCGCCGTGCACCAGCACGATATCAGGCTTCGCTTCTTTCATCACTTTATCGAGACCTTCCAGTGCCCGCGTCGTTACTTCGCCGAGCGTCTGGCGGTCCTTCATGATATTCAAGTCGAAATCCGGTGTGATTTTGAATGTTTCAAGAACCTGGTCGAGCATTTCACGGTGCTGTGCTGTAACAGTCACCAGGGGCTCGATGGTTTCCGGATGTTTTTGAAGCTCCAGTACAAGCGGCGCCATTTTGATGGCTTCCGGACGTGTACCGAAGATCGTCATCACTTTCCACTTCTTTGTCAAAAGGATCAGCCTCGCTTTTCTTTATTCTTTAGACTCCAGTTGCCCAGCTGAGCGGCCGTTTCCGCTTTTCTATTGTCCAGACTCCAACGGCCAACTCCTCGAGTCGTAAGCCACTTTGGCTGTGCGGCTGGAAAGACGCCGCTTCGCCAAATCGTCTTACGCTTGTCGGAGCTGAGCGGCCGTTTCCGCTTTTCTATATTATTTTGTTCCAAATAAACGGTCTCCAGCGTCTCCAAGACCTGGAACGATATAGCCGTGGTCGTCCAATTTTTCATCAAGTGCCGCGATGTAGATGTCTACGTCCGGATGTGCATTTTGTAAAGCTTCCACGCCTTCCGGTGCTGCAATGATGCACATGAAACGGATTTTTACCGCTCCGCGTTTTTTCAGTGAATTGACAGCTTCGATTGCTGAGCCGCCAGTTGCGAGCATCGGATCGACTACAATGATTTCGCGTTCTTTAATATCCGAAGGCATTTTAAAATAGTACTCGACCGGCTGCAGCGTTTCAGGGTCACGATATAGACCGATGTGTCCGACTTTCGCCGCTGGGATCAGTTTCAAAATCCCATCGACCATCCCGATGCCTGCGCGCAGAATCGGCACGATCGCCATTTTTTTCCCTGCCAATACATTTGCTTTTGCAATCTGCACCGGCGTTTCCACTTCAATTTCCTGCAGCGGAAGGTCACGGGTTATTTCAAAAGCCATTAATGTTGCTATTTCATCCACCAATTCGCGGAACTCTTTCGTCCCAGTCGATTTATCGCGGATGTACGTCAGTTTATGCTGAATCAGCGGGTGATCAAAAACATATACTTTTCCCACGGCGTATCTCTCCTTTTTCCACATTATCTTCAATAGTATAACAGAAATTGAAGTGCTCTGAACTCTCTGCCGAGCATTGTAATTTTTCTGAAATTTTAATTGCCATACAACTTTAGTGTAAGCCCTTGAATCCATTCCACTAAAAAAACCGGAGCATATGCTCCGGTCTACAATAGGTTTGCATCTTCGAGTGGCATCGGGCGATAGAAATAATATCCTTGGGCAACATGGCATCCCAGATCCAGCAGCAGGTGTTTCTGCTCTTCTGTTTCCACGCCTTCCGCAACAGCGGTCATGTCCAGGTTTTCCGCCAATTGAATGATGGTCCGGACAATCGCAAGTGTATCCGTTTCGTGCATTTTGGAAATGAAGGACCGATCGATTTTGATTTCGCTGACCGGCAGCTTCTGCAAATAGCTCAAAGAAGAGTAGCCGGTACCGAAATCATCCACCGAACTGCTAAAGCCATATATCGTCAATTGCTTGAAGATTTTTCTGGCGGCTTCGATGTCGACAAAGCCGATCCGTTCTGTAATTTCAAGTTGGATCAAACGCCGGTCAATATTGTAATCCGCTGTCATGTCCACGAGATTCGGAACAAACGAATGATGGAAAAAATGATCCGCCGAAATATTAACCGCCACTTGCTGGAGGTTAAGGTTATGCTCCTGGCGATTTTTCAGCCATTCCATTACCTGCTTCAAGACATTCTGTTCAAGAATGCGGATTTTGCCATTCTTTTCAGCTGCCGGTATGAAAACATCCGGAGCAATATTGCCAAGTTCCGGCGAATTCCAGCGTGCCAGCGCTTCGAAGCTCAGAATTTTGCCTGTACGCATATCCACTTTCGGCTGAAGATGGACTTTTATTTCTTCACGGCGCAGCGCTGCCGTCAGTTCATTGGCTATCCGGAGATTTCGCATCATGTACTCATCATGTTCGTTCTCGTAATAACAGATGGATTCACCCGCCCGAAGTTTCGCTTTCGATAATGCGCTGTCTGCATAGCGGATGAGTTCCTCCACATCCTGCTGCATGGCCGTTATGATGGAGACGCCCGTTTTAAGGGATAAGAACAATTCTATATCACGCACTGTAATCGGCTCAGCCAATAATTTGCCCAGCTCTTCAAGATAATCCGGGATCTGATCCAGCGGCATGAGGCTGACAAGTGCCAGCGTCGAATCGGAAAAACGCGCAATCAGCGCTTCTTTCGAAGAAGTTGCCATGCCGAAACGCTTGCCGATTTCCTGGATCAATTGATCACCAGCACGGTGGCCATATTGGTCAACGACTTTGACGTATTCGTCCACTGATAAAAACGCAACGAGCCCTTCTTTGTTTTCTTCAAGCAAAGAAGCCAATTCAATCATGAAATAGTTGCGGTTGCGCAGTCCCGTCGTCCGATCCGTATAAGCAAGTTTCAGCATTTCTTCCTGCTGTCTCGAATACTTGACTGTCAGGGAAATCGTCGGTGCGATTCTTTCCAGAAACAGATAGTCTTTTTCATCCGGTATAGTCGTCGACGGGAAATAAATGCCTAATGTACCTATCACATTGCCGTCTTTATCAAGAAAAGGCACTGACCAGGTGGATTTGAAACCATATTGTTCAGCCATGTATCGGTATTCTTTCCATAACTCATCTACTTGCATATCTTCCACTATGACCGACTCGCCCCGGTGATAAGCTGCCCCGCATGAGCCCGATTGTGGAGTCGCGTCTTTTCCATCAATAAATTCACGGAAATCCTTCGGCATTGATTTGCCTGCGACATCCCTGAATTTATTGTTTTCATCAATGAACAGGATGGTGCATGTCGTGCCATCCTTGAAGAACGATTCAATGATCCGGCAGACATTTTCAAGCAGCGAACCGAGCATATAGCCTTTTTCGATGCCGGTATACGCTTCCTGCTGCAGCTGGATCAATGCTTCTTCCCTTTTCCGGTCATTGATGTTCTTCATCAGCATCAGTGTATACCGATGTCTCCCACCGTCAACGCTGATCGGCTGAACTGTGATTTCATTCCAGAAGGGGTTCTTATTCTTATGGTAGTTAACGATTTCGAATGTGTCCGCCTTATCGGATAAGGTGCATTTCCGGATTTTATCGCTGATTATCTTGTCTGTTTTTTCCCCATGCAAAAACCGGCCGTTTTTACCCAGGACGTCGTTTTCGGAATATCCCGTCATGTCGTAGAACGCCTGATTGGCATAAAGGATCGGCTGCTCATCAAGTTGGGAATTGATGACGACAAAACCTGTCTGGAATTCGACACCGAGACGGCTGAGCCAATCCACAATTATGTATTTTTCTTTTTCTATTTTACTGTTTTGCATCCGGTACCCCTTCTTTCGTTATCTATGGGGAGAAAAATGCAGCTGACTGCCCTTGCGAGACAGCAGCTGCATTCCCTTATTTATAGAGCGGGAAGCTGGCTGTTAATTTAGCTGTGCGTTCAGCCGCTTCTTTCTTCGTTGTTTCATCTTCAGGGTTTTTTAGAAGCATCGCGATAATGGATGCGATCTCCTTCATTTCCGTTTCTTTAAAGCCGCGGGACGTAACAGCAGGCGTTCCAAGACGGATTCCTGAGGTCACAAATGGACTTTCCGGATCAAATGGAATCGTGTTTTTATTTGTTGTGATGCCGACTTCATCCAAAACTTTTTCGGCTACTTTTCCTGTGAGGTTCAATGAACGCAGGTCAATCAGCATCAAATGGTTGTCCGTGCCTTTTGAAACGATATCCACGCCTTCAGCCATCAGGCCTTCAGCAAGTGCGTTCGCGTTTTTCACCACTTGGTCGATGTATTCTTTGTACTCAGGCTGCTGTGCTTCACCGAACGCTACCGCTTTAGATGCGATAACGTGCATAAGCGGACCGCCCTGGATTCCCGGGAAAATCGTTTTGTCGATTTTCTTCGCGAATTCCTCTTTGCAAAGAATCAAACCGCCGCGTGGGCCGCGAAGGGTTTTATGTGTTGTCGATGTCACGAAATGCGCGTGGGGAACCGGGTTCGGATGAGCTCCTGTTGCCACAAGCCCGGCAATGTGAGCCATATCCACCATCAAATAAGCGCCGACTTCATCAGCGATTTCACGGAATTTCTCAAAATCAAGTTTTCGGGAATATGCACTTGCTCCTGCTACGATCATTTTCGGTTTGTGCTCCAGTGCAGCTTCACGCACTTTATCGTAATCGATCAATTGCGTTTCTTCATCTACGCCGTATTCCTTGAATTCATACTGCATACCGCTGAAATTCACTTTACTGCCATGCGTCAAATGACCGCCGTGGTTCAAGTTCATTCCAAGAATCGTATCGCCTTTTTCAAGAACCGCAGTATAAACAGCCATATTTGCCTGTGAACCGGAATGCGGCTGTACATTGGCGTGGTCCGCACCGAAAATTTCTTTCAGGCGGTCTCTCGCGATGTTTTCCACCACGTCAACGAATTCACAGCCCCCGTAATAACGTTTGCCCGGATAGCCTTCCGCGTATTTATTAGTCAATACAGAGCCTTGCGCATCCATGACGGCCTGCGACACAAAGTTTTCTGATGCAATCAGTTCGATATTCGCTTCCTGGCGTTCTTTTTCCGCATTCATTGCTTCATATACTGCCTGGTCTTGCGCTTTAATCAAATCCATCCTGATTTCCCTCCTGTAATTGAACAAACTCACGACTGTAGCTGGCGCGTTCACCGCCGATCAGTTTCGGGCGTGTGGTGGCTGCAGAAACAATCGCATCTCCTATTAGTTTAACAGATGTACGCACCGGAACGGCTACTCTTTTTAAATGCATGCCGATCATTGTCTGGCCGATGTCGATTCCGGCGTGCGCTTTGATTTCCTCGACTACGACCGGATCGTTCATAGCACTGTAAGCATAAGCACTCATCGACCCGCCGGCTTTGGCTACCGGAATGACGGATACCGGCTCCCAGCCGTATTTCTCAGCGGCATGCCGTTCAATCGTCAAAGCACGGTTAATATGTTCACAACCCTGGAACGCCAGAAAAATTTTATGGCGTTCCGCGAATTTCTGTAATGGTTCATACAAGCTTTCCGCAATATCCAACCCGCCTCCAGTGCCGATATGCTGTCCGAGCACTTCGGAAGTTGAACAGCCGACCACAAAAACCTGGCCTTTCCTGAAATCAATTGCCTGTTCCAGTTCACCCAACGTTTCTTCTAGCTGCAATTGCCATAAACTTTGCATGCTGACCACTCCTTATTTTTCTAAGTCTGTGATTTTTTGTATCCGTTTTTCGTGGCGTCCGCCTTCAAATTCCTCTGTCAGCCAAGTTTTCGCGATTTCACGCGCAAGTCCTGCTCCGACAACACGTTCACCCATTGCAAGGATATTGGAATCGTTATGTCCTCTAGTCGCTTTGGCGCTGAAAACATCATGCACTAGAGCGCAGCGGATCCCTTTTACTTTATTTGCTGCGATCGACATGCCGATCCCGGTTCCGCAGATCAGGATACCGCGATCCGCTTCACCGTTTACTACAGCTTCCGCAACCGGAGTCGCGTAATCGGGGTAATCGACAGAGTCATCGGTGTGCGGGCCGAAGTCCTTATATTCAATGCCCATCTCGTTTAAGAGATTGACCATTTCCTTGCGAAGATTGTTGCCGCCGTGATCAGAAGAAATAGCGATTTTCATGTATAACCCTCTTTTCTATTCTGTTAGCGCTAAAAGCAATCATTTACTTTTACACTTTGGTTCCATTTTAACACCTTTATGCGAAAAAACATATAAACGGTTAGTGTTATGGCTTTTTTGAGGTTGGGAAAATCAGCGCATAATAAAAACCACCCAAAATGACGGGTGGCAAAATTTTTATTTTTCCTGCAAAAGTTTAGTTTCCAGCCTGCCGATCAGTTCACGCAATTCGTCGAAAGTCTGTTGATACACTGAGACTGAGCCGCCGTATGGGTCACTTACATCATCAGCCGAGCCGGTCACATATTCTTTCAATGTATATAATTTCCCGGACATATACGGATGCTGCTGATGGATCAATTGCTTATGGGAAAGGGTCATGGTCAAAATGACATCGGCCCATTCCAAATCTTCCGGAGAAAGCGGCCGTGACGTATGATCGAATTCAATTCCCTGCTCCGCAAGAACAGCTCCGGCATTTTGTGAAATCGGTGAACTGCCGGCAAAAACCCCTGCGGAACGGACTTCAATGCCGGCGATTCTTTTGGATTCCAAAATCGCTTCAGCCATCGGGCTCCTGCAAGTATTTCCTGTGCAAACAAATACAATTTTCATCATGTCACCTGCTTTCGAGAATTTTCAACTGAACCATTTATGATCTGCCGCTTTTTCCAGGCGGTTCATCATGAAATCACTGTCATTCCGCTCAGCCGGCACGCCGGCCAATATCAGATCCGCGTCGGTCATATCACATTTGCGCAAACTGCTGTACAAAGTCTCGGGACTCAACGGAAAATGAAAATCGGCTTCCGGGTATTCGGTGCTGCTGAGAACAGCAATTTTCTTCCCTTTGCCCTGCACGTGTTCAATCGCTTTATGGATTAATTTGCTGTCATCTTCAATCAGATAAACAGGTGCATCCGGCGCATAGTGCGCGTACTTCATACCCGGCGATTTTGGTGCGTTGCCATGAAGTTCAGCTGATAACCTGATGGTTCCGATGACGCTTTCAATCTGTGCTTTCGTTACATTTCCAGGCCGGAGAATCACTGGAGGTTCGCTGGTCATGTCCAGCACTGTCGATTCAATGCCTATTTTTGTCGGGCCCCCGTCCAGAATCAACGGTATTTTATTTTCCATATCGTGATAAACATGTTCAGCAAGCGTCGGGCTCGGCTTGCCGCTGGTATTTGCACTCGGCGCTGCGACCGGCAATTGCAGCCGCTTCAATAGATTCAATGCCACCGGATGGTTCGGCACACGGATTCCGACTGTTTCAAGATCAGCGGTCACATTCCGCGCGAAAATATGCGGCTTCGATTTCATGATGAGGGTCAGAGCGCCTGGCCAAAACGCATCCATCAACTTCAAAGCCTTTTCTGAAACTTCATCCACATAAGTAACGGCCGTCTCTTTCGAATCGACATGCACTATCAATGGATTGTCAGCCGGACGCCCTTTGGCCTCGAATATTTTGCTGACCGCTTCCGCGTTGGTAGCATCTGCTCCAAGCCCGTAAACTGTCTCGGTCGGAAACGCCACAATCCCGCCCTGACGGATGATATCCACAGCTTGTGCATAATTCGTTTCTTTATTCACATGTTTATCCACAAGAATTACTTCTGTACTCATTTCAGCAACTCCCATTCCCTCAGGTTTCTGCTACTTAGTCCACAAACTGTGTATAACTATATCATTATTATACCCAATTTGTGCACAAGTCAGGTATTAATACAGAAAACCATCCGGTCATTTTTGTTGATATCTTTTTTACAATAGATTTTCGCCTGTGGAAAAGCCTTTTTCAGCATGTTTTCCACAGCTTCTCCCTGGAAATGTCCGATTTCGAGACCGATAATCCCGGGTTTATTCAGCCGGTCAGGCAAGTCTTCCATCATATGCTGATAGAGTGCCAGACCTTCCTGCTCCGCGAATAAAGCCGAGTGCGGCTCGAAATCCTTCACACTCTCGGACATGGCTTCGGCTTCAGAGTAGGCGATATACGGCGGATTCGACAAGATAACGTCCCACTTCCGCCCTGCTAATGGAGCCAGCAGATCCCCCAGCATAAATTCGATATCCGCTCCAAGCTCAACTGCATTCTTCTGGGCGGTATCCAACGCCTTTTGCGAAATATCAGTAGCCGTAACTTTTGAAGAAGGCATTTCCTGTTTCATTGTAATGGCAATGATTCCGCTTCCGGTGCCGATGTCGGCAATCGTCGGGGAAGGTTCAGGAATGTGCTTCTGAATCAGTTCCAAGGCTTCTTCGACCAGTTCTTCCGTTTCAGGACGGGGAATAAGCACATCAGAATTAACGAGGAATTTTCGCCCATAGAACATTTCATATCCTGTCAGGTGCTGCACAGGCGTCCCGTTGGCATGCTGTTCAATAAGATCCCAAAATTTTACGAAGCTGCCATCATCCATTTCATCGCGCAGCGAAGCCAACAGGCCGGCACGGCTGAGCCCAAGCGTATGCTGCAGCAATATGCCCGCTGCGGCTTCTTCCCGCCCATTATCCAATAAATAAGAAGAAGCCCGGTTAAGGGCCTCAAAAATTTTATGCGGTTTATGCATTGTTCAAGCTTTCCATTCGTGCAGACTGCTCTTCAACGATCAATGCATCGATCAATTCGTCCATTTTACCTTGAAGAATCTGGTCCAGTTTCTGGATTGTCAAACCGATCCGATGGTCTGTTACACGGTTCTGCGGGTAATTATACGTGCGGATCCGTTCAGAACGGTCGCCGGTTCCAACAGCGGATTTACGCACAGCGTCATATTCAGCCTGCGCTTCCTGCTGGAATTTATCATAGACACGCGCGCGCAAAACCTTCATGGCACTCGCTTTGTTCTTGATCTGCGATTTTTCATCCTGACACGTCACGACCGTATTCGTCGGAATGTGTGTCAGACGCACCGCTGACATCGTCGTGTTGACCGATTGTCCGCCGGCACCTGAAGACGCATAGGTATCCACGCGAATATCGTTGTCATGGATTTCGACTTCCACTTCTTCCACTTCCGGCAGACAGGCTACTGTCGCCGTCGAAGTATGGATGCGTCCGCCTGATTCCGTTTCCGGAACACGCTGCACTCGGTGAGCACCGTTTTCGAATTTCATCTTGGAATATGCGCCTTTTCCCGAAATCATGAACACGATTTCCTTGAAACCGCCAAGTCCGGTAGCAGACGAATCCATTATGGTCACTTTCCAGCCTTTCGACTCGGCAAAGCGGCTGTACATGCGGTAAAGGTCGCCGGCAAACAGCGCGGCTTCGTCTCCACCGGCTGCTCCGCGAACTTCCATGATAACGTTTTTATCGTCGTTCGGGTCTTTTGGTATCAATAAAATATGGAGACGCTCTTCAATCGCTTCCACTTTCTCTTCCAATTCGTTCACTTCTTCTTTGACCATTTCCCGCATATCAGCATCCATCTTGTCGTCGAACATCGCTTTGGCGTCAGCCAATTGTGCTTTCAAATCCTTGTATTCACGGTATGCTTCCACCGTTTCCTGCAAGTCTGACTGCTCTTTCGAATATTCACGAAGCTTATTGGTGTCGCTGACAATTTCCGGGTCACTTAATAATTCATTCAAACGGTCGTATCGATCTTCAACAGCTTGCAAGCGATCAAACATCGCCGTCACCTCAATTTCCTCTTACTATTTTGGTTTTCTTCTATTATATAAGTAAAATATTAAAATACTTAAATACCGCTTCGACGCTTAGGACAAGCCTCCCACAATAAGCCGAGAAGAACACTCGTCTTATTGCTCCGGCCAGTCCATAGCCGCGCCGGCGCTAGAAAAATCTCTAGAGATACGTAGCAAAACAGCGAAGACTCCCAGGGTGCAGAGGTAAATAATCGTGCTCCTGCATCGCTACGCTAGCTTCGTCGCAAAGACATAGCCTCGCACGCGTCGGCTAATGTCTTCGGAGCTGTTTTGCGGAATATCGGTTACTATAGATTCTAAGTACTACTTATTTATATTATATACGATACCTTTTTCATTCTGAAACGGTAACGCCTGTCGGCACTTCGTGATGGTGGCGGCATCTTGGTTCGTATGCTTCTGATGCGCCAACCAGTATGGTTGGATCATCAGACCCGGCCGGTTTGCCGTCGATTAAACGCTGTGTACGGCTGGCAGGTGAACCGCAAACCGTGCAGACAGCCTGCAATTTGGTCACTTGTTCGGCAATCGCCAGTAAGGACGGCATCGGACCAAAAGGCAGCCCTCTGAAATCCTGGTCCAACCCGGCAACAATCACACGGAATCCGTGGTTGGCAAGTTTTTGTACGTTCTCGATGATGCCGTCGTCAAAGAATTGCGCTTCATCAATCGCAATAACATCGAATTCATCTGTAATGTATTCCCACATTTCTTCGGAATGTGAGATCGGCAGCGCAATGACTGTAGTGCCGTTATGGGAGACGACCGCTTCTTCACTGTAGCGATTGTCGAGTTTCGGTTTAAATACCGCGATTTTCTGTTTAGCGAATTGTGAGCGTCTTACACGGCGGATCAGTTCTTCCGATTTTCCGGAAAACATACTGCCGCAAATCAATTCGACCCAGCCTGTCTGTTTCATTACATACATTTTAGGGACCCCTTTCAAACACTTGGTTAGTATTAATAATACCTAATTCCGGCATGCATTACCGCATTTTCTTTTAATTATGTAAATAAGTCGACCTAAAGAATCAGTATAAATATATCGCTTCGGCGCTTAGGACAAGCCTCCCGCAATAAGCCGAGAAGAGCACTCGTCTTATTGCTTCGGCCAGTCCGGCGACGCGCCTTCGCTGGATAGTCTTCTAGAGATATGCAACTAAATAGCGAAGGCTCCTAAGTGAGTAACGCCATTTCATATCTCGAAGCCAGCGATGCGATGCAGAAAAAGAAACACAAGTTTAGCGGCGCTGTTTTTCGGAATATCGACTGATTAATATCTTTAATTCAACTCTTATTTTTGGATTCATCGATAAAAAAGCAAAAAAAAATCCTGCCCGGCGATTTCGCGCAAGGCAGGTATTTTTTTTCACTCTTACTCTTCAGAGTTCGGGTTTTCTTCTTTAAGACCGTATTTTTTGTTGAAACGGTCAACGCGGCCATCAGCTGCTGCGAATTTTTGACGTCCAGTGTAGAATGGATGACATTCCGAGCAAAGCTCTACGTTAATATCTTCTTTTACAGATCCTGTAGTGAAAGAGTTACCGCAAGAGCAAGTTACTGTAGCTTGTTTGTATTCTGGGTGAATTCCTGTTTTCATGTGTTTTTCTCCTCTCGCCCTGAACCATCCGGAACAGAGTTTAATCTATTTTACTATTGCCTTACACGGCTCTTTAGGCCGTATATGCAATAGCTTTGCTTTTGACTCATTGATACTATCTTAACAAGATTTAATCTCTATTGCAAGAAATTAAATCGTCTTTTTTGATGCGCGATGAGCTTTCATTTCTGCTGTCAATTGCGCGAAAAAGTCTTCATTAGTTTGTGTCTGGTTTAATTTTTTCAGGAAACGTTCCGCAAAATCGTGGGTATCCGAGAATGTTTTACGGATTTTCCATAGTTTATCAAGTTCTTCTTTGCCAATCAACAATTCTTCCTTCCGCGTTCCAGAACGGCGAATGTCGAGTGCCGGGAATATGCGGCGCTCTGCCAGGCTTCTGTCCAAATGAAGCTCCATATTGCCTGTCCCTTTAAATTCTTCATAGATCACTTCATCCATGCGTGAACCTGTTTCCACCAGTGCTGTCGCCAATATCGTCAAGCTGCCGCCTTCTTCAATATTGCGGGCAGCTCCGAAAAACCTTTTCGGACGATGGAAAGCCGCTGGGTCAATACCACCGGAAAGTGTACGTCCACTCGGTGGGATCACCAGATTATAAGCACGTGCAAGGCGTGTAATCGAATCCATCAAAATGACAACATCCCGCTTATGCTCTACCAGGCGCATCGCGCGCTCAAGAACAAGTTCCGCCACTTTTACATGGTTTTCAGGAATCTCATCAAAAGTTGAAGATACGACGTCCGCATTGACTGAACGTTCGATATCAGTCACTTCTTCAGGACGCTCATCAATAAGCAGGACAATGAGCTCAGCCTCGGGATGATTCGTCGTGATCGAGTTCGCAATTTCTTTCAACAACATTGTCTTACCGGCTTTCGGGGGTGCAACAATCAGTCCGCGCTGACCAAATCCGACAGGCGACACCAGATCCATGATGCGTGTCGAAAGGTGGTCATGGCTAGTTTCAAGACGGATGTGGCGATCTGGATATAATGGTGTCAATCCAGGGAAATGGACGCGTTCTTTCGCTACTTCCGGATCTTCCCCGTTCACCGCTTCTACCTGAAGCAAACCGAAATACCGTTCGTTTTCTTTTGGCGGACGCACTTTGCCTGACACTTTGTCTCCGTTCCGCAAATCAAAGCGGCGGATTTGCGATGCTGAAATGTAGATATCCTGTGAGCTCGGTGAATAATTGATCGGACGGAGGAACCCGAACCCTTCGGATTGAATAATTTCAAGGACGCCTTCCATGAAGAAGAAGCCTTCCTGTTCAGCACGGGTTTTCAGGATTGCAAAAATCAGCTCTTTTTTCGTGAGCTTGCTGTAATTGACGAGCTTGTATTCTTTCGCTAAATTGTAAAGTTCTTTTAAGGTCATATTTTCCAATGCGGAAATTGTAATCGTTGACATGTATGAGGACACCACTCTTATTCTGATTTTTTTAGGAAATAAATTGAGGTTAACAATTGGAAGATTTTAAAGAAGGAGCCCGGCTTTTAAGCCGGACCCATTTTGAAGTTCATTCATTAATCGTTCATCACGAGATTCGGTTTTTTCTTCAGACTGTGGCGCCCTTCCACAAAGCGGACCGTGCCTGACTTCGCGCGCATGACCAGTGTGTGGCTTTCTGCAAAGCCGCCCTTTAACTGGATTCCGCGCAATAATTCGCCATCAGTGACACCGGTAGCTGCAAAAATTGCGTCGTCACCTTTTACAAGGTCGTCCATCATAAGGACCTTGTCTACATCGATGCCCATATCGATGCATCGTTTTCTCTCTTCATCGTTTTGCGGCATAAGCCTTCCTTGAAGCTCACCGCCAAGGCATTTCAAGCCCACAGCAGCGATGACGCCTTCCGGAGCTCCGCCTGAGCCGAATAGAATATCGACGCCTGTTTCATCAAAAGCTGTGTTGATGGCGCCAGCCACATCCCCATCATTGATGAGTTTGATGCGGGCACCGGCATCACGGATCTGTTGGATGATTTCAGCGTGGCGTTCACGGTTCAGGACTGTCGCAACCACGTCTTCGATATCCTTGTTCTTGGCTTTTGCCACAGCACGAAGATTGTCGATGATCGGCGCATTGATATCAATTTTCCCCACTGATTCAGGGCCGACAGCAATTTTATCCATGTACATATCGGGTGCGTTGAGCAGATTGCCGCGGTCGGCAATCGCCAACACGGCAAGTGCATTCCAGCCGCCTGCCGCTACAATATTCGTTCCTTCAAGCGGATCGACTGCAACGTCCACTTCCGGACCGTTGCCAGTCCCAAGTTCTTCACCGATATAAAGCATCGGTGCTTCATCCATCTCGCCTTCGCCAATTACGACGACTCCCTGCATGGGAATGGTATCGAATACTGTCCGCATGGCAGTCGTTGCCGCATCGTCCGCTTCGTTTTTGAGGCCGCGGCCCATCCATTTCGCGGAAGCGATTGCTGCCGCCTCTGTTACACGCACTAATTCCATTGATAAACTGCGTTCCATATTCATCGTTCCTCCTGTTCGGCTAACTTTGATAGTTGATTAAAATAAATCTTTAAAATCGATATTCCGCAAAACAACTCCGCTTTCCTAGGGGCTTGCACTGAGCTAACTCGTGCTCGTTCCACTTCGCCCGAGTGGATCTCAGCACTTCGCTCGAAACGCAGTTGGCTTTCCAACTGCGTTTCTTTTCCCTTGGGAGTCTACGTTGTTTTGCTGCATATCTTGGACCCCTCTTAATAAAAGACTATTCATAAGAGTAAAGATTTAAATATAACCAAAGTATATATATGTCCCTATGATTGTAACATATATTGTTAAGCCAAACCCGAGTTAATTGGCGTCTGAGCTAAGGTCTGACCTCGAACTTGTTACCGGGTCGATTGTCTCTCTGCGGATGTCAGCACCTAGTCCGCGCAATTTTTCAATGATTTCAGCATACCCGCGCTCGATATGATAGATTTCGCGGATTTCCGTTTCGCCTTCTGCGAGCAAGCCGGCAATCACCAAAGCTGCGCCTGCGCGAAGATCGGAAGCCACAACTGTTGCAGAAGTCAATGGTGTCGGGCCAGTGATGATGGCCGCTCTGCCTTCGACTCTTCCGCTTGCATTCATGCGGCGCAATTCGTCGATATGCTTGAATCTGGCGGAATAGATTGTATCGGTAATCATCGATGAACCTTCAGCCTGGGTCATCAGCACTGAGAATGGTTGCTGAAGATCCGTCGCAAATCCTGGATAAACCAGTGTTTTCACGTCAATCGCCTGCAATTTCTCAGGTTTCGGAATATGGATCGATTCTTCGCCTTCCTGTACATCGACACCCATTTCACGCAATTTGGCCGTCAAAGCTTCCATATGGAAAGGGATGACGTTGTCAATCGTAATGCCGTCACCAGCTGCAGCAGCAAGAATCATGAATGTGCCTGCTTCGATGCGGTCAGGAATGATTGTATGGTTTGTGCCATGCAATTCTTCAACACCGTCGATGCGGATTACATTTGTGCCCGCACCTTTGATTTTCGCGCCCATGTTTGTCAACAGGGTGGCAACATCGATGATTTCAGGTTCTTTTGCCGCATTCTCGATTGTCGTCTGGCCTTTTGCCAAAACAGCTGCCAGCATAATATTGATGGTCGCTCCGACTGAAACGACATCCAGATAGATTTTAGCTCCGCGAAGTTCATCAGCGCGCAGGTAGATGGCACCGTGTTCGTTCGTCACTTTAGCACCCAGCGCTTCGAAGCCCTTGATATGCTGATCGATAGGACGTGGTCCCAGGAAACAGCCGCCAGGCAAACCGATGGCTGCGTGTTTGAAACGTCCGAGCATTGCTCCCATCATATAGTAGGAAGCCCGCAATTTTTTGACATTTCCATTCGGCAGCGGCATGTCGATCATGTTGGTCGGGTCGATGCTCATCGTGCCATCTTCAAAGCTGACTTCGCCGCCGATTTCTTCCAAAATGTTCTTTAATGTCCATACATCAGAAATGCCAGGCAAACCTTCAATCTGAACAGGTGAATTCGCCAAAATCGATGCGGGGATCAATGCCACCGCGCTGTTTTTTGCTCCATTGACTTTTATCGTCCCAGACAGGCGTTTTCCGCCTGTAATTTTATAAACGTCCATCAGTATTCTCCTTTATCCCACTTTCATGGCTATATGGCGCGTCAGCTGACGCTTTTCCCGAATACCATAAAAGTCCGATTGGCCCAGTTTGCCTTAAACATTCCGGACTCGGTTTCCTAATTATATTATTTTTCAGTCCGTTTTTCCCAGTCAGCCAAAAATGCTTCGATTCCTTTATCCGTCAACGGGTGCTTGAACATTTGCTCCATTACTTTAATCGGCATTGTACCAATGTGGGCGCCGTTCAAAGCCGCATCTGTCACGTGTTGAGGATGGCGGATTGAAGCCGCGATAATTTCAGAATCAATATCGTGGATCGCAAAAATTTCTGCAATCGTCGCAATCAGATCCATTCCGTTATGGCCAATGTCGTCAAGACGGCCAAGGAAAGGCGATACATACGCTGCTCCCGCACGTGCCGCAAGCAAAGCCTGGTTTGCGCTGAAGATCAATGTAACGTTGACTTTTTTGCCTTCGCCCGCAAGAACGGCACATGCTTTCAAACCGTCTGGAGTCATTGGCAATTTAACTGTGATGTTTGGTGCAAGTGCAGCCAGTTCACGGCCTTCTTTGATCATGCCTTCAGCATCAAGAGCAATAACTTCGCCGCTGATTGAACCATCAACCAATTCAGCGATTTCTTTCAAGCGATCGTGGAAAGAAACGTTTTTCTCTTTTGCCACCAGCGATGGGTTTGTTGTAACACCCGATAAGATGCCCCACGAATGTGCTTCTTTAATTTCGTCAAAGTTTGCAGTATCAATAAAAAATTTCATATTTTTTTCCTCCTGTAGTACGGAAAAAAGAGAAGGCGCCTTTTGTCGCTTCTTCTCTCTTCCATCTATTTGCATTCTGTCTGATTACGCTTTGCCTGAGCTTCCGAATTCACGCATTTTACCGATTACAGTATTTTTGATGGCTTCGCGTGCCGGGCCCATGTATTTACGTGGATCGTATACGACTTTATCGTTGTCCAGAACTTCACGGACCGCTTTCGCTGAAGCAATCTGGCTTTCTGTATTTACGTTGATCTTCGCAGTTCCAAGCGATACAGAACGCTGAATATCCTTTACAGGGATTCCAGTACCGCCGTGCAGGACAAGCGGAAGATCGCAAAGCTGTGAAATTTCTTCCATCTCTTTGAATCCAAGATTCGGCTCACCTTTATATGGTCCGTGTACTGAACCAAGGGCAGGAGCCAGGCAATCGATTCCAGTCTTCTCAACCAATTGCTTACATTCCTGAGGATCGGCATAAATGACGCCGTCAGCGATGATATCGTCTTCCTGTCCGCCGACTGTGCCAAGTTCCGCTTCCACAGATACATTATGTTTATGTGCATACTCGACAACTTGTTTTGTTATCTCGATGTTTTCTTCGAAAGGATGGTGGGACGCGTCGATCATTACTGAAGTGAAACCAGCATCGATTGCTTCCTTGCATTTTTCAAAGCTCGAACCATGGTCCAAGTGGATTGCCACTGGCACTGTGATCTTATAATCATGCATTAGGCCTTTCACCATATTCACAACTGTTGTGAATCCACCCATATAACGGGCTGCACCTTCTGATACTCCACAAATGACCGGAGAATTCTCCTCTTGTGCAGCTTGAAGGATCGCCTGAGTGAACTCCAGGTTGTTCAAGTTGAACTGACCGATTGCATATCCTTCTTCTTTACCTTTTATCATCATTTCTTTCATTGAAACCAATGCCATGACAAACTTCCTCCTCAGCGGCTAAATAAAGCAAATACCTTCCCTATCATAACAAAATCTGTATCTATCCGCCACTTCCTAGTGTATCAGTCCTCTAACAATTTCTTTACAGTCTCGCGCAATTCAAATACATCGAACGGTTTTGTGAAATGGCGCACCGCTCCCCAGGTCTTTGCTTCTTCAATCAGATTCAATTCACCATAGGCGGTCATCATGACGACTTGGACGCCATCACATTCCTTTTTCATGTGTTTCAGGATTTCAATGCCATCCATTCCCGGGATTTTCATATCCAGCAGGACCAGCTCAGGACGCATCTTTTCGAAAATGTCCAACGCCTCACGCCCGTTGCCGGCCGATAAGGTCTCAAATCCTTCTTTCGAAAATACTTCTTGCAATAACATCCGTATACCCGGCTGATCGTCCACAATCAAAATCGTTTTCAATAAGATTCCTCCTACATTCTGCCTTCAGCATTTTTCAAGCCCTGCTTCTGCTATACTTTTGCTTGAGGTGAGAGAATTGAAAATATTGTCTGCACAATTATCCGAAATACTCGAGCGCATCGCTGTCCACGAACCGACACTCGAAGAAATTGCCCGCCTTCTTGCACAGGCTGCCATTGGTGAAGGAACCATTTTTATAGCTGCCTTCGGTGAAATGAAAGCTGTGGCCGCTGCCGCACTTGAAAGTACGGAGCCGCTGCCTTCGGCAAGCGAATGGAAACCGGACAGCATTCTAACAAGCGCCGACCGTGTCTTCATTTTAGCAAAAAAAGATGAAGGGGATGAACTGGCAGGCAGATTATCCGATGCCGCCATCCCATTTGCCATGATATCTGCAGAATCCCATAGCACGGATCTTCCGGAGGTATTCCTGTCGCTCGGCATCGACGAAGGTATTTCTGCAGGTGGCCGCACTGTTATTCCCCATCCATTGGCAGCTTTATACGCCTACTACAACATCAAGTTGATGATGGGCGAGATGCTGGATGAAGAAAACTATTAAATAGAAAGGCCATCCCAATTGAAATTGCCGGGATGGCCTTTGTTTTATTATTTATTGTCGATTGAAGCTCTGACAAATTCACGGAACAACGGCTGCGGCCGGTTCGGACGCGAGATGAATTCCGGGTGGAATTGGCAAGCCACGAACCATGGATGGTCAGCGACTTCAATGATTTCAACCAGTCGGCCATCCGGGCTAGTTCCAGAGAAGATGAAGCCGGCTGCTTCGAACTGTTCACGGAATTCGTTATTGAATTCGTAGCGGTGACGATGGCGTTCGTATACTAAACTTTCGCCGTACGCTTCATGCGCTTTCGAACCTTCTTTCAATTTCGCAGGCTGAAGTCCGAGACGCAGCGTGCCGCCCAGATCTTCGATGTCTTTTTGCTCCGGCAATAAATCGATGACCGGATAAGAAGTCTTCGGATTCAATTCGGATGAATGGGCATCTTCCATTCCCATCAAATTGCGCGCGAATTCAACGGATGCCAGCTGCATTCCCAAGCAGATCCCGAAGAATGGCACTTTGTTCTCACGGGCATATTTCGTAGCGGCGATTTTCCCTTCCACACCGCGGTCACCGAAACCGCCCGGAACCAGGATGCCGTCGCAATTGCTCAATTTCTCTTCAACATTATCGGCGTTGACGTTTTCCGCGTTGATCCAGTCTACTTCAATATCCGAATCGAAGGCAAAACCGGCGTGTTTCAAAGATTCCACTACTGAAATGTAAGCATCCTGCAACTCGACGTATTTCCCGACAAGACCGATGCGGACTGTGTTCTTAAGTGATTTCACTTGTTCCACAAGCCCCGTCCATTCCCTCATGTCCGCTTCTGGCGCTTCGATGCCGAAGTGATCCAGAACGATCTGGTCCATGTGCTGCTCCTGCAAACGGAGCGGCATTTCATAGATCACATCAACATCACGCGATTCGATGACTTCTTCCGCTTTAATGTCACAGAATAACGCAATTTTATCTTTCATATCCTGCGGTACCGGATGCTCCGTACGGACGACGATCAGGTTTGGCTGGATACCCAAGCTGCGCAATTCCTTGACGCTGTGCTGAGTCGGTTTTGTTTTCATTTCTTTTGCTGCACCGAGGTACGGAATCAGCGTACAGTGGATGTACATGACTTCTTCGCGGCCCAGGTCGGATTTCATCTGGCGAATCGCTTCCAGGAATGGCAAGGACTCGATATCCCCTACTGTTCCGCCGATTTCAGTGATGACAACATCCGCTTTCGCCGTTTTCGCTGCCCGCAAAAGGCGATCTTTGATTTCATTGGTGATGTGTGGGATGACTTGGACCGTTCCGCCAAGATAATCGCCGCGGCGCTCTTTTTGAATAACCGTCGAATAGACTTTCCCCGTTGTCACATTCGAATATTTGTTCAGGTTGATATCGATGAAACGCTCGTAATGGCCCAAGTCCAAATCCGTTTCCGCACCGTCATCGGTTACGAAAACTTCTCCGTGCTGGTACGGGCTCATCGTGCCCGGGTCAATGTTGATGTATGGATCGAATTTCTGGATTGTGACGTTCAATCCTCTGTTTTTCAATAAACGCCCAAGTGAAGCCGCTGTGATCCCTTTACCAAGCGATGATACTACGCCGCCGGTTACGAAAATATACTTTGTCATGCTTGTTTCCTCCTCGATTTTTGAAGACGTGCTTTGTGGTTTGCATAGGTGTGTAATGACAGATAGCACATGCTTTGCTACCCGATATTCCGCAAAACAGCTGCGCTTGCCTGGTGGCTTGCGCTGAGCTAACTCGTGCTCAGTACCCTTCGCCCGAGTGGATCTCAGCACTTCGCTTGGTCACCTGGGCGTCTGCGCTGTTTTGCTCCATATCTCTAGAGTTCCTTCTAGCGCCGGCGCGCCTATGGACTGAGCGGAGCAATAAGACGAGTGGTCTTCTCGGCTTATTGCGGGAGCTTTGTCCTAAGCGCCGAAGCGACTTGTTGAAGTATTTTATTATTAAACTATAGCCCGGGAAAAAATAAAAAGCGCCCCTTCTGCTGCGTGCAGAGGGAGCGCATAAACTGTACGAATCATTTCTCCTGTTTTTAAGGAGCCCAGTAAAATCTTATCCAGTCCTACGATTAAAGTCAAGGTAAAAAAATGTTCTGATTACTTCAACTCTTCGTCTTCTTCTTCTTCATCTTCTTCGTCTTCATCATCAATGATGTTGCCATCGATGTCTTCGACCAGTACGTCAACATCCTCCTCATCCTCGTCTTCGTCCGTTTCCGCATCGAAATCGATCACTTCCACTTCGTCGCCGAGTTTAGGCGTTACGTCTTCATCGTCTTCTTCATCTTCGTCGTCAAAGTCATCGAAGTCGAGTTCATCTTCCATTTCAAGATCCATGTCTTCGAATTCTTCATCGTCCGCAACTTTCGCTTTCTTCTTGCGTGCTTTGACAGTCGGCGCAGATTCTTCTTCAATCTGTTCCACCGGATACCATTCACGAAGGCCCCAACGGTTTTCCCCGAGGATCAGGAAACGTCCATCAATGTTCATGTCCGTATAGAATTGCACAAGACGCGCTTTCATGTCTTCTTTTGAAAGGCCCAGCAAGTTCTCAATGTCCTCGACGATTTCAGGATATGTTTTTGTTTCATGGGTTTCAGCCAATAATGCGTATGTTAAGTCTACAAACGACTCTTCGATTAGTTCTTCTTTGGATAATTCACGTAATTTCAATTACCGCACGTCCCTTCTTCTCTCTTAACTTAATTCATTATATACAAAGTC
This sequence comes from Planomicrobium sp. MB-3u-38, assembly GCF_002836425.1. Lineage (NCBI taxonomy): Bacteria > Bacillati > Bacillota > Bacilli > Caryophanales > Caryophanaceae > Planomicrobium > Planomicrobium sp. MB-3u-38. The sequence goes on along the minus strand of NZ_PJBO01000003.1, from coordinate 41,920 downwards.
TCTTCAGTCCGCTACCGTGACTTGTTTTTTCTTTTCCCCAATTCCTTCCACCCATAATAAAACAGGTACAGCGACAGGATGATCAATGGAACGGAGCCCAGTGCTCTATTGTACAGGAAAACGATCAATATGATACAGACAATGATTATCAAATAATTTACGTACTTCGGCATAGTCAATCATCCTTTATAGCCCGCGTGCAATTTCTTCTATTATAACTGAGTTTCCTGAATATATCGAATAGCTGAATGTGATCAATAGGCTGAACAGATGATATCGTTTCCAGCAAAGTCAGCTCCATGCAGATTTTTGCTGAACGCACGCAAATTCGTTTAATCGCACGCAAGTGGATGCTAATCGCACGCATCCTGTTTTAATCGCACGCAAATTTTTTTATCGTCCATAACTTCCAAAAATCAGCGAATCCAATCATGAAAAACCCGCCTGCAAAGAATGCAAACGGGTTCTCACATGAAATTTTACATATTCCGGCGATATTGGCCGCCGACTTCGTATAATGCAGTCGTAATTTGGCCAAGACTTGCCACTTTTACAGTTTCCATCAACTCTTCAAAGATGTTGCCGCCAGTTTTCGCGACGTGTTTCAAGCGGTCAAGCGCTTCGTCCGAATCGTTGCGCTCCTGGAAGGCACGCAGGTTGTTAATCTGTGTTTCTTTTTCTTCTTTTGTAGCGCGGGCGATTTCCATCGCGTTGATGTCGTCGTCCGATTGCGGATTCGGGTTCAGGTAGGTATTGACTCCGATAATCGGCAATTCGCCTGTGTGTTTCTTCATTTCGTAATGCATCGATTCTTCCTGGATCTTGCCGCGCTGATATTGTGTTTCCATAGCGCCAAGTACGCCTCCGCGGTCGTTGATACGGTCGAATTCCTGCAATACAGCTTCTTCCACCAGCTGCGTCAATTCTTCGACAATAAATGCTCCCTGCAGCGGGTTTTCGTTTTTCGACAAGCCATGCTCTTTCGTGATGATCATCTGGATCGCCATTGCGCGGCGCACAGATTCCTCAGTCGGAGTCGTGATGGCTTCATCGTAAGCGTTGGTATGAAGCGAGTTCGTATTGTCCTGCAGCGCCATCAATGCCTGAAGCGTCGTGCGGATATCGTTGAAGTCGATTTCCTGTGCGTGCAGGCTGCGGCCTGAAGTCTGAACGTGGTATTTCAGTTTCTGGCTGCGTTCATTGGCGCCGTATTTATCGCGCATAACGATAGCCCAGATGCGTCTTGCGACACGTCCGATAACCGTATATTCCGGATCCAGGCCGTTCGAGAAGAAGAACGACAAGTTCGGCGCGAAGTCATCGATGTTCATGCCGCGGCTCAAATAATATTCCACATAAGTGAAGCCGTTCGACAGCGTGAAGGCCAATTGTGAAATCGGGTTTGCGCCAGCTTCCGCGATGTGATAGCCCGAAATCGATACAGAATAATAATTGCGCACTTTATGGTCGATGAAGTATTGCTGGATATCGCCCATCATACGCAATGCGAATTCAGTCGAGAAGATGCATGTGTTCTGTCCTTGGTCTTCCTTCAGGATATCCGCCTGAACCGTTCCGCGCACCACTTGCAGCGTTCCTTCACGTACTTCGGTGAATTCTTCGACTGTCAATGTGCGGCCGAGTTCTTCTTCACGTTTCTTGACTTGCTGATCGATTGCCGTATTCATGAACATCGCAAGGATGATCGGTGCCGGCCCGTTGATTGTCATGGAAACGGAAGTGGACGGTGCACAGAGATCGAAGCCGTCATACAATTTTTTCATATCGTCCAGCGTACAGATGGATACACCCGACTCGCCGACTTTACCGTAAATGTCGGGACGGTGGTCCGGATCTTCCCCGTAAAGTGTTACGGAGTCGAATGCCGTGGACAGACGTTTTGCGTCGTCGTCTTTCGACAGGTAATGGAAGCGGCGGTTCGTGCGTTCCGGCGTCCCTTCACCCGCGAATTGGCGTTTTGGATCTTCTCCAGCGCGTTTGAACGGGAATACGCCAGCTGTATAAGGGAATGAACCCGGTACGTTTTCAGCGTAAACCCAGCTGAGGATTTCTCCGTAATCGACGAATTTAGGCAACACGACTCTTGGAATCTTCAGTCCGGACAGACTTTCCGTGCGTAAAATCGTACGGATTTCCTTGTCGCGGACAGTGGTCACGAATTCGTCGCCTGTATAGGCTTCTTTCAATGCTGACCAGTTTTCAAGAATGCGTTTTGATTCATTCGTCAGTTCATCGCGAATGCCGTCAGCAAGAGATTGGAGTGAGTTGACCAGAGCATCGTCCGGTGATTTCTTCTTCACTTCGTCGATGGCGCCTTCCAATTGGAAGAGGCGGCGGGCGAATCCTGCCTGCTCTTTGGACTTGGCATGGTAGCCGCGGACAGTATCCGTCAACTCACGCAAGTAATAGCGGCGGTCATTCGGAATGATGAGATTCTCTTTTTGGGTTTTCGCAAATTTTTCATAATCCGTTTCCCAGTCGGTGCCGCATTTTTCATTGACGGTCGCAACCAAAGCTGCGAACAAAGAGTTTGTCCCTTTATCATTGAACTGGCTGGCGATCGTGCCATATACCGGCATTTTGTCCAATTCATCATCAAAACGCATGTGGCTGCGCTGGAACTGCTTTTGAACCTGGCGCAACGCATCTTCAGAGCCTTTACGCTCGAATTTATTGATGACAATCAAATCTGCGTAGTCAATCATGTCAATTTTTTCCAACTGAGAAGGCGCTCCAAATTCACTTGTCATGACGTACATTGAAACGTCCGAGAAGTTGGCAATTTCAGCATCACCTTGTCCGATACCGCTGGTTTCCACCACAATCAGATCAAAACCGGCCGCTTTGATGACGTCAAGCACGTCTCCCAAAGCTGCGGACAATTCCGTGCGTGAGCCGCGGGTTGCCAGACTTCTCATGAAAACGCGTTTATTGAAGATGGCGTTCATGCGGATCCGGTCGCCAAGCAATGCTCCGCCTGTTTTCTGTTTAGTCGGGTCGATTGAAAGGATTGCAATGTTTTTACCCGGCAATTCAGTAAGGAAACGGCGGATCAATTCATCCGTCAAAGAACTTTTCCCTGCTCCACCCGTTCCGGTGATGCCCAGGACAGGTGTATTTTTAGACTGGTTTTTCACAGCATCCATCAATTCGCTTGTATCGCCGCCGCGTGTATGCGCTTCTTCAGCGGCTGTAATCAAGTTCGCGACAGTTACCGGATTTTCCGGTGACAGGTTTTCGACAGAAAGGTCCTCTTTGACCGTCGAAAAATCACATTCTTCCACGATTTCCGTGATCATTCCCTGAAGGCCTTTTTTGCGGCCGTCTTCCGGCGAGAATATGCGGGCAATGCCGTACTCGTGAAGCTCCATGATTTCGCGCGGAAGGATAACACCGCCTCCTCCGCCGTAAATGCGGATATGGGGAGCGCCTTTTTCCTGCAATAGATCGTACATATATTTGAAATATTCGACGTGTCCGCCCTGATAGGACGAAATCGCGATTCCTTGCACATCTTCCTGAATTGCCGCGTTCACCACTTCTTCAACCGAACGGTTATGTCCGAGGTGGATTACTTCCACGCCGCTCGACTGGAGGATACGGCGCATGATGTTGATCGATGCGTCGTGTCCGTCGAACAACGCTGAAGCCGTAACAAAACGGATATGGTTTTTCGGCTGGTACGTTTTTGTTTCCTGGATTGTAGCCATGTATGTTTAGCCCCCTGATATCGAGATTTTTTCTCCTGCCATCCCCTGCAGAAGGAACTTCGTTTGCATTGCGATGAATTCCTGGATGGTGAAATCGCGCAAGGCCCAGCGGCGGAATGCCCACATCTGGCCTTGGACGAATAAATGATGGGACGCCAAAACGATTTCCTTCGGTGTCAGATCTACTTGCCCGCGTTCTGCGCACTCGGTCAATAAGCGCTCGAAAAGGGAAACCATTTCCGTTTCCTTTTTCAGCACGTATTGAAGCGCGTCCATTGGCAATGACTTCGACTCCTGGTACATGACGACGAATTCATCCTGCATATCGTCGATCAGCCCATAATAATGTTCAAGTGCCGTAATCAGCACTTCCAATGAACCGTTTTCCATGTCGATTGTCGCCAGGCGTGAATGCACTTCATCATAAATCGAGTCACAGACCAAATAGAGCACATCTTCTTTTGTCCGGATGTATTCATATAAAGTGCCGATGCTGAAGCCCGCTGCTTTGGCGATTTCTCTGGTAGTCGTGCGGTGAAAGCCCTTTTCTTTAAAAAGCGTGACAGCGCCGCGGATCATCTGCGCTCGGCGCTTTTCGATCAGGGTTTCATCTTTCACGGAAGACTGTATTGCACGCTTTTCATTCATAGGCCTGCCTCCGATTATTTAGTGACCATACGGGAAATGACCAGACGCTGGATTTCCTGTGTGCCTTCATAGATTTGAGTGATTTTAGCGTCGCGCATGAAGCGTTCAACCGGATAATCTTTCGTATAGCCGTAGCCGCCGAATACTTGCACCGCTTCAACAGTGACTTTCATCGCTGTATCGCCGGCCATCAATTTAGCCATAGCTGATTCTTTGCTGTAAGAGTATTTATTCGACTCAAGCCAAGCAGCCTGGTAAGTCAATAAGCGTGAAGCCTCGATTGAAGTCGCCATATCCGCCAACTTGAATGAAATTCCCTGGTTTGCAGCGATCGGCTTGCCGAATTGCTCGCGCTCTTTCGCATAATCGATTGCAGCGTCCATAGCGCCTTGCGCGATTCCGACTGCCTGAGCAGCGATGCCGTTGCGTCCGCCGTCAAGCGTCTGCATTGCGATTTTGAATCCTTGACCAAGTTCACCGAGTACGTTTTCTTTTGGCACACGGCAGTTATCGAAAATGATTTCAGTTGTAGGGCTTGAACGGATGCCGAGCTTCTTCTCTTTCTTGCCGACAGAGAATCCTTCGAAGTCTTTTTCTACGATGAACGCAGTCGTCCCTTTATGTTTAGAAGTCGGGTCCGTCACTGCGAATACGATATAGATATCCGCGATGCCGCCGTTTGTAATGAAGATTTTAGAACCGTTAAGGATCCAGTGGTCGCCGTCTTCTTTGGCGTTTGTTTTCATGCCGCCTGCGTCAGATCCTGAAGCTGGTTCAGTCAAGCCGTAAGCGCCGATTTTCGACCCTTCCGCCATCGGACGAAGATATTTCTGCTTCTGTTCTTCCGTTCCGAATGTGTATACCGGCCACCCTGCCAGTGAAGTATGTGCAGAAAGCGTTACGCCTGTAGATGCGCAAACGCGCGACAATTCTTCAACGGCGATGCAATACGCCAAATAGTCGGATCCGATTCCGCCGTATTCTTCCGGCCAAGGAATCCCTGTCAAACCAAGTTCAGCCATCTTGTCGAATATTTCGCGGTCAAAGCGTTCTTCTTCGTCGCGCTCTTCAGCTGTCGGCGCCACTTCTTTGTTTGCAAAATCGCGTACCATTTTACGGATCATTTCATGTTCTTCGCTTAATTTAAAATTCATTTTCATTTTCCCCCTGCTATTTTAATAGTTGCTTGCTGATAACGATTCGTTGAATTTCACTTGTGCCTTCATAGATTTCCGTCACTTTGGCGTCGCGGAACAAACGCTCTACCGGATAATCTTCTGTGTAGCCGTAGCCGCCGTAAACCTGGATTGCTTCGATCGCAACATCCATGGCAGCTTTCGATGCGAACAACTTCGCCATCGACGCCTCTTTATTGCAATCCTTGCCTTCGGAATAAAGGCTGGCAGCATTGTAAACGAGCAGTTTCGCCGCTTCAACTTGTGTCGCCATATCCGCGAGCTTGAACGCAATGCCTTGCTGCTGGGCAATCGGCTTGCCGAATTGCTCACGCTCTTTGGCATAGGCAACTGAATATTCATAAGCTGCTTCCGCAATGCCCAGCGCCTGAGCGGCGATGCCGATGCGGCCGACATTCAAGTTGGCCATGGCGATGCTGAAGCCTTTATTTTCCTGGCCCAACAAGTTTTCAGCCGGGACACGCATATTGTCGAACGTAAGCTGTACAGTCCGCGAACCGTGCATGCCCATTTTCTTTTCGTCCTTGCCGATGATGAGGCCAGGATAATCTTTTTCTACAATCAACGCGGAGATGCCGCGTGAACCGGCTTCGGGTTTTGTTGACGCGAAGACGATATAGGTATCCGCCTCGCCGCCATTCGTAATGAACACTTTTGAACCGTTCAATACATAATCGTCGCCGTCACGGACAGCTCTTGTCTTCAAGCTTCCTGCGTCGGAACCGGCAGCCGGCTCCGTCAGGCAGAATGCGCCGAGATACTCGCCGCTGGCAAGTTTCGGCACATATTTAGCAATCTGCTCTTCCGTCCCGAAATGCAGAATCGGATTTGTTCCGACCGAAGTATGGACGGAAAGAATGACGCCGATGACGCCGCTTGCTTTCGATAATTCATGGATAGCCGTGATATAGGAAGTGAAGTCCATTTCCGAGCCGCCGTATTTTTCGGGAGCTGTAATGCCCATCAGGCCAAGTTCGGCCATTTTTTTTATAATTTCACGAGGAAATTCGCCTTCTTCCATCTTTTCGATAAAAGGTGTAATTTCTTCTTTTGCAAAATCACGCACCATATTGCGCATCATAATTTGTTCGTCTGTGAAGTGTAAATCCATTGCGGGTTCCCCCCCCGGTTAATTGTATTCGTAGAATCCGCGTCCTGTTTTCTTGCCAAGCCAACCGGCTTTCACGTACTGGCGCAGTAATGGGCTCGGGCGGTACTTGCTGTCGCCAAAGCCTTCATGAAGAACTTCCATAATGTAGAGGCAAGTATCGAGTCCGATGAAATCAGCCAGCTCAAGCGGCCCCATCGGATGGTTCATGCCCATTTTCATGATGCTGTCGATCGCTTCTTTCGTTGCCACACCTTCTTGAAGCGTAAACACGGCTTCATTGATCATCGGCATCAGGATGCGGTTGGACACGAAGCCTGGGAAATCATTGCATTCCACCGGTGTTTTCGATAGTTTCAATGTCATTTCTTCGATTGTTTTATAAACTTCGTCAGTTGTTGCGAGGCCACGGATGATTTCAACCAGCTTCATGACAGGCACTGGGTTCATGAAATGCATACCGATCACCTGCTCCGGACGGTTCGTCACGGCAGCAATTTCCGTAATCGGAAGTGAAGAAGTGTTTGTCGCCAGAATCGCATGTTTCGGCGCCACTTCATCAAGTGTCTTGAATATGCTGTGTTTGATTTCCATATTTTCAACAGCCGCTTCGATGACGATATCGACGTCATGTGCATCTTTCAAATCAAGCGAAGACTTGATGCGGCCAAGAGTTGCTGATTTTTCATCTTCTGTCATACGGCCCTTTTCCACATTGCGGGAAAGGTTCTTCGTGATATTCGCGATTCCGCGATCATACGCTTCCTGCTTCATATCATTCAGTTTCACATTAAATCCTGCCTGTGCGCAGACTTGCGCGATGCCTGAGCCCATTTGGCCGGCTCCGATCACCATTACGTTTTGAATTGCCATTCTTATTTTGCCTCCTTAGGTACTTCGATCATGATTGCATCGCCTTGCCCGCCGCCTGAACAGATTGCTGCAATACCGATTCCGCCGCCGCGGCGTTTCAGCTCATACGCTAGTGTCAGGATGATGCGTGTACCGCTTGCGCCGATCGGGTGTCCAAGTGCTACAGAGCCACCGTTGACGTTCACTTTTTCAGCGTCCAATCCAGCGATTTTCGAACTCGCCAGTGCTACAGCTGCGAATGCTTCGTTGATTTCGAATATATCGATGTCATCCAAAGATTTGCCAGTTTTCTTCAATAATTCGTTGATGACAAGACCCGGTGTTTCCGGGAAACGATGCGGTTCAACAGCTACTTCCGTGTGGGAAAGCACATAAGCAAGTGGCTTTTTGCCATCTTTCTGCGCGCGTTCTTCACTCATTAGGATAAGTGCAGCCGCACCATCATTGATTCCTGGAGCATTTCCCGCAGTGATCGTGCCGTCTTTGCCGAATGCCGGTTTTAATTTGGATAAAGATTCTGCTGTCGTGCCTTCACGCGGCGCTTCATCGACTTCCACTTTAATCGGATCGCCTTTACGCTGCTTCACTTCGATCGGTGTAATTTCTTCAGCGAACATATCTTTCGCTTTGATGGCGCGTTCATGAGAACGGACAGACCATTCATCCTGTTTCTCACGCGTCAAGCCGTGTTCTTCAGCAGTCGAGTTTCCGTATGTGCCCATGTGGACTTTATCCGGATGGAATGAACACGACAACCCGTCATGAACCATTCCGTCGATCATTTGCGCATCGCCCATGCGTAAGCCCCAACGCGCTTTCGGCAAATAATAAGGCGCGTTCGACATGGATTCCATTCCGCCCGCAACGATCACTTCTTCGTCACCAAGGCGGATGATCTGATCAGCCATCGTTACTGAACGAAGACCTGATGCACACACTTTATTGATAGTTTCTGATTTAACGTTATATGGAATGCCTGCTTTATAAGCGGCTTGTCTTGAAGGAATCTGGCCCTGGCCAGCCTGTAGCACATTGCCCATGATCACTTCCTGGACATCTTCCGGCTGGATATTTGCACGGTTCATCGCTTCCTTGATTGCTGCAGCTCCGAGGTCACTTGCTGTCAACGAGCTCAGCCCGCCTCCGAATTTCCCGAATGCTGTTCTTGCACCATCAATGATAACTGTTTTTGCCATGATAAATTCTCCTCCCATGTTGTAAACGTTTTCAATTGAAATAAAAAAATAATGGATGTAGCTTATTTCCTGGAATCGACGATAAACCTTTGAAAAGCGACGATAAATGGTGAAAAATCGACGATAAACCTCTGAAAATCGACGATAAATATCCGAATCGCTGATAAACGGTTAAAAACCGCTGATAAACCCAAAAAAATCGCTGATAAATTTTTAAATGCCTCACTAGCTTCAGAGGGTTACCGTTTCTAGAACTAGTGACCGATAATACTTGCTCCTGCATCGTTCAGCTTCGCTTCACTAGCTTCAGAGAGTTACCGTTTCTAGAATTTGAGACCCATAATACTTGCTCCTGCATCACTGCGCTACGCTCCGTTGCTTCGTCGCAAACATTTCGGGCGAATGCAGTTCGCCCATTATCAGTTTATTACCGTTTCTAGAACTAGAGACCGCTAATACTTGCTCCTGCATCACTGTGCTACGCTCCGTTGCTTTGTCGCAAATCAAATCGCCGAATGATGTTCGGCCGTTTGGTTGACTGAACGCTCGCTCGACAAGTTCTCGTGAAAAAAGGGAGCTTTTACACTCCCTCCTCTTGTCTTTCATATTATAGAATTTTTCCGCTTTTAGCAATCTTTATTGAACAAGCTGTTCTTCCGGCATTTCAGTTTCTTTGCCGAAGATGGACATTTCAAGCAGTTCGGACACGTCATAAGTGCCTACTGTTTCTTCAACTTCTTTCGCTTTCGTTCCATCTGACAGCATTGTCAGGCAGTACGGACAGCCGGAAGAAATCATTGTTGGATTCACTTCGAGTGCCTGTTCGGTGCGGGCAACGTTGACGCGGTGTCCAGCGTCTTCTTCCATCCACATCAATCCGCCGCCGGCGCCACAGCACATTCCGTCCTGGCGGTTACGGACCATTTCAACCAGTTCGACGCCTTCGATCGATTTCAAGATCTCACGCGGTGCGTCGTAGACATCGTTGTAGCGGCCAAGATAGCAGGAATCATGGAACGTGATTTTTTCATGTACCGGGTATTGCGGTTTCAGCTTGCCTTGCTGCAATAGTTCAAACAGCATTTCGGTATGGTGGTAGACTTCAGCCTGGAAGCCGAAATCAGGATATTCGTTTTTGAAGATGTTGTATGCGTGCGGATCGATTGTAACGATTTTCTTGATGTCCGCTTTCTCGAACTCTTTGATGTTCGCTGTCGCAAGTTCCTGGAACAGGAATTCGTTGCCGAGACGACGCGGTGTATCTCCGGAGTTCTTTTCTTTATTGCCAAGAATCGCGAATTTCACTCCTGCTTGATTCATCAGACGGGCGAATGACAACGCAATTTTTTGAGAACGGCTGTCGAATGAACCCATTGAACCAACCCAGAACAGGAATTCGAATTCTTCGCCGGCTTTGTTCATTTCTTTTACAGTCGGGATATGAACGTCTTCACGCGCATCTCTCCAGTTTTCTTTATCTTTACGGTTAAGGCCCCATGGATTACCCTGCTTCTCGATGTTTGTCATCGCGCGCTGAGCGTCTTTATCCATTTTCCCTTCAGTCATGACAAGGTAACGGCGAAGGTCGATGATTTTGTCGACGTGCTCGTTCATAACCGGACATTGGTCTTCACAGTTACGGCAAGTTGTACATGCCCAGATTTCTTCTTCTGTGATAACGTCTCCGATAAGGCTTGGGCTGTAAAGATCATCGATGCTTACGCCTTCAGCACCAGCAGCCATTGCCAGCTGGTTTCCTTGCGTGTTGCTGAATGCCATTGCCGGCACCCAAGGTTTTTTCTGGGTCATCACTGCACCCGTGTTCGTCAAATTATCACGAAGTTTTGTAATCAGGTCCATCGGCGACAGCATTTTCCCTGTACCTGTTGCTGGACACATATTCGTGCATCGACCACATTCCACACATGCGTAGAAGTCGATCATCTGCCCCTGGTTGAAGTCTGTGATCTTTCCGACACCGAATGAAGGCATGGCGTCAGGATCATCTTCATCCGCTTCTTCCATCTCTTCAAAGTTGATCGGCTTCAAGCGGCCGACGTGATCAACGCGGTGGAACCAGGTGTTGACCGGTCCGAAGATCAAGTGAGCGTGTTTTGATTGTGGTACATAAACAAGGAATGTTAGCAGGAACAATAGATGTGCCCACCACATAATATAGAAGATTGTTGCAGCAGCTGTTTCAGGAAGGCCTGCGAAAACCATAGCGAATACAGATGCTACAGGCTCGGTCCAAGCTGTCGGGTGATCTTGCCAAACCATTCCGGCGCCATTGCCGACTAGGACTGTAACCATCAAACCGCCGATGAAAATCAGCACAAGACCGGATTTCCAGCCGCGTTTCAAGCGAACCAATTTTTCAATATAACGTCTGTAGAACGCCCACACGACGGCAACCAGAATTGTCAAAGTCACAATCTCCTGGAAAAACGTAAATGCTGGGTATAGCGGGCCCAACGGTAAATGTGATCCTGGCGATAAGCCTTTGATAATAAAATCGATAGCACTTGCCTGAACTAATAGGAATCCGTAGAAGAACATGACGTGAATTGCTCCACTTTTCTTATCCTTCAATAATTTCTTTTGACCAAATACATTGACCATGACTTTGCGGACACGTTCGTTGAAATTGTCCTCAAACTCCACTTTTTTCCCCAATTGGATATAGTCATAGCGTGACTTCAGCAAATAAACGAATAGGTAAACCGCGTATATCGTCACAGCCAGGAACAAAATCCAGTTTGCAATGAGCAATGGCTCCATTGGTACTCCCCCTTAAAAAATATATTCCAAAAAATCCTTATTCAAAGTTTACGTGAACTCCCATCGAATGTCGATGCTTAGTTCTATATTAAAATATGAATGAGCATTCAGTCAATAGTTCTATTGAAAGGGTTTTCATTCTATACATATTTAATTTCACTATTTTCTTCTTAATCTAATAAAATAAAACCCGTGGAGCAAGGCAAGAATTCCACCTTACACCACGGGTACAGTTTATATGTTCATGTCTCGTTTCATATCTTATCGAAATATACCGGGTAGACCGGTGACTCCAGAAAATCCATCACCGTTTTAGTGTTTTGAGGCATAGTGCCCAACAGCACCGATGTGGCCGGTCCACCAGATGCGAGTAAATCGGGCCCCTTTTCAAGCACTTTAATTGTCCTGTTGAGCATCAGATCCACTTCAGCAGCAATACCTTTTGAACCCACCGGCCAAATCCGATGGATGAGTTTCCGCTTCATCAAATCATTCAGCTTTTTCAGATCTGCTATTTTAGCGGGATTTTCCAGCACATCTTTTCCGGTTAGCGGCTCACCATAGACGACCCATTCAAGATTCGATTCCTCTCTTTCACCTTCCTGCCTGCCAATCATGGTCACAGCAAGAGCCGATTGCAAGGTTTGCATATTCGTTTCAGAACTGCCGGAAATTGATGGCTTGGGCAAACCGGCTTCATAAAACAGTTCTTCAATGCCGGCAACGTATGGTTCCCAGTGTTCCGCTCCACTGAAATTATGCAGTAAAACGGCCTGTGGTTCGCTGCCGGCTGCCCATTGTTCCAAAAGAGCCACCCGCGCTGCGAATTTCGCTGTAATAGGATCGGGTGCTTTAACTGCATCCAGACGTTTTTGACCAATTGCTGCTGAATTATCTGTGGTAATGACCATTCCGTTCAAAATGATTTCATGACGCATGGTTCGTTCTCCCGGCTTTTATGCGCAATAAATAGGGCATAGCAGCCGCTGCGGCAGCAGCATTCACTGTTGCTGCCAAAAGAAGTGCCGGTACCGTCGCGTAGAAGAAAGCGGGCGACATCAAAAAATAGAATGGCACAGCTGCTATGACGCCATTGAAAAAGATGAAGGCTAACCATTTTATCCGATCCATTTCTGCTGCATGCAATTTTGCAAACAGCCAGACGATCATGCCCATTTCAGCAGCTATCATGAGATGGAATGGGCCGAGTGGCATGCCTCCCAGAAATGCTGACATCATATGTCCGAAAATCGCAATCAACGCTGCAAGCGGTGCTGAAAAAAACAGCACCGCCAGCAATGCAGGCAACGAATCCAGCGCAATCGATGCAATGCCGAGCGGTATCTTAATCATGCCGCCTACTGCAGATAGACTGATGAATAAAGCTGCCAATGCCAATTTTCTAACACCCATTTTTATTCCCCCTGCTTTTTGGCGCGACCGCCGCCTTTGAAAACTTTTGCACTTCTGACATATTCATTATCCGGTACACCGTTGCGTGAATTGACTACACGCGCTGCCGCAAACAGATAATCCGATAAGCGGTTCAAATAGCGCTGCACCACTGTCGGGAATTCTTCGCCGGATTTCATCAACGTAACCGTCTGCCTCTCTGCACGACGCGTGATGGTACGTGCTATATGAAGAGTGGCAGCTGCCGGAGAACCTCCTGGCAGGATAAATCGTTCCAGTAAGGGTGGCTCATCCATCAAATCATCGATTCTTTGTTCCAGAACTTCAACCGGTGCTTCTGTCATTTTAAATTGAGGATTCGGTCGAACGTCGGCCAAATCACCGCCACAGTCAAAAAGTTCATTCTGGATGGCTTCGAGATCTGTCAGCAGGTCTTCGAATAATGATTTGTCCAATTCAGTCATGGCTTTCCCGATAAACGAATTCACTTCATCGATGGTTCCATACGCTTCGATGCGCGGAGCATCTTTATCTGCTCTTGCCCCGATCAGACTGGTTTGTCCCTTATCCCCTGTTTTCGTATAAATTTTCATCTTGATCCGCCCCTTTGATTGTTTGTGGAATGCCATACCAAATGCGGATGACACCTTTTGCTTCTTTGAAAAGGAATTGATAGATCCTGCCAATTACATCGCGCATTTGGCGCTCCAATGCATCCATCGGTACAATTCCCCTATTCATATCCGTGAGAATCCATATATAGTTTGAACTTGTGCTCCGAAGACAGATTTCATTGATTTGCTGCATGATCTGCACTTCCGATTTCTTTAAAAGCAATTGCTGCTCCACCCATTTTTCCAAGCCTGCAATGACTGCAGACTCTGCTGAAGTATCCGGCAGCGTTCCTTCACACCAGCAGTAATCGCCTACTGTCAGATTTTCTTTTACATATTGCCTTTTGCCGTTAAAGGCACCACCGAATATGATTTGCATATTCTTTCCTCCTCGAATGCTTGCCTGCTTTGCCAGGAAATTGAATGACAGTCTCCGTGGAATGCTTGTTGCTCACGAAAAGTTTCTTTTTTGGCACGCGCCAATAAATAACGGATCGGGCCGCCATGCATGATGATTGTAAATTCATTGCCTGCCGGAAGTTTGCTCAAAGCCTGAGAAATCCGCAGCTCAACCTGGTGAAGGCTTTCGCCGTCCGGAGGTGTCACTGAATAAGGATCATCAATCCACTTCCGGTAAAGCGGTTCACTTTTTAATTCTTCATAGGTTTTCATTTCCCATTCCCCGAAATTGCATTCGCGAAAGCCCGGGTCTGGCCGGTAGGCAGCGTTCGGAAAAAGGATGGAAGCGGTTTGGCGGCAACGCAGCAAATCACTTCCCCATATTTCTCCGTTTTTCAGCTGTGCCTCAGTTTCAAACGGTAAAACCGCTTCGTCTGTCCAGCCGATATACTTTTTTTCCAAATTTCCAGCCGTCGGCGCATGCCGAATTAAATGAAGAACAAAAGGAGTATCCATAGGAGCAGTTCCATCCCTTCGATATAGGTGCCGAACAAATCACCTGTGACGCCTCCAAAATGTTTCATGCACCAATTCCGATACCATAAAGAAGCAACTGTAAATGACAGTATTATCACAAGTGTCAATTGCCAGCCCACCAGCATTGCTGCGGCTGCCATAATCAGAACGAACCACAAGAAGCCCCAGCGTGCAATCTTCCGGTAGTCGGTTTTACTTTGGAAAAAAGCGGCGAGTCCAGAACTTTTGGCCGATTGTGTCGAACTGAAAATCAACAGGAGACCGATCCGGGAAATTGCGGGGATGAACAAAATCATCCATAGTGAGACTGTCAGTGCAGTTTCTGAAACGATGATCAGTTTCCCGGCAATCATTACGATGAGTGCCATAGCACCGAAAGCGCCAATGCGGGGATCGCCCATGATTTCCAGGCGCTTCTCTTTTTCCTTATAGGAGAAAAAGGCATCTGCCACATCAGCCAGCCCATCCATATGAAGTCCACCACTCAATGCCAGACTTAAAACCACCAGTATTAAAGCCAGCAGCAAAGATCCGCTTGAAGTCGTTTCCCTGATCAAAAGAGCTGTCATCGCCAAAATGCCGCCAAACAAAAGTCCGAGCATCGGCAAAAGGATATACATGGCGTTGAGCTGCGCTTTTTTCATCGGTAAATTCTTTTTCACTGGAAAAGTCGAGAAAAACTGCAAAGTCAGCAATAACCCTATCCCAATATGCTTTGCCATTGTCTCTCCCTCCTCATTTCCGCTTGAATGCCAGACCATTCTCCATCTCAAAAGCATGATCAGAGTGTTGCACCAGCCATAAGTGAATCGTTCCCAGCCACTTCATATAAAGCTCATCCCGGATAAAATCATCCAATACTTCGTTTGAAACAACAACCAGCAACTCTGCTTTATCATTCAACTCAGTTAAAGTCCGCTGAAGATGCGTCCACTTCGCCTCCATACATCCCGGCTGATCCGCGCACATATCGTTCTGTTCCCAACCATTATACAGCTCATTCGCCAGCCAGGTTGTCACACAGTCCCATAGGACCGCATCACCTTCGCCTATATTCAAAAGTGCCTCCTCAAAACGAATCGGCTGCTCGATTGTGTGCCAGCCATCCAGCTTCCGGTCTTCACGGTGGCGTTCTATGCGTTCTGCCATCTCACTGTCATTTGCCCGTCCGCTTGCAAGATATACTTTGCGGCCACAGGCGGAATTTCGGACCAGCATTTCTGCATAGGAACTTTTTCCGCTGCGCACGCCGCCGCTGATGAAGATCAGTTTTCCCTTAGCCATAAAACCATCTCCTTTCGAAGATTTTCCATAGCTTTTTCTGATTTCATGCCAACCCTGAACCATTGCCCATCCATCCCTTTAAACGAATAGGTGTGGCGTAAAACCATGCCTTTTTTCAGCATATCCCGAAAAAAATGATCAGGATTTTTGCCGCTCGGCAACTTGAATGTGAGAAAATTCACCGCTGCATCCGTAAAATGGCAGCCTTGCTCTTTTAGGAATGACGTCATTTTCTGCCGCTCTTTGTTTACTGACCGAATTACTTCCTTACGGTACTTCTCTTCCTGCAAACAGGAAGAACCGATTGTGGCAGACAGCGCATTCACGTTCCAATGGGCTGCCCCCGCGGCAAGCTGTTTGATCAATTCAGGCATTGCTAAAACGTACCCAAGCCTTAAGCCTGCAATGGCATACATCTTAGTCATCGAACGAACAATGATGACATGTGGATAGGCGGAAAGATGGTCAACGAAAGATGCCTCTTCCCCGATGAAGTCGATAAAAGCTTCATCCACAACCAATTCGCAGCCGGCTTCGGAACTAAGCCTGGCTATCTCCTTCATTTTCTCCGCTGACAATAAATTTCCAGTCGGGTTATGCGGATTGCATATGTACAATGCGGCGCAGTCAGTCAATTTGCCATTAAGGAATTCGACATCCAGCTGCCAATTATTCGCCTCAGTCAATTGAATCTCTTTTATGCTGGCATTTTCTGCTTCCAGTGTTTGCCGATATTCGGAGAACGCCGGTTCCACTAATGCCACCTGCTTTCCTCGATAGCGTCTGGCAAGCCATGTGAAAATTTCCGCTGCACCATTGGCAACAGCGACTTGGCTCTTTTCCACCTGATGAAATGCTGCAGCTGCTGTCCGGAACGGTTCAGCTTCTGGATCCGGATACTGATCTATCAGCGAAAAATAATTCTGCCAATTATTTTGGATGAAGGCTGGCGGTCCCAAGGGATGAATATTCTCACTGAAATCGATAAATGCTGCGGGTGGTTCTACACCAGCCTGCTGATAAAGACGGATTGGATTCGCTCCATGATTAGGTAAGGCCAAGCAAGATTCCTCCCAGAGAAAATAATATGAAAAAGGCCCATGTTGCAATTTGCATATGGGTGACCGCTTCTTTGATATGCAATGCTTCCAGTTTATGTATCGGTTCACCCATTACTGCCCTATATGATGAAACTCCATTATAGGAATTCACGCCGCCAAGCTGGATACCCATTTGAACGGCTGTCGCTGCTTCAAGCCACCCGCTGTTCGGACTGGGATGTTTGGGGGCGTCGGTGAACCAGAGCTTCAAACGCTCTCCTAATGTCATAGTTTGCCTGTTCTTCGTCACCAACAAGATTAACAATCCCGTTATCCTGCTGGGAATAAAGTTCAGCAGATCATCCAGCTTTGCAGAAGCAAAACCGAAGTGCTCAAATTTTTCATTTTTGTATCCCACCATGGAATCACATGTATTGACTGCTTTATATAGCCACAAGCCGGGCGCCCCGAGCAAAAAAGCCCAGAAAAGAGGAGCAGTAATACCGTCACTGGTATTTTCAGAAACAGTTTCCACCACTCCACGGGTAATTTCGCTTTCCTCGAGATGGTCAGTATCCCGGCCAACAATCCAGGACAATTTCTCACGTGCTATTTCTAAATCCTTGTTGATCAGCGGTTGATAAACTTCTTCAGCAGCGACTTTCAAGCTTTTTTGCGCCAAACCGGAAGCAATCAGCAACGCTTCCACCGCTATCCCACTGAATGGGTGGACAGAATACGCACATGCCACAATGCCGAAAACTACCAAAAAAACAAGGGACATCAAAGAACCGGTCAAAATGAAGCCATTCCGGAAAGCCTGCCGCCCTTTGTTCAATTTCTTTTCCATCAGCATAATGTATCGGCCGATCCACCTCACAGGATGTGGCCATCCAGGCGGATCACCTATCAGCCGATCCAGCAACAAACCGATGCCGATCGCTAAAATATGGAAAGTCATCTCCTTTTAGCCTCCCGATATAGTTTGATGCCTTCAACAGTGCATTCGAAAACACCCAGTCCGATCAATTTTCCGACTTCTGTGACAGGACCGGCATAAGGCAGCTGTTCCCCTTGCTGCGTTGCGGCCACTAAGCAGCTGTCCGTTGAAGTTCCGGTTGCAATCGTGCCTGTCAGCGGATCTAATACTTGTTCATGCTGCAGCGCCTTCGTCTTTGCTTCAGTCGCAGTGATCATAGCCTGGATAAAGGCTTCTTCGGATAATATGCCATTGACCATGATCCACGTATTGATCGTGCCGACTTGCATTGTCCGCTCCACTGCTTTTGAAACGTCGACACCATTGCCGACACCTGCTGTAACCGCAATGATTATGGTCCCGAACGGCCCTTCATATTCTTTTACGATCGCATGCTCGGTCTGCACAGCCGTCATCATCCCGATAGTATCCGTCGACTTGATGCCCTTCTGTTCAATATATGATTTCATCTCTTCCACACTGTCATCAACATTATAATTGGCGTCAACATGGCGATTCATGAAATTCCGATACCAGCCGGAACCTGGATTGACAACCGCAGAAGACACTGTTTTCAATGGAACTTTGCTTCTATATAAGACTCTTTCAGCAGTAATGGAAAAATCTTCAGCCTTTATATTATTAATTTCTGTCTTTCTTTTTACATTCGGCAATAAAGTGATTTGCGGTTTCGGCAACTCAGGATGCGGATGATTAATGACCCTTGTCTGATAAACTGCTTCTATGTCCTGTTCCCGGATCACCTCGTGAGGCTCACCGATCTGGAAAACTTCCCCTTTGTCCAAAAGCAGGAGTTGGTCGCAATACATAGCCGCTAAATTGATGTCGTGAAAAATCGACACGACGGTCAGATCTTTCTCGATTGCCTGTTTTTTTATTGTATCGAGCAATTCCTTCTGATGATTGATATCCAGATGGTTGGTCGGTTCATCCAGCAAGAGGATCGAAGCATTTTGGGCTAATGCCTGCGCAACGAAGACCCGTTGCTGTTCCCCACCTGATAATTGATCAATCTGTGTTTTTTCGTAATGCAAGATATCCATCAGGCGCATAGCTTCGACCACTGCATCTTCATCTTCAGTTGACCATGACGAGAACCAGCCTTGTTGATGTGGATATCTGCCAAGCGATACGGTTTCACGGACTGTATGTGAAAATGCATGCACGTGGAGCTGGGGGAGCACGGCCATCTCCCTTGCCAGTTCTTTGGCAGGATAATCACCTATTTTTCTGCCGCTTATCTTCACTGATCCAACGTTAGCTGGCAATACTCCGCTGATTAGCTTCATCAACGTCGATTTACCGCTTCCATTAGGACCGAGAATTCCGAGCATAGCCCCCTTCTCAACTCTAAAGCTGACATCAGAAATAATATTTTTTTCTCCGTAGCCACCTGACAGGTTAGTAATTTCAAGCATTTGAAGTTCCTCCTTTACGCTGGCGGAAAAAAATGAAAGCAAATACTGGAGCCCCGATAAAAGCTGTTATAACGCCGATCGGCAACTCTGTCGGCGAAATGATCGTTCTTGCTGCAAGATCACAAACGATCAATAAAGCTGCACCATTCATGAACGACAATGGCAGAAGATGACGATAGTCCGAACCCCATACCAGCCGGGTCATATGCGGAACCACCAGTCCCACGAACCCGATGGTGCCGGACACTGCAACAGCTGCACCCGTTAAGACCGACCCACCAATCAATATAGCCAGTTTCCTTTTTTTCACATCCACACCCAAGTGTTGGGCTCTTTCTTCACCAAAAAGCATTGCGTTCAATTCCCGCCGGTTCAACCAGAGCACAAAAGAACCGATGATAATGAAAGGCAGCGCCATCTGGACATACGGCCAGCCGCGCATCGATACACTGCCGAGAAGCCAACCGATAATTTGCCGAAGTTCCTCTCCTGTCAAAGCGATCATGAGAGAAATGAGCGATCCAAGAAAAGAACTGAAGATGATGCCTGTTAAGATCACAGTTTCCATTTTCATCGACCGATCGACCAATTTTGCAAAACCCATCACCAGAAACATTGTCATTAATGCACCAGCCATGCTCATGACCGGCAAAGTGAACGACCCGAGAAAAGGGAGCGAAATGCCGAAAAAAAGTGTCATCACGGCGCCAACAGAGGCACCGGAAGACACTCCCAAAGTGTAAGGATCAGCCAACGGATTTTTCAGGAGACCCTGGAATGCCGCACCGGCAATGGCAAGTGCTGCTCCTACAAGTCCTGCCAGAACCACACGTGGCATACGGATATTCCAAAGGATATTGGCTGCCGCCGCATCCGATGCCGGATTCCATAATACGACAGGTGAAATCGTCACAGTGCCGATCGTTACACCCAGCACGATCGCTCCGCCCAACAGCAGCAGGGAAACGATATATGCCAGTAAATTTTTACTCACTGAAAACCTCCGGATAAACTGAGCGTGCGAGCTCCAGCAGACCTTCAGTCAAGCGTGGACCTGAACGTGTCACTGCATCTGAATCGATACTGTAAACCGCATCTTCCTCAACTGCTGTCACTTCAGCAAAACCGCTCCGCGATTTGATGGCTTCTTCTGCATTTTCAATATAACCGCCTTCTGTCGTCACGATGACATCCGGATCGGCTGCTACTATAGCTTCCGGATCCATGCTGACCCAGCCTTCTTGATCGCCGGCTACATTCTCGGCATTGATAAGTTCAAGCATTTCGTGCATGAATGTACCGGAACCGGTTGTATAGATTTCCGGATCACTGCCCACTTCCACAAACACAGATTTGCTTTCTTCTACATTGCTTGCCTGCTCTGAAATTTCTTCAACCTGCACTTCCATTTCTTCTACAAGTGCATTGGCTTCTTCTGTAGATCCGGTAGCCTGGCCAATAACTGTGATCGTATCATAAACTTCTTCAAAGCTTTCAGCGTTATCAACAACAAATACAGTGAGGCCTGCATCAGTCAATTGCTGAAGACCTTCTGTTCCCATACCCAGACCAGACTCGTGAGCCAGTACAAGATCCGGTTCAAGGCTGATGATTTTTTCAACGTTAAATTCCTGACCGCCTATTTTTTCCACGTCCGCCGTTTCTTCCGGGTAGTTATCAAAATCGGATACACCCACAATTTTTTCGCCCAATCCCAGTTCATAGGCAATTTCAGTGTTGGAAGGAATCATAGAAACGATTGCCTGCGGCTCTTCTTCAATGACGACTTCTTCACCCATGGCATCCACGAGGGTCACCGGAAATTCCGCTTCCGCAACTTCCTCAGGCGGTTCGGCCGGTGTTTCGATTTCCTGTTCTTCATTCGCCGCGTCTTCTCCGCCGCAACCTGCGAGCAGCATTGCTGCGAATCCTGCACTCATACCGAATTTCCAAAATTTCTTCATGTTGTTTTCCTCCAATGTGTTTGTTTGCGGTTCAACTCCGAATCAGCGGAGGGGGTACCGCTGATTCGAAGTTGAACCATGAATATTTCATTCAAGTATTGCACTTTCTCCAAGCGTCCGGTGTCCAGACTCCAACGGCCCAGCTCTTCGGGTCATAAGCCACTCTGGCTGTGCGGCTGGAAAGACGCCACTTCGCCAGATCGTCTTATGCCTTTCAGAGCTAAGCGGGCGCTTCCGCTTTTCGAGTGTCCAGACTCCAACGGCCAACTCCTCGAGTCGTAAGCCTCACTGCCTAAGCGGCTGAAAACATGCCGCTACGCCAGTGCGTCTTACGCTTGTCGGAGCTGAGCGGCCGTTTCCGCTTTTCGAAAAAAAATCCCCCGCAGCTATGCGAGGGATTGAAAGGACGCCATAAAAAGACATGCGCATCCAGCCTGTCCTCGCAAGCTTATGGGTGTTCCATAAAGGCAGGTCTCCTGGCTCATGATCATCGCATTCTGCACCTTCCCGGAATCATGTTCCAGTGGCATATTACAGATAGCTCACACTTACAGTGGCGGGACCGCGCCGGAATCGAACCGGCTTCCCTTTTAACTCATGTTCTTAGACATAAG
Organism: Planomicrobium sp. MB-3u-38; assembly: GCF_002836425.1. Lineage (NCBI taxonomy): Bacteria > Bacillati > Bacillota > Bacilli > Caryophanales > Caryophanaceae > Planomicrobium > Planomicrobium sp. MB-3u-38. The sequence continues at coordinate 20,104 of NZ_PJBO01000003.1, read as the reverse complement.
CACCTTTATGATTGATATGAAATTTACTTTTCCATTTCATTATACAGAAAAATTCAGAAATGTCGCTTACATTTTTTCCGGTGCAGATACACCGACTGTTTTCAATGCGTTTGCAAGCGTCGTTTTAACCGCTGTAATCAACGCAAGACGCGCACGGGTCATGTCTTCGTTCGACGTATCCAGAACTTTATTGGCGTTATAGAAACTGTGGAATTGTGACGCCAATTCCTGGATGTAAGTCGTTACACGGTGTGGCGCGCGCTGTTTTGCAGCGTCCGCGATCACTTGCGGGAAATCACCGATTTTCTTCAGTACATCAATTTCCTTTTCATCTGCCAATAAATCCAGATTGTCGGTCGAAGGTGTATACCCTTGCTCTTCAGCCTGGCGCAAAATCGACGAAATGCGGGCATGGCCATATTGCGCATAGTAGACCGGGTTTTCATTGGACTGCGAAACTGCCAGATCCAAATCGAAGTCCATATGCGAATCGCCTGAACGCATTGCGAAGAAATAACGCACAGCATCCAGTCCGACAAGTTCGACCAATTCGCGCATCGTTACTGCTTTACCGGTACGCTTGCTCATCTTCATCTTCTCGCCGTCTTTATACAATTGAACCATTTGGATGATGCTTACTTCAAGCGTGTCACGGTCGTAGCCAAGCGCTTCGATTGCTGCTTTCATCCGCGGAATATATCCGTGGTGGTCCGCTCCCCAAATGTTGATCAATTTGCCGAAGCCACGGGAAATCTTATCTTCGTGGTAAGCGATATCCGGCATCAGATATGTGTATGATCCATCGTTCTTGATGAGCACACGGTCTTTGTCGTCGCCGAAAGTCGTCGAACGGAACCAGGTTGCGCCGCCTTCTTCATAGATATGGCCATTGTCGCGCAGTTTTTGCAATGCCAAGTCAATCTTGCCATTTTCATATAGTGAAGTTTCCGAGAACCAGACGTCGAACTCGACGCGGAAATCAGCCAAATCTTTCTGAAGCTTCGCCAGTTCCACTTCAAGTCCGTGCTTGCGGAATTCAGCATAGCGCTCTTCGTGTGTCATGTTCAGGAATTTATCGCCGTGTTCAGCAACGAGGCCTTTGGCGATGTCGATGATGTCCTGGCCGTGGTAGCCGTCTTCAGGCATACTGTCGCCTTTGCCCAGCTCTTCGAAATAACGTCCTTCAATGGACAGCGCCAGGTTATTGATCTGATTGCCGGCGTCATTGATATAGTATTCACGGGATACATCATAGCCTGCAAAGTCCAGCACGTTGCACAGTGAATCACCGACAGACGAACCACGCGCGTGGCCGAGGTGAAGATCTCCCGTCGGATTCGCTGATACGAATTCGACCTGGATTTTTTCGCCTGCGCCGGAATTGGTACGGCCATAATTTTCCTGCTGGTCCAGCACCGTTTTCACAACGTCCAGAAGATAATCTTTTTTGATCGTGATGTTGATGAATCCTGGTCCTGCAATTTCGATTTTCTCGATGTTCGCAGAATCTTTGTCGACGTTCGAAACAATCGCTTCCGCAATCACTTTCGGCGCTTTACGTGCGATACGCGTCAATTGCATCGCGATATTCGTCGCGTAATCGCCGTTAGCTTTATCTTTTGGCGCTTCCAGGTGGACATCCACCACTTCTGTCGTCAATTCCGCTTTCTCCACTGCTTCCGCTATCGCCTGTTTAATGGCGTGCTGAACTTTTTCAACTGCATTCATTCTGTAGCCTCCATAAATTGAATTTCCATCTCATACTCGCCGACATGTTCAGCGCCGAGCGCCAAATCATAGCGGACTTTAAAGTGAGTCCCGCTCACCGATAATTCATGCGCGGTCGTCGTCAGCATAAAAGAACCTTGCGCATTCGTCAGGTTCCCCGTCTGCTCTTTATGCAATAAAAACGGTAGCCTCATCTGAAGGCCGCCGCTTCTCATAATTACCGCTTCTTCTTCATTGAATTTCACAATGGTCCGAATCTCAAGCTCGTCCTGCTGCTCCCGGTACTGGAGATACTGGCGGTTGTTCTTTACCGTCAATGTCCCGTGGGATTGCAGTTTCATCACTTGTTCTTCCATATCCGGCTGGCGGATGGTCGTCGTCAGTCTGATATCCACTGATTTTTCCACAATTGCCGCCTCCCCGTTCAATAATAACCTTTATATTATAGCCCGAGTCCACTGGATTTTTCAATTAAGTTTCTATTCCGAAATAAACAGAAAAAAAGCCGGACCGCTGACCGCTGCATGAAGTACGGTTCAGCCAGCTGTCCGGCAGAAGTGATCAGTAAGTTAATGTACGTCGTTTTCCTGCTCTTTTTGGTTAAGTCCGAGTTTCGCGATCAGCGGTTTTATTGTCAGCCCCTGAACGATCAAGGAAAACAGGACGACCGAGAATGTCAGCAGCAAAATCGTCTCCCTGCCTTCGAAACTAAGCGGCAGACTGAGCGCCAGCGCAATTGATAAGCTCCCTTTCAGACCGCCCCAGTTCAGCAGGATCCGTTCTTTCCGGTTCAGGCTTTTCGCCGGCATCGTCGAGATGAACAGAGCAATGATCCGTGCACCGATGACAATCAGAATGGCGAATACGATGATATTCCATTGCCCCATAAAGTCGATATTGCGGATCTCCAGTCCGACAATCAGGAAAATCAGTGAATTGGCAATCAATGTAATGACGTCCCAGAATGAATTGATATTCCTTTCAGTCGTCGCAGACATCCCGATTTTCCCGCCGTAGTCGCCGAATACGAATCCACCCGCCACAACCGCGATGACACCGGAGACATGAAGATGCTCTGCAATAAAATAACTGCCGAAGAACAGCAGAGCCGAAACAGCTATCTCAAATGGATAATCATCGTAGAAGCGGATGACCTGCGAAAAGATGAAGCCGAGAATGACACCGACCAGGACACCGCCTACGGCAAACCGCAGAAACAGCCACACGCCGCTTCCGACGCCTGCCCAACCCATTTCAATATAAGTCAGAAGATAAATGGATGAAATCTGGAACAGGACAATGGCAATTCCATCATTAAAGAGCGACTCGCCTTCCATGATCGTCGAGAGTTTCTGCGAAACACCGGCAGACTTAAAAATGGAAAGGACACTGATCGGATCCGTCGCGCTCATCAATGCCGCAAACGTGAAGGCTACGCCAATCGGCATGCCAATCAGGTAATGCGCTGAAAAGCCGATGATGATGAATGACAGGAAAGTTCCCCCGAGCGCCATGCCGATCACTGTGTTTTTCTGCTGATAGAGGTGATGGAATGGCAACTTGAGCGTCGCATCCCCCAACAGAATCGGCAGGAACAAAGAAATGATTATGACCTGAAACACTTCCGATTGTGTGATGAATTCTTCCGCATGGTCAATGAGCGGGAATGGCAGATTGACCACACCCAGCAATAGGCCCACCAGCACCAGCGCAATTGTATCAGGCTGATTGATTTTTTTGGCTATACCGACGACTGCGATGGCAATCGCCAATAATATGAGGATTTGAATAAAAACTTCGTTGAAATCATGCATTCGGCTCCCCCCTTTTAACTCGTTAGGTAACCATTTCTCTAAACAGACGGGAGTAAACATAAATATGTCCTCTTTTACGGATGAATGGGGAGGGTTTTTGGGTTTATCCGCGGCTGGAGGCAGTTTATCCGCGGCTGGAATGGTTTTATCCGCGGCAAATGACTGTTTATCCGCGCCTAGCTGGCTTTTATCCGCGGCAGCCTGAAATTGCGTGCAAAAAAGCCGGTCCGGGAAAATTTCCCGGACCGACTTTTTATAGTTTCGCTTTTCTTTATTTCACCCAACCCAAGATCATTTCACGAATCAGCTTGCTCGCTGTGTTCGCTGTCTGGTCGGAATGGTCGTAGACGGGTGCCAGCTCGACCAGGTCGAAGCCGACAACATTGACGCCGGACGCAGCGATGGCGTGGATGGATGCCAACAACTCGCGCGATGTGATGCCGCCAGCGTCTACAGTTCCTGTGCCTGGCGCGTGCGCCGGATCCAATACGTCCATATCGATCGTCACGTAGACATTGCGTCCTTCAAGCGTCGGCAATACTCTTTTCAGCGGCTCGAGAACTTCGAATTTTGAAATGTGCATGCCCTGCTCTTTCGCCCATTCAAATTCTTCTTTCATTCCGGAACGGATGCCGAATGAATAAACATTCGTCGGTCCGATATGGTCTGCGATTTTACGGATCGGCGTCGAATGGGAATATTCTTCGCCTTCGTAGTTTTCACGAAGGTCGGTGTGCGCGTCGAAATGGATGATGGCCAGGTCGTCGTATTTGCTGGCAACAGCTTTCATCACCGGCAATGACACCAGATGCTCGCCGCCCATGCCAACAGGAATTTTGTCATCGGCTAAAAGCGTGCGGACATACGTCTCGATTTCGAGCAATGATTTTTCCGGATTGCCGAACGGCAACGGAATATCGCCTGCATCGAAGAACTTCACTTCGTGCAGTTCGCGGTCAAGATACGGGCTGTATTCTTCCAGACCGATCGACACTTCACGGATTTTATTCGGGCCGAAACGGGATCCCGGACGGTAGCTGACGGTCCAGTCCATCGGCATGCCGTACAGCACCGCTTTCGACTCGTCGTAATTCGGATGGCTGCCAATAAACACTTTGCCTGAATAAGTTTCGTCGAATCTCATATTTTATTCGCCTGCCAAATCTTTCACGAATTTAGGGAGCGCAAATGCCGCGTTGTGCAGCTCCTTCGTGTAGTATTTTGTATCGATTTCATGGAAACGCTCAGCCGGAACAGCAAGCGGGTCGTATTTTTTCGAACCGATCGTGAATGCCCAAAGGCCGCTTGGGTAAGTTGGAATGTTTGCCAAATACAATTTCGTAATCGGGAAAATTTCCCGAACGTCACTCTGCACCTGCTGGATCAAATCACCTTTGAACCAAGGGTTGTCCGATTGCGCGACAAAAATGCCGTCTTCTTTGAGCGCTTTCGAAATACCGGCATAAAAGCCTTTAGAGAATAAATTCACAGCCGGGCCGACCGGTTCAGTCGAATCGACCATGATCACGTCGTATTCGTTTTCCGATTCCGCGATGTGCATAAAGCCGTCTCCTACAATCACTTCCACGCGTGCATCTTCAAGGCCGGATGCAATCGATGGCAGGAATTTCTTCGAGTACTCGATCACTTTGCCGTCGATATCGACCAGCGTCGCTTTCTTAACAGAAGGATGCTTCAGGATTTCACGGATGACACCGCCGTCGCCGCCGCCGACAACCAAAACATTTTCCGGGTTCGGGTGCGTGAACAATGGCACGTGCGCCACCATTTCATGGTAAACGAATTCGTCTTTCTCAGAAGTCATGACCATGCCGTCAAGGAACAGCATATTGCCCCATTCCGCGGTTTCAGCCATCTCCAAATATTGAAAATCCGTCTGCTCCGTGTGAAGCGTTTTGTTGATCTTCATTGTAATACCGAAATTCTCCGTCTGCTTTTCTGTATACCAGAATCCTGCCATCTATAATCAAACTCCTTTATCTTATATAGTAATCACTTAAAAAAGTATAAGTGTTTTGGTCAAAAGTGCAATACAATTTTTCACACAATCTCCTTTACCCGACTGTCACAATATTATTCAGGAAAATAAGAAAAGCGAAAGCGCCCATGTAGATTCGACAGGCATAAGCCGCTCTGGCGAAGCGGCGTGTTTTCAGCCGTATAGCCAGAGCGGCTTATGATCCCGAGAATCTGGGCGCTGAAGTCTGGACAGCTAAACACTGGTTTATAAGAACCTTCACATTAGTAAAGTTATACTCATTATCCAGTTAAAAAGGCTTTCTGCACAGAGAATTTTTCCCTGCACAGAAAACCTTTTTAATCCTGATTGGCGAAGAAAGTGACATGAGGCATTGGGCTTGGGTTTGATCCAATCGCTCACGGCACTTGCTTGCCGACAGGTGTCCTAGCTTTCTATTTAAAAGCTGTATCCCTAGTGTACTTCCTTTTTCCTGCAACTTCAACTGCCTGTTATACCCATTTTGAAAAGTCATATTTTGTTCAAAAATAATAAAAAAATATGGTCGACAGCAAATAAATGACTTTTCATTTCAGCAAATCTGTGACTTGGATGCGCGCCCGGATATTATATCAGTCAAATGATATGTTGCATTTGTCCATGCGGATTCTTTAAAGAGCTTTATGAAAAAAAGAGCTCCAGCCCGGAACGGCCAAAGCTCTTTCCCACTCTATTTATACGTCCAGTTCGGTGTGCAGCTGTTCAGAACTCCGCTGCCACATTTCAGCGTTGTGGCTGCGCAAGTATTCCGCGAGCACTCGTTTAGACGGTGCATCCATGTTATCGACTAAAATTCTGCGTTTCATCGATTTGTCCATGCGGTTGACATGGTCGGCCAGGATTTTATAGCCGCGGCGTTTTTCCCTGTTCACTACCATTTCACAAGCAGTGACACCCGCATAATAAGGACCTTCCGGATTGAAATCGATGGTGATCCAGATCAGCCAGTAATCCTTGCCGCCTGCTGAATCTTCACGGTTAGTGGTGAATTTTATCCCGCGTTCCACTTCACTGCGCGCATGCATCGCACCAATATCGATGAACGCTTCCTGCTCGGCAACATCGATAAACAGCGGCGAGACGTTTTCCAGCGACAGTGATCCGATACCGTAGCCTTTATGGCCGTCGGTTGGATCGTCTTTTATAATGGTGAATCCTACTTTTTGTTTTGGTTTTTCATTGTTCGACATGTGTACATTCCCTCCATTCTGCTATGATAAGGCTAACCCAAAGAAAAGGAGCTGTGTCCATTATGCCATACGTAACTGTTAAAATGCTCGAAGGAAGAACGGAAGACCAGAAACGCGCGCTTGTTGAGAAAGTCACGGAAGCTGTTTCCGAAACAACCGGTGCACCAGTCGAGAACGTTGTCGTTTTCATCGAAGACATGAAGAAAACCGACTACGGCACAAAAGGCAAACTTTTTTCAGATCAATAAACGAAAAGCGACGGCACCCGCCTAGCTCTGAAAGGCATAAGACGGAATAGCGGCGCGGCGCTCTTGGCCGCATAGCTAGACCGGCTTATGACCCGAAGAGCTGGGTCGCCGGAGTCTGGACACTAAGAAAAGCGACTCCACCCCAGCTTCCTTCACGGAAGCTTTTTTATTTTCTGGAATTAATTCTTCAATTCTTCTATAAAAGCAAATGCTTCCGCAATTTCTTCCGCTGTAAAATTGAGCTTCCCTTTGACGCTGTGGAGTTTGGCAATCTGCTCCTCCTGCCCCAAATCATCAAAAAACAATAAGGTCGCCGTCAGCTCAAGGAATCTGGCGCTTTTGCCGTTCAGCTGCACAGCGTGTTCACTGTTTTCAAGCACCGGCTTGCCGAGGGCATTGCGGAATTCAAGCCCTTCCGCCGTTACTTCGTAGCGATATTGGACATATGAACTTTTATCTTCTTTTTGTTCGAGAATAAAACCCATATCACACAATTCTTCGATGCGCGCAGTCAATTCCTCTGAATACGGTCCATAGATATGGAATTCGTATTTTTCCTGAAACGGCACGCCGATTTTCTTCAATATGTATATCATCTTCTGCAATTTCTTGCGTCCGGTTACACCTTCCGCCGTGGAGATGAAATCCACTATTTTTGCGTGTTCCTGGAGCAATCAAACCCCTCCTTCTCTTAATAACTCAAGTATTTGCTGTTTTATTTCCTTCTTCTTGCCATCAATCAATAATTCCGCTGGGAAATATAATTTATAGTCTGTGCGGCGTTTGCCTGAAATGCCGTCAACGATTTGGGACAACCGCGACAATTCCTTGATATCGCCATTCGGCATCAAAAGATGGATCGGCAGGCGTTCCTCTTCCTCGCCCGGCCGGTAGAAATCATAGGGCAGATCCGACGTCGAATCATCTATTAAATAGTATTCCGGATCGATGCCGGCTTTTTGGAATAATTGCGCCAGTTCGCCCAGTTTCTTATAATCCTTGCCAGGATCGAAATCGACGTACTGGAACAGACGGCGGTTGACGAAACGGTCGCAAAGATCTGAAAGAATCGGGTCGCGTTCTGTAATCCACAGCTGGAAATACGTCATCAGCACACCTTCATCAAGCGCCAGATAATCTTTCAGCGTGAAAGATCTATCGAAAAAGGCGAGAAAATGCGTCGGCGGCTGTTCGAATTTATAGCCGTGGCCACTCAGATACTTCGCGCGCTGCAGGATTTTCCGAAGAATCACTTCGGCACTGCGCGCGACCGGATGGAAATAAACCTGCCAGTACATCTGGTAGCGGCTCATGATGTAATCTTCAACCGCATGCATGCCGCTCGATTTGATGACGACCTGATCTTCGAACGGGCGCATGACGCGGAGAATCCGTTCCATATCAAAATGGCCGTAAGAAACACCGGTGTAATAGGCATCGCGTTGCAAATAATCCATCCGGTCTGCATCGATCTGGCTGGATATCAGGGAAACCACTTGTTTATTGGCATAGGTTTTGCCGATTACTTCCGCCACTTTCTTCGGAAAGTCCGGCGCGACTTTTTTCAGGATGCTGTTGACTTCCGTATCGCCCTGCAGGATTTCACGGGTGAAATCCTCGTGGTCGACATTGAATACTTTCTCGAATGAATGCGAAAACGGGCCGTGGCCCAGGTCGTGCAATAAAGCTGCACAAAGGACGACGAGGCGTTCACTTTCATCCCATTCCGGACGGCCGTGGAATATGTCGTCGAGGATCCGGCGCACAATTTCATAGACGCCGAGCGAATGGCTGAAACGGCTGTGCTCCGCCCCGTGAAATACGAGGTAGGATGTGCCAAGCTGTTTGATGCGGCGCATGCGCTGGAATTCCCTGGCGTTGATCAAATCCCAGATGACTTGGTCGCGTACGTGGATATACCGGTGAACCGGATCTTTAAACACTTTCTCTTCCGCTAATTTCTGATTTGCATAATCCACACACGCACCTCCAGATTTTTCTGTTTATTCTTCAGTTTACATCACTCTGCTTCAACCATTCAACTCGTGCTCAGCATTTTCGCATTGCGCTCAACTACACGCTCAAGGTAATAGCCGTAGCGCTCGGTTTCTTCCGGCTGGAGCGGTTTCATCTCCGGTTTTTCGAGCAAGTTATACAGATCGACTACCACTTCTGCTACGGTGATATTGCGTCCGAGCAACTCACTGAGTGAAGCCATGGTTTCAGGCTGTATGGAAGGATAAGCGAATTTCGTTTCTTCTCCTTTTAATCCGTTTTCATAGAAATCGCGAATCAGTTCCGCACGTTCGGAACCGCTGCCTTCGACACAAAGATAGACTTGAACGGCGATGCCTTTGCGGATGCGGCGCTGGGAGATTCCTGCAAATTTCCGGCCGCCGATGCTGAGGTCATATGAGCCCGGGCAATAGGAGCCCACGATTTCATAGGCATCGATTTCCGCTTCCGGGAACAGCAGCCGGACAAGATCGAGCATCATTTCATAGCCTTCCGGAATGTCGATGGCGCTTTCCTTTTCAGACAACACGACAGAAATATTCAATACACCTTCGTCGAGAACCACCGCGAGTCCGCCAGAATTTCGGACAATCGGGTTGTAGCCCCGCTCTTTCAGCAATTCGAGTCCTTCATTGATATGCGGCAGCCGGTGGTCCTGGATACCGAGTACGACGGTATTGTCATGGACCCATGTACGGATCGCCGGGACGCTTGCACCGGAGCCGACCAATTCACATAATAAATCGTCCGCCGCAAATGATTCGAGCGCGGATCTGTTTTTTGCGCTCAAGGACTGGTCCCAGAAACGCCATTCTTTTTGATCTGTAAATGACCGCATGATTTTTCTCCTCTTCAAAGCTGTTGCTTGGTTTCATTTTACATTACAGCCTGTCCTGTGAAAAGGAACGATGGTCATGTCAAATTGGTGACAGCCATTTCTTTTGAAGGAACTTGCAGGATGGGTATGATAAACTGGTTTTGAGAGATTTTAGATTAGAAGGAGTGTTTACAGATGAATGAAGCAGCAATCACTTTAGACGGCTGGTACGTCCTCCACGATTTCCGTTCGATGGATTGGGTATCATGGAAAATGCTTGAGGAAGGCGAACGCCAATTCGCGATCGACGAATACCAGGCGTTCATGGACAAAGTAAACCAGGCCGATGACAATAAAACCGGCGCACACGCATTGTATTCAATTGTTGGCCAAAAGGCTGACCTGATGCTGATGCTTCTGCGCGAAACGATGGACGAATTGCGTGAGCTTGAAACGGAATACAACAAGCTGACATTGGTCGCTTACACGGTCCCGACATACTCTTACGTATCTGTTGTGGAACTTTCGAATTACCTTGCTGGCAAATCAGATGAAGATCCATACCAGAACCCGCATGTCCGTGCGCGTTTGTATCCGGAGCTTCAGCGTTCGCAGTACATCTGCTTCTACCCGATGGACAAACGCCGCGATGGCGATGACAATTGGTACATGCTGCCGATGGACGAGCGCAAAGATTTGATGCTGTCACACGGCAAAATCGGCCGCAGCTACGCAGGCAAAGTAAAACAGATCATCTCCGGCTCTGTCGGCTTCGATGATTACGAATGGGGAGTAACTTTGTTCGCCGATGACGTTCTCCAGTTCAAGAAACTGATCTACGAAATGCGTTTTGACGAAGTCAGCGCGCGTTACGCTGAATTCGGTTCGTTCTACGTCGGCACGCGCCTTGATAAAGAAAGAATCGTTAAGTTTTTGGAAGTTTAAATTGTTCGATGAAGCAAGCCGCCTTTTTTGGCGGCTTTTTTCGTGGGGATTTATTTTGGAGAGGGCGGCGGAGATTTTTTTGTGAAAATTAAACAGAAATTTTCTGACCGCACCTCATAATGAGATTTCCGCACCTTCTAGCCGATTTTCCGCACCTCAAATGTCTTTTTCCGCACCTCAGAAGCAAATTTCCGCACCTCAATTTGTGTGGCTAAAAATTATGGATTTTATTGGTTAAATTAGCGCTTGAATCTCGGACTTTTCAAGACTGTTTCCACTCAAACACCAAATTCCACCTTCTCTATTTCCAGTTTTCTGGATATACCATCCGCAACCGATGAAATACTATCCGGAACGTCACATTTACTATCCGCACTACTTCCAACCCCTTAATTACCTACAGTTTGCCGCAGCAAACTGCTGGGTCCGTGAGCGCTGTGCCGCTCACTTTCATCTAGTCACCATTCCAATCCTCCATCAAAAAAGCTGTCCGCATCTAACCCGCGGACAGCTTTTCCAATTCTTATAGTGCTTTCATTGCAGCAATGATGAGCATGACCCAGCCGGCGATGAATGCTACGCCGCCGATTGGCGTGATGGCACCCAGAATGCTGATGCCGGTCAAGCTTAAAATGTACAGGCTGCCCGAGAAGATGATGATGCCGGCAAGCATCAAATATCCTGCCCAGTTCAGCGATCCCAGTGGACCGATTAGAGTTGTGCTCATCAAAACGGCTACGACGATCAAACCGATCGAATGGAACATCTGATATTGGACCGCGGTTTGCCACGTATCCAAATATTTATCAGCGACGCGGCCTTCCAGCATATGCGCGCCGAACGCACCGAAAGCTACGCTCAGTAAAGCGTTGACAGCTCCGGCAATCAAGAAAAATTTCATACCTTATTCCTCATTCCCTTAAAATTCAAAAAGCGAGTCGCCGTTCGCCCCGTCTTCTTCCAGTTTCTTTTCAGACAGTACAGGCTGCGGCGAGGGGGATGCAGCCAACGGAACCGCTCGTGGCGCCGGTGAAGCGGGCTGCTGCTCATCACTTTCAAGCAATAAGTCGCACAGTGCGCGGATCGCGGCAACCGACTCGCGCATCTTTGCAGAATCACCCGAGCGGGCCAGCCGCGCATGCTTTTCAATTTCAGTGATGACACGTTCTTGTCCAATCGCCATTTTAAATCCCCCTTCCTTTTTTCATATCGTCCCTTATTTTAACATGCTCGCCTCGAGCAAGTCAGTCCAAACAGAAATCTATCGCCTCTTCGCCGCGCTTTTGTAACAGGCTGTTCACTTTTGAAAAAGGCTTGCTGCCGAAAAAGCCTCGGCTAGCACTGAACGGACTCGGATGCGGTGCTTCGATGACATCATGGCGATCCAAGTCGATCAGCCCTTTTTTCGTCTGTGCCGGCTTGCCCCATAAAACGAAAATCACCGGTTCCTTGCGAGCTGATAATTTCCGGATCACTTCATCCGTGAATTCTTCCCAGCCTTTGCCCCGGTGCGAATTGGCATCACCTTTCCGAACCGTTAAAACGGTGTTCAACATCATGACACCTTGGTCCGCCCATTTGGTCAAAGTGCCATCGGCAGGCTGTTCACAGCCGATATCCTCATTCAATTCCTTGAATATATTTCGGAGGCTTGGCGGAATTCTGACGCCGGGCTTGACCGAAAAGCTCAGGCCATGCGCCTGTCCCGCCCCGTGGTAGGGATCCTGCCCGAGAATGACGACTTTGACATCCTTGAAAGCCGTATGTTCAAATGCCGACCAGATTTCATCTTGCGGTGGATAAACGGTTTCATTGGCATACTGTTCTTTCAGAAACTCACGGAGTTCTTTGTAATAAGGTTTATCAAATTCCTCCCCGACTACATCCTGCCAATCGTTGGATAAGATTTTTTTTGCCATGACCATCACTCCTTAGTTTTCAAACTCTACCGTTACATCATAGCCCACCAATTGGAACATTTCTTCAACCGACCGCGCTGCATTCGTTTCCGCCAGCTCCAGCACGCCCTGGCCGCGGGTTTCTTCGAGCATCATCTGTTTTGCCTCTTCAGCGAGTTCGTAGGCTTCGGGGAAATCTCTCCCTCCGCTTAACAGACCTTCATTCGTATAAATCTCCACTTTATCCATGAACAATTCAGGACCGCCCAGGAAATCTGCGTTCGGCAATGTCAGCGTCGCGATTTTCGCTTCTTCATCCACTTCGATATCATCTTCCGTAATTTGCGAGAAATCGATTCCCGCGCGGACGGAGCCAGGGATTACGACAAGCAGCTCGCGTTTCGTCCCTGGAATATCCAATCCGATATCCTGCCCGAATATCTGGTTGTCTTCCCGTTTGATGATGACTTTTGAGTAGGCTTCGGCGGTCGATAGTTCGTTGAGATCCTGCATTCTTTCAAGAAAAGCGCTTTTGCTTTCAGTTGCTGTGCTGCCCTGTGAGATCATCCACCAGGTGCCGAGCGGCAATGCGACCAATAAAAGCAGAGCTATCAGAAGTAATACGAGAAACGAATTACGGAAAACGCCCATCATCACTTTCATCGATTTCCAGAATCCCGATTCCTCTGTCCCTTTTTTGCCTTTCATCTCTTCGAGCAAGCGTTCCATTTCCGTGATTTTCGGATCCTTAGCCAATTGACATCCCTCTTTCTATTTTTTTCAGCTGATTGTCGTGTTACGATATTTCTATAAAAGGAGCGTTGCCCATGGCTGACTGGCTAAATAAAATCAAAACCGTTTCCTCAACCAAAGGCGAATCTGCGCCTGAAAGCGCAAAAAGCGCGGGTGTCGGCTGTCTTGCTGCCGTTATTGCAATTGCTACCATTTTAACATTCCTGATAGCATTTGGTCTTTTCAAAAGCGGCCACTGGATCATGGGAAGCTTCGCTTTATTGTTTGCGGCAATCGGCGCTCTCACTTCAGTGCTGCTGCTATGGCCTCAAAAGCCCAATAGATTGTAAAAGCAGAGCTTTTTGTTAAAATGAACATAGCAAACATTCTATCTATTAAAGGGGTTATATACATGTCACTCAAAAAGACTTTAACAATTGCAGGATCCGATACATCCGGCGGTGCCGGCATCCAGGCTGACCTCAAAACTTTCCAGGAGCATGGAACATACGGTATGAACGCTTTGACGGTCATCGTCACCATGGACCCGAATAATAATTGGAGCCACGGTGTCCACCCGATACCGGTTGATACTTTAAAAACGCAAATGACTACCGCTTTTTCCACAGGCATTGACGCGTTGAAAACCGGCATGCTGCCGACTGCCGAAATCATCCAGGCAGCGGGAGAAGCGATTGCCGCTTCCGGCATAAAAGATGTTGTCATCGACCCGGTTATGGCATGCAAAGGCGAAGCCGAAGTCATGTTCCCGGAAAATGTCGATGCCATGATCAAGTATTTATTGCCATACGCTAAAGTCGTTACACCAAACCTTGTCGAAGCTGGCGAATTATCACGCCTTGGCCGTATAAGTACGGTCGAAGAAATGCAGGCGGCCGCTGAAAAAATCCATGAAAACGGCGCTAAATTCGTTGTCGTCAAAGGCGGCAAACAATTGAAGCATGAAAAAGCGGCAGATTTGCTGTACGACGGTGAGAAGCATTATTTGCTGACTGCACCGAAGACAGATACGAACTACAACCACGGCGCAGGCTGTACATTCGCCGCTGCCATCACAGCCAATATCGCTAACGGGCAATCTGTGAAGGATGCCGTATTGAACGCTAAAATTTTCGTCTCGGCTGCTATCGAACACGGCTGGAAGCTGAACGAATACGTTGGCCCCGTCATGCACGGCGCTGCCAATAAATTCCCGAAAACAGAAGTGGAAGTAGTGGAATTGTAATTTCCTGATTTCACACATGAAAAAGGAGGACGCTGAAAAATGCGTCCTCCTTTTTTTATTCCTGCAACTCTTTTTTCATAAACACCTGTGAAAAATTCTTTTCAAACCCTCTGTCCCGAAGGACCTTATAAGTTGCAGCATTTGCGGTTACCGGAACATTGACCGCTGTCCGGCTGATTGGATCTGCGAAATTTTCAAAGACGCTGTTTAAAAGTGCATTTGTAATTTCTTCCCGCTCCTTCTTATCAGGCGCCGTTTCGCATTGATACAGAATTGTTCGGGTATGATTCCCCTGCTCATCGGTCAGTTTCCTGAAAAACGCATAACCGGCGGCTCTCCCTTCATCATTGAAGGCGATCATCCCTTCACCGTCCCGAACGCTTTGCCACTGGGTCTGCCACGGAAAATCACCACGGTAAAATGGCAGCCGCCCGATTTCTTCCGGATCCGCTTTTCGGATATTATATTCTCTTGTGTCACTTGGTACTTTCCTTTCAACCGCGCCGTCCAGCTTCATGAAATGAAGTTCATCCACAATTTCATAACCCAGTTTTTTATATAATTCGATTGCTTTTTCATTGCCTGAGATCGCTTCAAGAGTCGCCACTTCAACATCCTGTTCGTTCAGGATTTGAAGCGTCTTTTCCATTAACAGCTTGCCAACGCCTTTTTTGCGCCAGGACATTGCGACCCCCGTGCCGCCGTTCCAGCCAATTTTTCTGCCTGCCGATTCCCGTGTTCCGTTAAGCACAAGGCCCACAGGTTCCTCGCCGTCGAACGCCACGACGGACAAGTCTCCTGAAAGGCCCTCCTGATCGATTCTCTTTTTAAAAGCTTCGGGTGTTGTCGTCATATCAAAATGATAGCCTTCAAACCCTTTATTCCATGCTTCCACCCCTTGTTCAATCGTGCATTCTGACAACCTTCTGATTTCTACCACGTTCATATCCCCTTGTTTCGATTCTTTTCATTTTAAATAAATTCGCTGTGATCTTTAAAAGTTCCTTCTTCCAAAACACTATCTTGTTTTACAAAGTAGTTGACTCTAAATTCAACGTTATGCTATATTGTATTACAAAGTAGTAACATCACAGCTGAGTATCTTGCTAAACAACATAGTGAAAGAGGTGAAGGAATGTCATCAAGCCAGATGCTTAAAGGAATTCTCGATGGCTGCCTGCTGGCCATTATCAGCAAAGGCGAAACATATGGTTATGAGATGATTGAGAAACTGGAGCTTTACGGCTTCAGGATGGTCAGTGAAGGCAGTATTTATCCCGTACTCCTGAGGCTGCAAAAAGAAGGGTTCGTGAAATCGGTCATGAAAGAATCCCCCAGCGGGCCAAAGCGGAAATATTACACACTCACTCCAAGCGGTGAAAATGAATTTCATGAATTTAAAGAGCGCTGGGAAAGTCTATCTGAATCTGTCAACCGACTGGTAAAGGAGGAAATTTAAATGAGGTTATCAAAAGAAAGTGAAGAATTCATCGCCAACTTGAGGTTGTATTTAATGACTTCAGGAAAAAAAGATTCAGAGATCAAAGAAATTGCAGAGGAATTGCGTGCACATCTTGAAGAAGCTGAAAGCCGCGGCAAAAATTTGGACAGTGTTACAGGCGGGTCCCCAGAAGCATATATGAAAAATGTCAGCAGCGAGATGATCACAGATTTTTACGGGCTCATCAAATTCATGCCGATGTTCATCCTTCTGTTAATCGCCTATTTCATCACCGGTTCAGCCATCAGAGGGGAACTGAGCTTCTCGTTATTGAAACTGGCCGCTTTTCCTCTGATCGGAGTGGCAAGCATCGCAGCATATATCGTCACTTTCCGAAAGATGGCAGTGAAAAAATGGTCCAAGAAAAAGGAATTTATCATCTTCATCAGCATTCAATTGATTACGGTCGGATTGATGTCTGCTGTACTGTTTCTTGATATCTTCTATTTCGAGCCGTTCTATATCCCATCCAGAGAAATGATGTGGATCATTGCTGCCCTGGGAGTCCTTATTTTCATTATCGGAGCCATCTGGTCCAAAACTTGGATTACAGTCATTCTTCCCCTGTTCTTGTTCGGCCCTGATTTTGTCATGAGTTTTATGGACATTGATGAAATGACTGCTTTGTATGTAAGTATGGGAACTTTCGTTGGCGGTTTCGTCCTCTTTATGCTGTACTTGCTGATCCAAAATAAAAAACAAAACCCTCGCTATTCGTGAGGGTTTTGTTCTGCCTAATTTTCATCTTATTTTTCAGCTTTTATCATTTCCTGCTCTTTGATCCTCACCATATTATTGCGTAGCTGCTCCCGGTTCCATTCGACTGCCGGTTCTTCGACTTTCGCTTTGCGCAATTTTTTAACTTTCGGATTTTTGGAACGCAGATAGCCTTCCATCATCATCGACACGGCGAAAATCGTCAGGCCGATAAACAGCACAGGCGCAAGCGGCAGCCACGGTGCACTCTGGAGATAGCGGAAAGTTGATCCGAACAACCCTGCCCACTCATAGGAAATGGACATTGGCGGATCGCCGAACAGCGGATCATAGCTGACCTTTGTGCCTCCCAGGAATAGTTTCAGAAGACCCAGATGGGCAAAAACGATGAATGTCTCCATGACCTGCTGTCCATACAATACGGCGATTTTTTCCCGCATCTGCGGATAGAGATGCTTACGGATGATACGCAACCGTCCGGCTCCGAGCGTTTTCGCCGCCAGGATGAATTCCTTATCACGCAGCAACGCGGCTTCATTGGCAATCAATATAGCAACAATCGGGACCGTCAACAACGCCATAATAACAACTTGAATACCGATCCGTTCCCAGATGGTATTTGTAAAACCTTCCTGCGGCATCCATAGGACTGGCGTCAAAACAAATGCTGCGAACAGCGTCAGCGGAATATAGTGCATCGAGTCGGCAAGGCTTGAAATCCATTTACGGTGCTTATCCAGATAGGTACCCAAAATATAACCAAGCGGAACAGCGATCAGCATACGCAATGCTGCTACCGCCAAAGCGGCAAGGATCGTATATTTTGCCCCAAGCATCAGCTTGCCGACAAGGTCATATCCGAATTCATCGGAGCCAAGCGGGAATTGCCAATTCGGCGAGATTGGCGCGCCTTCCACCGCACGCCCGCCTTCCATGATGTAATAAATCTGGCGTGGAACATTCCCCCAAATCCATTCATAGACGAAACTGCCTGCAAGGAAGAAGGCGATAATGCTGAACCCAATGACGAAATAAGGCTGTTTCCACATTTATACCTCCCCCTTTCCGCGCATCCGGCGCACAAAATACCATTCGCCGAAGCTATACAAAAAGAACATCGGCAGGAAAAAACTGAATACAGTAACCAGGAAACCGGCTGGATACATATTATCGCGAAGAAACAGCATGATGCCAGGCAAATTGAACATCAGTTCCAGGATGAAGAGATTCGACAGCATGAACCACATCGTTTTCTTGGATTGGAAAAAGATGCTGATGATGGCATTGCGGAACATGTGGACCAGGACGATGTAGACTTTTGAAAAGCCAAGTGCACGGGCAAGGTCCACATACATCTGGCGTTCTTCTTCCTGAAACGTCAGCATCGCCAACCGGTACAATTGGATGGTCGGCAGAATTGCCAGGCACAGTACCGGAAGCCAGTAAATCCGGTCGTCCCCTACTGCGGCTATTTTGGAAATCAGAATTCCTGTCTGCTTGAAAAACAGGACAACCGCCAGTTGAGCCAGCATGATGATCAAAAGGTCTGGAACCGACTCCAGAAAATAGAGAGCCATCTTCACTCTTTCCCGAGCTTTTTCTGAAAGCAGCATCGTAATGATCGTTAACCCTAAAGAAACTATCACTGCCACCAGCAAAGCCAAAAACAGAATCTGCAGCGAGTAAGTTATGTATTCAAAAACATTTGGAAATAATGACATCGGCCTTTGTGCACGGTAATTGAAAAAAGCGATTTCATTGATCGGCCACAGTTCCTGCAAAGTAGTCTGAATGGATTCGAAATATATCTTCCATCTCCATTCCTTTTGTAGCCAGCCGGCTATCAGAACCGGCAAACTGCTGGCAAGGATAATTCCTCCGACAGCAATAAAAAACTTCAGCAATAATTTCATATGCCCCATCCTCTTTTGTTGGAAAATTCTCTCTTTCATTATTCTACCATTATTTCGGAATCCGTAGAGCTAACTAATCGCAATCTCAGTATTTTTTCCATATACTTAAAAGATACGGATTGTTTGAGGAGGATTTTATCGTGGAATTAGTCGAAGTGAAGAAATTGCAGGTCCAATTGGACGCGTTCGCCGGGAAAGATGTATATCTTCACCTGGAGACCACGAACGGATCTTACGCCAGCCATTTTAATGAAGCATTTTTCAATGCCGGAGCTTTCATCCGCAATGTTGTCATTAATTATGAGTTAGGCAAAGTAGTCGGGGACAGCCCGCACCGTGTCGGCTTGAAACTGCCGCATGGCTGGGTTTACGCGCAAGGCATCACCCATTATGAAATGGATGATCAGGGACGGCTGCTGCTTGCAGGGCATGACGGAACAGGGAAATTGGCGGTTGCGCTGCAGATCAGCGAAACACCGTTCAGTTATTAAGGGGGACTCGAAATGACAATACCAAAAGAGCGACACGTATTGGTGGTGTTCCCTCACCCGGATGATGAAGCGTTCGGTGTGTCCGGAACAATGACTACACATATCAAACAGGGTACGCCGGTTACATATGCCTGCCTCACACTTGGTGAAATGGGCCGGAACTTAGGAAACCCGCCGTTTGCGACTCGGGAGTCACTTCCTGAAATACGCAAAAAAGAATTGAAAGCTTCTGCTGAAGCCATCGGTCTGACCGATTTGCGGATGATGGGGCTGCGTGATAAAACGATTGAATTCGAAGACGACGAAAAAATGGTTGGCATGATGACGGAGCTGATTGAAGAATTGAATCCTTCCCTGATCATCACCTTCTATCCGAAATTCGCCGTCCATCCGGATCATGAAGCGACTGCACGTGCGGTAGTAAGGGCTGTTCGCCGGATGAAAGACCGTCCGAAACTCCATTGCGTGGCATTTGCCAATAACACACTTGAAGTTCTTGGCAATCCGGACATCGTTTACGATATTACACCTGTCAGAGACCAGAAGATGGCGTCCATGAAAGCGCACATTTCACAAACTGCCTGGATGTTGGAAGAGATGGAACACAAACTGGCGCAAGGTGATACCGAAACTGAAAATTGGCTCACAAAAGAGCGATTCTATAATTACCGCTGGGAAGATGATTTCGAATCGTCTTTCTGAGTAATTTGCACCCTTATTTTCTTAATTGAAAATAAGGGTGTTTTTTTACGCATTTCTACAATAGTATGTACTTTATAAGTTTATTAAATCTTTGCAATCAGAATAGCT
>NZ_PJBO01000012.1:0-88761 GCF_002836425.1 Planomicrobium sp. MB-3u-38 | reverse complement strand
AATTATACAGGCTGAAATTTTTATATATAAAAACTAATGAAAGTATATAGAGATAAAAAGATTGTGAGTTTGAAAGGGGAAAATAACTTGAATTTTAAGTCGAAATGGATGTTGTCTGGTATTTCTTCGTTATTAGCTATCTCGGTTTTATTGCCAACTGCTGACGTCAATGCGAATACGTTGAACAAACTTGAGCAACAGCAGCAAGAAGCTGAAGAGAAAAAGAGCGAATTGAAGTCAGGAATCAAGGAGAAAGATGAAGAAATCAAAGTGACAAAATCAGAATTGGAAACGATTCTCGGTAAGATCCAAGAGCTGAAAAATAAAATCAAAGAAACAGAAGACAAAATCAATAATATCGAAAGCAAAATTGAAAAGACAAAAGTAGAAATCGATGAACTGAAAAAGTCAATTGAAGAACTGACCCTGAAGATCGAAGAACGTACGGCATTGTTACAAGAACGCGCGCGTGCAATCCAATTGAGCGGCGGATCTGTTGATTACATCGACGTCCTCCTAGGAGCAAACAGCTTCATCGACTTCATCGACCGTTTCTCCGCAGTCACGGCATTGATTGACGCTGACCGCCAGATTATGCGTGAACAGGCAGCGGACAAAGAGTTATTGGCTAAACAAAAAGATTCAGTTGAAACAAAATTAGCCGAACAGGAAGCAAGCAAAACTGAACTTAAAACATTAAAAGCAAATCTTGATACACAAAACAAAGAGCAGGGTGTCCTGGCGAAAGAGCTAGAAGCAGAGCAAGAACGCCTTGAAAGTGAAAAGTCCGAACTACATGAAGAGCACGAGGAAGTTATGGAATTAAGTGCTAATCTTGAAAAGGAAATTGCTTCTGAACAAGAGCGTTTGGCTGAATTGGCTCGTATAGCGGCTGAAAAAGAACGCCAGCGCAAACTGGAAGCTGAACGTATAGCGGCTGCTGATAAAGCAGCAAGAGAGAAAGCTGAAGAACAACGCAAGGCAGCGGCAGCACAACGTGCAGCTGAAGAAAAAGCAGCGGCTGAAAGAGCAGCAAGAGAAAAAGCAGCAGCGAAAAACGAAGCCGAACGCAGCGCAGCTGAAGAACGCGAAGCCGCAGCCAAGCGTGAAGCAGTCCGAAAAGAACAGGAAAGCGCTCCGCCACCAACACCAGCTTCGGTCGTTTCTGAATCACCGGCAAGCAGCACCGGATTCATTCGACCTGCAGCAGGCCGTCTGTCTTCCAACTACGGGGGACGCGATATTGGTGCAGGCAATGAAAACCACCTTGGCGTCGATATTGCCAACGGATTTGGTACGCCAATCAAAGCAGCTGCCAGTGGTTATGTAACATATGCAGGTGTTATGGGTACTTACGGCAATGTCGTCATGATGACGCATTCCATCAATGGGAAAACTTATTCAACTGTGTATGCCCACATGCAATCTATCGGTGCATCCCAAGGACAATACGTATCTCAAGGCGGCTATTTAGGTGCAATGGGAAGCACGGGACGTTCAACCGGTTCTCATGTTCACTTCGAAGTACACATCGGACCGTGGAATGGTGCTCGCTCGAATGCTGTCAACCCGATGGGATATATTAACTAATTACAATTGCGATTATAAAAGAGCAAGTGCCTTCGGGTGCTTGCTCTTTTATTGGTTTTAGGCGGATTTGTTATTTGGAAGGTAAACGTCCGATGGGTTTTTTTCAAGTGGTAGTTGAATTTATATGATTCCAAGAGCAGCAATTTATTCAGCAGGAGGTCAAAACGGTTTCTGTCATACATGATGTATCTGGTGGTTTTCAGCTTATTCACATTTCCTTAAGTTAGTCCATTATTTTAATTAAAATGTCCATGTACTATCAATTGTAACTATGTCTAATATCATTTCGTTAAGCGTTGGTTGTCAAGGTGGTTGCAGTTCCTCTCTTTTTCTAAAGCAGATGTCTTCTGCAACCCATATTGATTCATCCTTTTATCTACCATGCGCAAAACAAAATCTTGCAACGAAAAGGGAGAGAAGTGGGACATTGAATAGCCTCTTCTCCCCCTTTCAATAAAGCAACTTCCGATACCCTCATGATATGTAACCCAATCTAAAATGTAGAATATCCCCACCATACTCTAAAGAGACTTTTTCATTTCTTGTATTAATGTATATCTTCACTTCTATGAGGAAAGCATACAAAGGGAAAACGAGAAGCATTTGTTTTATTTTATAATGAAGAAATTAGGAAAGTATCGTTTACCTCAGCAAAAATGGCTTATTAAATTATCACAACCGTATATGAAAAATCAATTGCTAATTTCTTGTTGTTTAAATGACTGGTCTAACCCTGGATTTTCTTTCTCTACAGATAGTTGATCTGCTCGATAATTCCCCGGGTGACGTTCTGGACTTCCTAACTGTCTTGTTTGGCCAACCCAGGTCCTGTGTGTGCCCATGTGGAAATATAGCCATTGGACAAAAAGTCCATATCAAAACCATAGTAATGGGAATAATATACATTGTGCATTTCGCCTGTGCTTCGCGGTGCTCTTTCCGCGAATCTTTCAAGTCGTTTTTCCGATGGTGTTGCTGGCTATGGTCGTATTCATGAATCAGCACCTGGAATTTTTGTTCGGCAGTTATGGTAACAACTGTATTGATGACAATATCATACGCCTGCCGGTTGTAGTAACCTCCGTAGGTTTCCATAGGATGAGCTTCTTCCTAGGTGTTCTAGGAAATCTGATAATTCTGGTTGATTCGATCAATAAATTGTTCATACAGTTCCATCAGCGACTTCGCCGACTGCAGGTTCTCAAACCGGCTTTTTGACCCTCCACAAAAGCGGCGTATGAATGACAAACTGAGGTTCCTGGCTAAATACAGCGTCACATTCGGCAATTTTATTGAAGTTTCTCTGCAATCGGAACAGCCGCTGAAATCCGTTTCGCTCACCCCAGTTATAATATGTCGCGCTCTGTTCGCCTGTTCAAAAACAGCCGTAAACGACAGGAATAAATGATTTATTTCCATGTATGAATAATTTTTTCAGGTTTATAGAGGAGACTTGTCACTATTTACTTTTCTGTAAACCTATTTTTATCCCCTTTAATCTGACCTTTATAAAATCATCTAAACTGGATGTTTCTTTACGGTCAATTTTCTTTATACTCAAGTTATTAACACTCAAGGAGGTCATAAGATGAACCAACGAGGAACGAATCGTGTCAAAAGAGGTATGGCAGAAATGCAAAAAGGCGGCGTTATTATGGATGTGGTCAATGCGGAACAGGCCCGTATTGCAGAAGCGGCTGGTGCAACGGCCGTTATGGCACTTGAACGTGTGCCTTCGGATATTCGGAGAGATGGCGGCGTAGCGCGTATGGCAGACCCGCTCATCACGGAAGAAGTGATGAATGCTGTTTCGATCCCGGTAATGGCCAAAGCGCGCATTGGCCATATTGTGGAGGCGCGTGTACTAGAAGCGATGGGCGTCGATTACATTGATGAAAGTGAAGTGCTGACGCCGGCAGACGAAGAATTCCACTTGTTGAAAGATACATATACAGTACCATTTGTCTGCGGATGCCGAAATTTAGGAGAAGCAGCACGCCGTATCGGTGAAGGGGCTTCGATGCTGCGGACAAAAGGGGAACCGGGAACCGGCAATATCGTCGAAGCGGTCCGGCATCTGCGCCAAGTTAATGCGGAAGTGCGCAAAGTCGTTGCGCTCAGCGACGATGAATTGATGACAGAAGCACGCAATTTAGGTGCATCGTATGAATTCCTGAAAGAAGTGAAGCACCTGGGCCGTTTGCCGGTCGTCAACTTTGCAGCGGGCGGCGTAGCAACGCCAGCGGATGCGGCATTGATGATGGAACTCGGAGCAGATGGTGTATTTGTTGGATCTGGTATTTTCAAATCGGAAAACCCGGAGCGCTTCGCCCGTGCGATTGTAGAAGCAACGACGCATTATCAGGATTACAAATTAATTGCTGAACTGTCGAAAGATCTTGGGATTGCCATGAAAGGGCTTGAAATTTCCACTATTGCATCTGGAGACCGCATGCAGGAACGGGGCTGGTAAGATGAAACGAGTCGGAGTACTGGCTTTGCAAGGGGCTGTACGAGAGCATGTCCAGTCAATTGAAACATGCGGGGAAGAAGCAATAATGGTGAAATGGCCAAGGGATTTAGAAGGCTTGGATGCTCTGATTTTGCCAGGCGGAGAAAGTACGACGATGCGCCGCTTGATTGACCGCTATAGTTTGATGGAGCCGTTACACGAATTTGCGGCTTCCGGCAAGCCGATGTTCGGAACTTGCGCAGGGTTGATTTTACTAGCCGGCAAGGTCGTTGGCTATGACGAACCTCATCTAGGTGTTATGGATGTCATAGTGGAGCGCAATTCCTTTGGCCGCCAAGTCGACAGTTTTGAAGCACCTTTATCCATTAAAGGCATGGACGGTCCATTTGAAGCAGTCTTTATCCGGGCGCCGCATATTGTCAGCGCGGGTCCGGGTGTAGAGATATTATGCGAACATGAAGGGAAAATCGTCATGGCCAGAAGCGGCTCGTTTCTCGTCTGTTCGTTCCATCCGGAATTGACCAACGACCACCGGATTACTGAATATTTCATCGCCATGTTGAATAGAGATGCAGAAAATCAAACATCGGCCTCCATGTTGTAACTTCTAGAGATCCTTGGAGAAACTTCTCTAAGGATCCTTTTTAAATAGTCGAGACTAGTTACTTCAAAATTTTAATTTGTTATGAGGTCTCTTTCCATAAAAAAAGTATGTCATTTGCCTTCTTCCTTATAATAATGGAAGCCTTTAATCAATGCTTCTTTGCTTGTTGACTCACTTTTCGGTAAGCCATGAATTGAAATGTATTCAAACACTTCTTCATCGCTTACTGCAAACACGTCAGAATATTTCCGGATTGTCATATCTTTTACACCAATCTTCTCACAAGTGAAGTCCAATTCATTTCCGTTAAGCAAGAATTGTATTTGGGTTTATTTATCAACTAAATCTCTCAACTCACATCATTGTTTTTCCTAATATATCTTAAATCCCATTTAACAATAAAAGCTGTGCCCTGCAGCTAATATCAGGAATATTCCTAAACTAATTAAAAATAACCCGTTCGCAAAAGTACACTTTTGCGAACACTTTTAAACCAGCTTAAATACGGAAAAATAAGCGTTCGTAAACATATCAAAACACTTTACGAACGTTCGCCACCCAACACAGACTTTTACGAACGGAAAATAAAAGTTTTTTCATGTTTTTAAATCTTTTTTCTAAGTCATCCTCAGTTAAATTTTTTTCCAAAAAAAAAAAAGCCGACCACATGGTCAGCCCTTCAATGTTCCTGCCTTTAATCCTTCATGCCATTCCTGTAGCATCGGCAAATCCGCCTGCTCGATTGCTCCTGTACTTGCCGCTTGTTCGACAAGTGCAGGGAAGTCGGTGAGCGTGTGGAATGTGAATCCTGCCGCTTCGATCGCTTCGACGGATTGTGGTAAGTCATATGTAAAAATAGCGACTATACCAAGTACTTCGAAGCCTGCCTGCTGCAAGCCTTGTGCTGCCTGGATCACCGAGCCGCCTTTAGAAATCAGGTCTTCTACTACTACGACTTTTTTGCCGGGTTCCACTTTGCCTTCGACCATATTGCCCTGGCCATGTTCTTTCGGCTTGGACCTTACGTAGACCATTGGCAGCTCCAGCAGGTCACTGACCCATGCCGCGTGCGGAATACCGGCCGTTGCTGTGCCTGCCACGATTTCGGATTGTGGGTAGAATTCCTTGATCTTGGCAGCCAGCCCTTTGGCGATTTCTTTGCGCACTTTCGGATATGACATCGTCAGGCGGTTGTCACAGTAAATCGGTGATTTGATGCCGGATGCCCATGTGAACGGATCCTGGGGACGTAATTCAACTGCGCCGATATCCAATAAATGCTTGGCTGTTTCCTTCTTCATCATTGACCACTCCATTCCGCTCGTATTTGCTGGTAACTGTCTTTCGGATTTGCCGCGTTAGTAATGGCACGTCCGACGACGATATGTGTCGAACCCTGTCTGCTCGCTTCTGCAGGCGTCGCAACTCTCTTTTGGTCATCTACAGAAGCTTGTGCCGGGCGAATACCCGGCGTAACACGAAGGAATGCTTCTCCGCATGAGTCGCCAATCGCTTCCGATTCATGGACGGAGCACACTACTCCATCCAGTCCTGCGTCATCGGCCAATCTTGCATAATGGACGACGGATTCTTCCAGACTCGCAGAGATCAATTGCTCCTTTTGCATCTGTTCTTCACTGGTTGACGTCAATTGCGTCACAGCGATCAATTGCGTATCACTGCCTTTGAGCCCACGTTTGGCAGCCCGCATCATCTCGATGCCTCCTGCCGCATGGACATTGACCATGGCAACATCCAATTTCGCGATCCCGCGCATCGCGGATTCCACGGTATTCGGAATGTCGTGCAGTTTTAAATCCAGGAAGATGTCATGGCCGAGCCGGTTGATTTCACGTACGAGCTCCGGTCCTTCCTGATAGAACAATTCCATACCGACTTTCACGAAGAGACTTTCCTCAAACTGTCCCAAAAATTGCAATGCCTGCTCTTTCGCTGGAAAATCCAAAGCGATGATTGGTCTTTCATTTCTCATAGACGGTGGCTCCTTCCGATAAGCTCCTGGATTGAATCGTATCCCAGTTCATGAAGCCGCTCCGGCAATTTGCCTATGATTTCCGGACATACGAATGGGTTGACGAAATTGGCTGTTCCAACTGCTACTGCACTGGCGCCTGCGGACAGAAAGTCGATGACGTCATCAACGTCTGTGACGCCGCCCATGCCGATAATCGGCAACTGAGTTTGTTTGCTGACTTCGTAGACCATTCTGAGAGCTACCGGTTTGATGGCAGGACCTGATAAGCCGCCTGTAATATTGGCGATGACCGGACGCCCGGTTTTCGGGTCGAGCCGCATCCCGAGCAGCGTGTTGATCATCGTGATGCCGTCTGCTCCGCCTTCTTCGACCGCTTTGGCAATCGATACGATGTCCGTCACGTTCGGTGACAGCTTGATGTAGACCGGAACAGATGAAACTTCCTTCACGGCTCTTGTCAATTCTCTCGCGACTGCGGGATCGGTGCCGAATGTGATGCCGCCTTTTTTGACATTCGGACAGGAAATATTGATTTCAAGTGCGTGTACATTTGTTGCTTTTGAAATTTCACGCGCCACTTCCACATAATCTTCTGTCGTCGTACCCGCTACGTTGGCGATGATCGGCACATCGAATTGTTCCAGCCATGGCAATTCTGAACCATAAACTTTCTCCAGACCCGGATTTTGAAGCCCGATGGCATTCAGCATACCTGAAGAAGTTTCCGCCACACGCGGCGTCGGATTTCCGAGCCGCGTTTCCACCGTTGTCGCTTTGATCATGATGGCGCCGAGCTGTGAAAGGTCATACAACTGGGCATATTCTTTACCGAAACCGAAGCAGCCGGATGCCGGCATGATCGGATTTTTTAATTCGAGTCCAGGGATCTTTACTGTCATATCAATCATGAAATCACCACTCCCGCTGGAAATACAGGTCCGTCCGAGCAGACTTTGATATAATCCGTTTCTGATTTGGTTGTCCGGCAGACACAGGCAAAACAAGCGCCGATGCCGCAGCCCATCCGCTGTTCATAGGAGAGAAATCCTCTCTTCTGCGGATATGCCCATTGCACCGCTTCAAGCATGGCGGTCGGTCCGCAGCTGAAATACGTATCGAAATCATGCGGCAATTCGTTCAGGATATGCGTAACAAATCCTTCCGTGCCGTGTGAACCGTCAACTGTCGCTATATGGGTGTCACCCAGTGCTTTGAATTTTTCTTCATAGAATATCGCCTGTTTGCTTTCAAAGCCTAAAATATGGACCGTCTCGATCCCGCGGCTGTTCAATTGCTTCGCCAGTTCATAGAGGGGAGGCACACCGATGCCCCCGCCGATCAGAAAGGCTTTTTTCTCTGCCTTTTCCACTGGGAAGCCGTGGCCGAGCGGACCAAGCACATCAATTTCGTCGCCGGCTCTTTTGTCAGCCAGGATTTGTGTGCCGCGTCCTTCTGCCCGGTAAATCATCGTGAAGCGCTTGTTTTCCTTATCGATCGAAGCGATGGAAATTGGGCGCCGCAGTAAAGGTTCAAAACTGTCCGCCACACGGACATGGACAAATTGCCCGGGTTCAGCCATTTCATCGACCAAGCTGCCTTCAACCGTCAGTTCGAAAATATGCTTGGCAATGTACTGCTGGGCGACCACTTTCATCCGTTCTTGTTTGATCATCTGCCCGCCCCCATTTCTTCTGCTGAAAATGTCATCGATTCAATAACACGGAGCATGGCTGCAGCTGTATCAAGTGAAGTCAGGCAAGGAATGCCATTTTCCACTGATTCCCGGCGTATCCGGAACCCGTCACGTTCAGGCTGTTTGCCTTTCGTCAGCGTGTTGATGACGATCTGTGCGTCTCCGCTCTGGATCACGTCGAGCAAGGTTCTGCCTTCAGCCCCGATTTTGCCAATCGGAGCAACGGCAACTCCTGCTTCTTCAAAAGCCGCCGCTGTTCCGCCGGTCGCCATGATCTGGTAGCCGATCGATTTAAAGCGCTTGGCAAGTCCGACCGCTTCCGTTTTATCTTTATCCGCCACCGTCAGCAAGACCGTCCCGTGATCTTTGATTTCCATTCCGGCAGCCGCCAATCCTTTATACAGCGCTTTTTCGAGTGTCGTGTCCTTGCCCATGACTTCCCCTGTAGATTTCATTTCAGGCCCTAACGTAATGTCGACACGGCGCAGCTTCGCAAATGAAAAGACCGGAACTTTTACAAAGACGCCATTGACGCGAGGCGCAAGTCCTGGCGTATAGCCCTGGTCGATGATGCTTTGCCCGAGGATCGCTTTGGTGGCGATATTGGCCATCGGAATCGACATGATTTTGCTCATGAACGGCACCGTCCGGCTTGAGCGTGGGTTGACTTCGATGACGAACACATCGCCTTTTGATATGACATACTGGATATTCAGCAAGCCGACAATGTTGAAGCCTTTTGCCAGTCGCGTTGTGTAATCCACCAGTGTATCGAGAAGTTCCTGTGAAATGTTTTGTGTCGGATAAACCGCGATCGAATCACCCGAATGGACGCCAGCGCGTTCGATGTGTTCCATGATCCCAGGGATCAATACGTTTTCACCGTCAGAGATAGCATCCACTTCGACCTCAATGCCTGTCAGATAACGGTCAACTAATACTGGATGCTCAGGGCTCGCTTCCACCGCATGCTCCATATAATGGTTCAGGTCTTTTTCGTTGTAGACGATTTCCATCGCCCGGCCGCCGAGCACGTAAGATGGCCGCACCAATACCGGATAACCGATGTTATTAGCGATGACCACTGCTTCTTCTTTCGATACCGCTGTTTTGCCCAGTGGCTGCGGGATGCCGATTTCATTCAATGCCGCTTCGAACTTATTGCGGTTTTCCGCACGGTCTGTGTCTTCGAGCGTTGTGCCGAGAATTTTGACGCCGTTCTGTTCAAGCTTTTCAGCCAGGTTGATGGCCGTTTGTCCGCCGAATTGCACCACGACGCCTTTTGGCTGTTCCAAATCGACGATGTGCATGACATCTTCAATTGTCAGGGGCTCGAAATACAGTTTATCGGAGATCGAAAAATCCGTGCTGACCGTTTCCGGGTTGTTATTGATGATGATCGCCTCATAGCCTGCTTCTTTGATGGCCCAGACGGAATGCACGGTTGCGTAATCGAATTCCACTCCTTGCCCAATGCGGATTGGACCTGAGCCCAACACGATGACGCTTTCCTTGTCGGTGCGGATGGATTCGTTTTCGTCTTCGAAAGTACCGTAGAAATAAGGTGTTTCCGATTCGAATTCCGCGGCGCATGTGTCGACCATTTTATAGACCGGCATCAATTTCTGCTCCTTGCGCCAGTTGTAGACCTGCTGTTCTGTCGCATTCCACAGTTTCGCGATGGTGCGGTCTGCAAAGCCCATTCGTTTCGCCTTTTTCGCCGTATCGAAATCATATGGCTGTTCTGCCAGCACCTGTTCGTACTGAACGATGTTCTGGAATTTTGTCAGGAAGAACAGATCGATTTTACTCCAGTCATGAATCCTTTCAATCGTCACTCCGCGGCGCAAAGCTTCGCCAATAAAGAACAGGCGCTCATCGCCTGCCCGGCGGATCCGTTTTTCGATCCATTCATCGCTCATGGCATCCGCGTTTTTCAAGTCGAGATGGAATTGGCCGGTCTCGAGTGAACGGACCGCTTTCAGGATCGATTCTTCAAAAGTACGGCCCATTGCCATAACTTCGCCGGTCGCTTTCATCTGTGTACCAAGATTGCGTTTTGCCGCTTCGAACTTATCGAACGGCCAGCGCGGAATTTTCGTAACGACATAATCAAGTGCCGGTTCGAATGCTGCGTATGTGCGCCCTGTCACCGGGTTCATCATTTCATCGAGCGTCAGACCGACAGCAATTTTCGCCGCCAGTTTGGCGATCGGATAGCCTGTCGCTTTTGATGCGAGGGCTGATGAGCGGCTGACACGCGGATTCACTTCGATGATGTAGTAATTGAAGCTGTCAGGATCAAGCGCCAGCTGGACGTTGCAGCCACCTTCAATTTTGAGGGCGCGGATGATTTTCAGCGACACATTGCGCAGCATCTGGTATTCGCGGTCAGACAGGGTCTGGCTCGGTGCTGTGACAATAGAATCTCCTGTATGGATGCCGACCGGGTCGATGTTTTCCATATTGCAGACCACAATGGCTGTGTCGTTGGCGTCACGCATCACTTCATACTCGATTTCCTTGAAGCCGGCGATTGATTTTTCAAGAAGACATTGTGTCACAGGGCTGTATTTCAAGCCGCTTGAAACGATTTCTTTCAGTTGTTCATCGTTGTGGCAGATGCCGCCGCCTGTTCCGCCCATTGTGAATGCGGGTCTTACAATCACCGGGTATCCGATGCGTTCGACAAATCGTTTCGCTTCATCCAGGTTGTGGATGATATCGGAATCAGGAACCGGCTCCCCAAGTTCATTCATCAACGTACGGAACAGGTCCCGGTCCTCCGCTTTGTGGATCGCTTCCAATTTCGTACCGAGAATTTCAATGCCAAGTTCATCGAGGATTCCGGATTCATCCAGTTCAATCGCCATATTAAGGCCTGTCTGCCCACCCAGTGTTGCCAGTACTGCGTCCGGACGTTCTTTTCGGAGGATGCGGCTGACAAATTCCAGGGTGATCGGTTCAATATAGACTTTATCGGCGATTTCCGTATCTGTCATGATGGTCGCCGGATTCGAGTTGATCAGGATGACGCGGTAACCTTCTTCTTTAAGGGCCAGACACGCCTGTGTGCCGGCATAGTCGAATTCGGCAGCTTGTCCGATGACGATAGGGCCGGACCCGATTACGAGGATACTTTGGATGTCTTGTCTTTTAGGCATATTGCTGCTCCTTTCGATTTGCACTCATCATTTCAATAAAACGGTCGAACAGGTAATTGGAATCTTCCGGTCCTGGTGAGGACTCCGGGTGGTATTGAACGGTGAAAGCCGGATAATCCAAATGGGACAGCCCTTCATTAGTGCCGTCGTTCAATGCCTGGTGCGTCACTTTCAAACGAGTGCCTTGAAGTGTTGCTTCATCAACCGCATAACCGTGGTTTTGGGAAGTGATTTCGATTTTTCCGGTTGAAAGGTTGCGTACCGGATGGTTGCCGCCGCGGTGGCCGAATTTCAGTTTGAACGTATCCGCTCCGCACGCCCGCGCAAACAATTGGTGGCCGAGGCAGATTCCGAAAACAGGCACCTGTCCGAGCAGCTCGCCGACCACTTGGACACATTCTTCGACGTCTTTCGGGTCTCCCGGTCCGTTTGAAAGCATGACCCCATCTGGTCCCCAGGCTAAAATTTCCTGCGAGCTCGTATTATAGGGAACAACGATGACATCGCAATCGCGGTTATTGAGTTCGCGCAGAATGCCGTGTTTCATTCCGTAATCGATCAATACGACGCGTTTGCCGCGACCTGGGCTTGGATAAGGGCGGGCTGTCGACACTTGAGCGACCTGGTCTGTCTGGAGAGGCGTCACTTTCAGCTTGCTTACGACTTCCTCAACATCCACTTCTTCTCCGGCTGCTGTCAGGATGCCTTTGATGGAACCTTTTGAGCGGATGAGACGCGTCAGTTTGCGTGTATCTATTCCCGAAATTCCTGGGATGCCTTTGGTTTTGAACAGCTCACAAAGCGTCGATTTGCTTCTGAAATTCGATGGGAATTCCGCCAGTTCGCGCACGACCATCCCTTTGACTGCCGGTTCGATCGATTCGAAGTCGTCGCTGTTGATGCCGTAATTGCCGATCAACGGGTAAGTCATCGTGACAATCTGTCCGCAGTACGAAGGATCTGATAAAATTTCCTGGTATCCCGTCATGCTCGTGTTGAAGACGATCTCACCTACAGATGCATCGTCGCTTCCGAATGCTGTACCTTCAAATACCGTGCCATCTTCCAAAATCAAATAACGTTTCATTGATGAGCCTCCTCCTGCCAAACGATTTTACCGCCGAATATGGTCATTGCCGGCCAAGCCTTGCAATTCCAGCCGCCAAATGGTGTGTTCTTCCCTTTTGATAAAAATTGTTCAACATCGATTGCTTGTTCTTTTTCGAGGTCGATCAGCACCAAATCCGCTGACTGCCCTGTTTCCATCGTGCCGTATGGCAAGCCAAAGACTTCCGCCGGTTTCCGCGTCATCCAGTCGGTCAATTGCTCAAGCGTCCATTTTCCGGTCTCCACGAAGTTTGTGTAAAGCAGCGGAAACGCTGTTTCGAATCCGACGATGCCGAACGGCGCCTTGTCCATGCCGTGCGCTTTTTCTTCTGCCGTGTGAGGCGCATGATCCGTGGCAATAAAATCGAGCGTGCCGTCAAGCAATCCTTCGTGCAGCGCTTCGTAATCCTCTTTTGCGCGCAGCGGCGGATTCATCTTGTAATTGGCGTCATCTCCCGGAATATCGTCTTCCGTCAACAGGAGATGGTGCGGCGTCACTTCCGCCGTCACTTTGATCCCTGCCCGTTTTGCGTCGCGTATCACACGGACCGATTCTTTTGTCGAGACGTGGCAGACATGGTAATGTGCGCCTGCCGCTTCCGCCAGCAAGATGTCGCGTGCGATGTGGACCGACTCCGCAATGGAAGGAATGCCTTTCAAGCCTAGTTCGCGGCTGCGCTTGCCGTCATGCATGACACCGCCATAGATCAGGCTGTTGTCTTCACAGTGGGCGACAATCGGCATGTCGATGGCTGCAGCCTCTTTCATCGCTTCAAACATCATGCCCGCTTCCTGGATTCCGACCCCGTCATCTGTAAACGCGAAAGCGCCGTTTTCTTTCAGTTCATTTAAATTCGTCCGTTCTTTTCCTGCTTCGCGAATCGTGATGGAAGCATACGGCAAAACCCGGATGTGCGCATTCTTTTCGATCAATCCGTTGACGTGCTGGAGGTTCTCTTTCGTGTCCGGCACCGGACGCGTATTCGGCATTGCGCAGATGGTGGTGTAGCCACCTTTTGCCGCTGATTTTGTCCCGCTTTCGATCGTCTCTTTCTGTTCGCCGCCCGGTTCACGCAAATGAACATGGACATCAACAAACCCTGGTGCAACCATCCGGCCTTTGCCGTCAATCACTTCTTCTCCCTGTGCGGTAAGCTCTTTTCCGATTTCCTTGATCTTTCCATCAGCGACCCGGATATTTACCGGAACCAATTTTCCGTCCTGCAGCATGTTTACATTTTCAATGAATAAATTCATCTCTCAATCTCTCCCTTTCATTGCGTATTCCAGAACGGCCATCCGGATAAAAACTCCGTTTGCCATTTGTTTGAAGATCCGGGAACGTTCACATTCGATCAGGCTGTCGGCAATTTCGACACCTCTGTTAATGGGGGCAGGATGCATGATGATCGCCGAACTCTTCATCTTCTGCTCACGTTCGACCGTCAGCCCGTAGCTTTGGTGATACTGCTCTTCTGTCATTGATTGTCCGCCCGTATGGCGCTCGCGCTGGACGCGAAGCAGCATCAGCACATCCGTTTCTTCTATATAATTTTCCAAGCGGTCTGAAGTTTCATACCCGCCGCTCCATTCAGGCGGACAGACAAAACTTACTTTTGCGCCCAATTGTTCGAGTGCTGCGGCGTTCGATTTCGCCACCCGGCTATGTGCAATGTCGCCCGCAATCGTCACGTGGAGATTTTCAAAGCCGCCGAATTCCTGCTGTATCGTGTACAGGTCGAGCAGTGATTGCGTCGGATGCTGGCCGGAGCCGTCACCGCCGTTGATCACCGCGAGCTGGACGCCTTCAAGCTGCCGGTAATATTCTTCTTCGCTGTGTCGGATGACCACCGCGTCCACTCCGATCGCTTCCAAAGTCTTCACCGTATCGTACAGCGTTTCGCCTTTCAGCACAGAAGAAAAGCCCGTTTCAAAAGGCAATGCCGCAATCCCCAGTTTATGCTCCGCCATTTCAAAACTCATCTTCGTACGGGTGCTCGGTTCAAAGAACAGATTGGCGATTGTTCCGCCAAGTTTCAGCTCTTCACCTTTTTCAAAAGCGGCCGCGCGCTCGATCAAATTCAGTATGGTTTCATTCGTCAACGTGTTCATGGTCAATAAATTCGGCATATTCCCGTCCCCTTCCATCAAAAAACACCTTCCTGAGAGCAGGAAGGTGTGAGGAAACAAGGGCATACTTCTTCGCCCTTATCATTCAACCCTTTCCATGCCTCTCTGGACATTCATTAAAAGGTGATTATTCAGTTCCGTCGTCAAGTTCTTGCTTTTCCAGCCCCGGCAGCACCAGGTTCAAGATTACTCCGATGATAGCCGCCAGCGCCATTCCTTCGATAACGAAGGTTTCGCTGAACTCCAGTCTCGCACCGCCGATCCCAATAACCAGGATGACCGATGAAATGACCAGATTGCGTTTATTGCCGAAGTCGATGTTGTTGTCCACCAGCATCCGCAAGCCGGATGAAGCGATGATCCCGAACAGCAGGATTGAAATCCCGCCAAGCACAGCGGTAGGGATCGTTTCGATGGCAGCCATCAGTTTCCCTGCGAAAGAGAAGACGATGGCGAATACCGCTGCCCCGAGGATGACGTAGACACTGTATACTCGGGTAATGGCAAGGACACCGATGTTTTCCCCGTATGTCGTTTTCGGCGGACCGCCGATCAATGAAGAAATAAATGTTCCAAGACCATCGCCCAATATCGAGCGGTGAAGCCCCGGATCTTTTATGTAATTCCGGTCAACGATTTTGCCAAGCACCAATTGGTGGCCGATATGTTCCGATATTGTAACGATGGCGATCGGAACCATGATGAACAATAAAGTCGGTGTGACCTGGAAAGAATAATCGACACCCGGTATTAAAAAGTCCGGCACCGCAAACCAGCTTGCTTCCCCGATTTTCGTGAAATCAATGATGCCGATGGCGGCAGAGTAGGCATACCCTACCAGTAAACCGATCAGGATCGGCATCAGGGAGATAATGTTCTTAAAGTAAATCGTACAGATGATAGCGGTCATCAAAGTGACGATCGCTGCTGAAAAGTGCAGCAGGCTGTATTCCGAAGTATTGTTTGCCGCCGGAATGGTCATCGCCATATCTACAGCAGTCCCTGCCAAAGCCAGCCCGATTACGATGATGACCGGTCCGACTACAATCGGCGGCAAGATTTTCATCAGCCAGAGATAGCCGGTTTTCCAAATGATCAACGATACGAGCGCATACACAGCAGAAACGAACATGGCGCCGATCATCGCTGAGCCGATGCCTCCTGATTCGGTTGCAACCTGTATCGGCACGATAAAGGCGAACGATGACCCCAGATATGCTGGCACTTTAAACTGTGTGATCAGTACAAATATGATGGTGGCGATGCCGCTTGTCAGAAGCGCGATTGCCGGACTCAGTCCGACCAGCTGCGGTACAAGAATCGTTGCGCCGAACATGGCGAACATATGCTGCAGGCTCAGTGAAATCCACTGGCCGGTTTTCGGTTTATCCTGTATATCGAGTACTGCTTCGCTCAAATCTTTCTCCCCCGTCTCTCTCTACTATTCGTGTATGGCCACGCGGTCTTTGCCGTCGCTTTCCTTCATCTCGACAACGATGCGTTCGTTGCTTGAAGTCGGGATGTTCTTTCCGACATAATCCGATCGGATCGGCAGCTCCCGGTGTCCCCGGTCAATCAGCACTGCCAATTGAATCTGTGCCGGCCGGCCGATATCCATGACCGCGTCCATTGCCGCCCGTACCGTCCGTCCCGTATAAAGCACGTCGTCGACCAGCACCACTTTCTGCCCTTCAATGCTGTGGCTGATATCCACCTGCTGCACCAGTGGTTCATTGTTCGTATTTTTGACGCTCAAGTCGTCCCGGTACAATGTGATATCGAGCTCTCCTGTCTTGATGGCCTTGCCTTCTATCTTCTCAACTTTTTCTGCCAGCCGCTTGGCGATGAATGCACCGCGCGTTTTGATGCCGACTAGGATGATGTCATCGATTCCTTTATTGCGTTCGATAATTTCATGGGCGATCCGTGTGATGGCTCTTGCCATTGCCTGCTCGTCCAATATATCCGCTTTTTCCACCATATTCTTCTCTCCTTTTAGGCAAATAAAAAACCTCCTGCCAGAGGGCAGGAGGATATATGCGCAGAAAATTCCAGCACGGAAGACAGACTTCCGGCTTGCGTAAATACCTTCTCAGCCTCTCTGGACTGTTTTTAAAGGTGTTGTTATTCGATTGGTTTTTTCAAGTATAAAGAACAACTTCGGGTTTTGTCAATCCTTCTTGCGAAGAGATTCCAGAAGTTCTGCAAATTCCTCAGGCATTTCCGCCGAGTATTCCATGTATTCTCCCGTTTTCGGATGATCAAAACCGATCACTTCCGCGTGAAGCGCCTGGCCGCCGATATCCATTGTTTTCTTCGGTCCGTATTTCGGATCGCCGACTAACGGATAGCCGATATATTTCATATGGACACGGATTTGGTGCGTCCGTCCTGTTTCGAGACGGCATTCGACCAATGTAAAATCACCGAAACGTTCAAGAACGCGGAAATGCGTAACCGCATGCTTGCCTTTATCCACAACAGCCATGTTCTGGCGCTCTTTCGGATCGCGTGCAATCGGTGCTTCGATTGTTCCTTTATCATGTGGGATATGGCCATGTACAAGCGCAATATATTTACGGGTCACACTTTTTCTGACCAATTGATTGACCAGTGAAGTATGCGACGCGTCATTTTTTGCGACCATCAGCAAACCGGATGTATCTTTATCGATCCGGTGGACGATTCCTGGACGGACGATGCCGTTGATGCCGGACAAGTCGGTGCAATGGTGCATAAGACCATTGACCAGCGTACCATGCGAATGGCCAGGCGCCGGATGGACAACCATGCCTTTCGGTTTGTTGACGACGAGTACATCAGCATCTTCATAAACAATCTCCAAATTCAAATCTTCCGGTACAACATCCAATTCTTCAAGAATCGGCGGTGTGGCGATGATGACGTCTTCAAGACGCACTTTATAATTCGGTTTGACTATCTGGCCATTGACCCGGACTGCCCCGTCTTTCACCCAATTGGCAATCTGTGAACGCGACCAGTCTTCATCCATAGCAGAAACTGCTTTGTCGATTCGCTGGCCCGCCATTTCTTCTGTTACCTGTATAGTTAAATCTTCCATTAAGACACCTTTTTCTTTTCTTGTTTTTCGTCATAGATCACGAATATGATCATCAGGATAACCCCGATTGTCAGTGCAGCGTCGGCAATATTGAAAATTGGAAAGTCGTAATTGATGACCGGAATCAGCACATCCACAAAATCGACGACTTCGCCGCGTAGCATTCTGTCGATGAAATTTCCGATTGCGCCGCCGAGGATCACCATGAGGCTAAGCTGGAACAGCGGCTGTCCTTTGGCGTGCTTATGGAAATAATAGAGGATTCCCGCGATCACCGCAATGGTGATGATGGCAAACAGCCACATCTGTCCTTCAAGCATCCCCCAGGCAGCACCTCTGTTGCGATGCGACAGCCAGCCGAGATAGGGCTCAATGACTGGAATTCTTTCCCCGATTTCCATGTTCTGCAGGACCAGCCATTTTGTGAATTGGTCTGCTGCAATAATTACCGCTGCAATTGCATAATAAATAAACATATGTTTCCCCCGTCAAATCATCTGTCATTCTATTTTAACACAATCCGCCTCAAAAAAGTGAAGGCCCGGAGAGCCGGCTTTCCGGTTCTCCAGACCTCAACAATTTATTTGCCAGTTTTATAACCGATATTCCGCAAAACAGCTCCGAAGACATTAGCCGACGCTTGCAAGGCTAAGTCTTTGCGACGAAGCAGCGCAGCGATGCAGGAGCACATGTTCTTCCCACAAAACCCTGGGAGTCTTCGCTGTTTTGCTCCATATCTTTAGAGACTACTCTCAGCGCTGACGCGGCTCAGGACTGGACGAAGCACTAAGACGAGTGGTTTTCTTGGCTTAGTGTGGGAGTCTTGTCCAAAGCGTCGAAGCGGTATCTGAACAATGCCTCATCGCTTTACATTAACTATAATGTTTCTCCACAACATCCGCACATCTCGGGCATAGTGTCGGATGGGCTTCGCTTTCACCGATCTTGTCAGAGATTGTCCAGCAGCGTTCACACTTTTCACCCTCTGATTTTTGGACTGCAACTGTCACGTTGTTCAAGACAAGAGCATCAGCCGGCGCATTGTCAGGTGACCCGCCAAACTCGTAGTTGGACACGATCAACAGCTGCGCTACATTGTCATCAACAGACGCCAGAAGATTTTTCGTTTCTTCTGAACCGTAAACTGTAACTTTCGCTTCCAGCGATTTACCGATTGTCTTCGCTGCACGCGCTTCTTCCAATGCCTTCAGTACATCATCACGGACATCCATGAATTTCTCCCATTTCACTTCAAGATCTTTGAAGCTGTTGTTTTCCACAACTTCCGGGAAATCCGTCAATTGGACACTGTCTTCTTCGACAAATCCAAGATACGACCACATTTCATCAGCTGTATGCGGAATGATCGGCGACGCCAATTTCAGGATGGCCATCAATGAATCGAACATGACCGTCTGCATAGCGCGGCGGTGCGGATGGTCGGCTGCTTCGATATAAACGACGTCTTTTGCAACATCCAGATAGAATGAACTCAAATCGTTCGCACAGTAATTATTCAAAGCATTGTAGATTGTCGCAAACTCGTAGTTTTCATAACCTTTACGGGCTGTCTCAATCATTTTCTGAAGTTTCATTGCCATATACTGATCCATTTCACGCATGTCTTCGTAAGCGACGCGATCTTCTTTTTCATTAAAATCAGCAAGATTTCCGTGAAGGAATTTCAGCGTGTTGCGGATTTTGCGGTATACTTCTGAAACTTGTTTGAAGTTTTCATCAGATACGCGGACATCAGCCGTGTAATCGACGGACGCAACCCACAGGCGAAGAATATCGGCACCCATCTGGTTCATCACTTTTGCAGGAACGATGACGTTTCCTAAGGATTTACTCATTTTGCGGCCGTTGCCATCAAGTGTAAAGCCGTGGCTCAATACGCCTTTATACGGCGCGATTCCGTTGATCGCTACACTTGTTGTCAGCGAAGAGTTGAACCAGCCGCGGTATTGGTCAGACCCTTCAAGATAAAGATCTGCCGGGTATTGAAGATCGTCGCGCTCATCAAGCACTGCCTGATGGGATGATCCTGAGTCGAACCAGACATCCATAATATCAAGTTCTTTCGTGAAGATGCCGTTCGGGCTGCTCGGATGTTCGAATCCTGACGGCAACAGTTCTGCAGCCGGACGTTCGAACCAGACGTTCGATCCGTGTTCACGGAACAAGTCGGCGATATGCGCGATCGTTTCTTCGGTGATGATCGGGTCGCCATTTTCTGCATAAAATACCGGAATCGGCACGCCCCAGACGCGTTGGCGTGAAATGTTCCAGTCACCGCGGTCGCGCAGCATATTGAACAGGCGCGTTTCGCCCCAGGCAGGTGTGAACGTTGTTTCTTTGATCGCTTTCAGGATATTATCGCGGAATGCATCAATCGATACGAACCATTGTGCAGTTGCGCGGTAGATGACCGGTTTTTTCGTGCGCCAGTCATGCGGGTACGAGTGCGTGATGAATGTTAAAGCTTCTAAAGCACCTGCAGCATCCAATGCTTCAGTGACCGCTTTATTGGCTTTATCGTAGAACTGGCCTTCGAATCCTGGAGCTTCTTCTGTAAAGACCCCTTTTTCATCAACTGGGCAAAGCACATCAAGGCCGTATTTTTTACCGACCAAAAAGTCATCTTCCCCGTGGCCAGGTGCTGTATGGACGCAGCCTGTCCCTGAATCGACAGTAACATGGTCTCCGAGCATCACAAGGGATGAGCGGTCATATAGAGGATGCTTCGTCAGGATGTTTTCCAACTCTGCACCTTTCATTTCGCGCACAACTTTAGGATCATCCCAACCGAGTTCAGAAGTTACTTCATCCAATAATTCACGAGCGATCACGTAAAGGGAGCCTTTCGCTTCCACTTCCACATAATCCAATTTCTCATGGACCGTGATCCCAAGGTTTGCCGGAATCGTCCATGGCGTCGTCGTCCAGATGATCAATTTCGTTCCTTCAGCAAGAACACCTTTACCGTCCGTCACCGCAAATGAAACATAGATGGAAGGAGATTTCTTATCGTGATATTCGATTTCTGCTTCTGCAAGTGAAGACTCACTTGAAGGGGACCAGTAAACCGGTTTCAACCCTTTATAGATATAGCCTTTGTTCGCCATCGCACCAAACACTTCGATTTGGCGTGCTTCATAGGATGGTTTTAATGTGACATAGGGATTTTCCCAATCGCCGCGTACACCAATGCGTTTAAACTGGCTGCGCTGGCTGTCAATTTGCTCATAAGCGTATTCTTCACATAACTTGCGGAATTCCGCCAATGTCATTTCTTTGCGGTTTACGCCTTTATTCGTCAAAGCCTGTTCGATCGGCAGGCCGTGTGTATCCCAGCCCGGAACGTACGGTGCATTAAAGCCCATCATTGAACGTGAACGCACAATCATGTCTTTCAGCACTTTGTTCAGGGCATGGCCCATATGCAAGTCGCCATTGGCATATGGCGGTCCATCATGGAGTACGAAAAACGGTAGATCTTTCGTCCGTTCCTGAACTTTTTTATAGATTTCCATTTCTTCCCACTTCGCTTGCATTTCAGGTTCCCGGTTCGGCAAATTGCCGCGCATCGGAAAATCTGTTTTCGGCATCAATAATGTGTCTTTGTAATCCATCAAAATTCCTCCTGTATGCATAATAAAAAGCCCCTCATCCCTGGAAAGGGACGAGAAGCCAGACTCGCGGTACCACCCTTGTTGCAGTTTTAGAAAACTGCCACTCGAACGCCGTATCGTGGCGAAACGGAACCGGCTACTGGATTTCCCCGGTTCTGCTCAGGAGTGATTTTCTTCATAGCTTTCAGCACCGGGCTCCCACTGTCCCCGGCTCGCTTTCCTGAATCGGCTATGCTTACTGTCTCCGTCAACGCATTGGATCATATAATTGCTGTTGCTAGTATGCCGTAATTATAAAGAGTGTTGCCCTCTTAGTCAAGGACGGTAGTCTTCGTTATTGTCTTCCAGTTTATCAAGTGTCGTCGTATCGACGTCATACTCCATCAATGATTCCCAGTCGTCTGTGTCGATCAGGTCAAGCTGCGCTTCCACGATCATTTTGAAACGGTTGCGGAAAACTTTCGACTGTTTCTTCAACTCTTCGATTTCCATCGCGATGCGGCGCGCTTTCGTCAAAGATTCGTTGACGATGCGGTCTGCATTCTTTTCCGCTTCGCGGACGATGAGCTTCGCTTCTTTCTGCGAATTGCGGCGTACTTCTTCCGCTGCTTCCTGGGCGATAACGATCGATTTCTGCAACGTCCCTTCGATTGTCGTGAAATGGCCGACCCGTTCGTCGGTTTGTTTCAAACGCTCTTCAAGGTCTTTTTTCTCTTTCAGCAGGATTTCGTAATCCTTGATGATTTGATCCAGGAATTCGTTCACTTCATCTTCCTGGTATCCGCGAAACGCCTTGCTGAATTCTTTATTATGTATATCCAACGGGGACAATGGCATTCAGTGCACTCTCCTTAAATTATGTTTGTTACTTTCCATTATACCGCCCATTGCATGAAATATCAGTATAATTTTTAATATTCCATGCGCGGGCTATTTCCGTTGTTCCAACCGTCCGATCTGGAGCCGAACTTTGTCTTTTTTCGTTCTTCCTTCAATCATGAGGACTTTGATCCGGCCGAATCCTCTCGACGAAATCATGTCCGACT
The DNA here is from genome assembly GCF_002836425.1 of Planomicrobium sp. MB-3u-38. NCBI lineage: Bacteria > Bacillati > Bacillota > Bacilli > Caryophanales > Caryophanaceae > Planomicrobium > Planomicrobium sp. MB-3u-38. Next base: position 66,241 of record NZ_PJBO01000012.1, on the reverse strand, counting down.
CATGCAATTCGAACGACGGCTGTTCCTGCACCGTCCAATTCACTTTGACCTTGCCGCCGTGAATCAAAGCCGCAGCTTTTTGGCGCGATATATTATAGACGGAACTCATCACCGTATCGAGACGCATCGAACTGACCGTATGGGATTCTTCATGCCATTCTTCCGTTGCTGTAATCATTTCGGATACGTCGTCCACTTCGATCAATTGCACTTTCACTTTTGCCGCTGACACGAAATTGGTTTGCAGATACAGGCTTACTTCATCCGCCACAGCGAATTGGATCCTTTCCCCATCAATCCGGATATCGCCGAATTTGCTGCGGTCGAGTCCGACAGACATCAGCGATCCCAAAATATCCGGGTGGCGCAGCGTGACGAATTTAACCGGATACTTCAATTCGAAGACAGTGATATCGAAATCTTCGTCGGTCGGTTCGTAATAAGATGGGTACAATAAAACCCGCTGACGTTCTGCATCCGGAAACAAACCGCGTGATTCCATACGGATTTCGTTCGACCCAAGCACCGATTTAACGATGAATCGTTCACGTGGATCCAAAAAGTCCGTCAGTTTAGGCGTATAGCGGTCTTCGACTTCATTCATCCAGCCTGAAACCTGCTCGATGAATTGCTGTTCTTCTTTTCTGAAATGCTGAAATATGGAGTCCATAGGGCTGCTCCTTTCCGAATTAATCTTTTATCAAGAAAAAAACCCCACTTTATGTGAGGTTATGGTTAAAGCATTCCGAATAATACTGAAATCCCTCTGCTCGCTAATAGCAATGTGTAGATGGCGATGATTGGCGAGATGTCGATCATGCCAAGCGGCGGGATGAATCTTCTGAAAATGTCCAGGTATGGATCCGTTAAGCTGGTAATGAACTGGCCGAACCGTGATTCTTTGATGCTTGGAATCCAGCTCATCAGGACGCTGGCAATAATCAGATAGAAGTAGATATTTACAGCAGTTAATATAAACAATTCAATATATGCCATCAGTTATTTATGCACCTCTTTTATTGTTCTTCATCGTAGTAGAAATCGGAAATGGCGCCGTCCACTTCCACTGTGTCAGGTACACAAAGGAAAATATCCGTTCCGATGCGCTGGATATCGCCGCCAAGGGCATAGACCGTACCGCTCAAAAAGTCGATGATCCGAAGACCCTGGCTTTTTTCGATACGCTGTAAGTTGACCACTACAGCACGTTTGCTTTTCAAATGTTCTGCAATATCCTGGGCTTCAGCGTATACACGCGGTTCCGCCAAATGGACCTTGGAAGATTTTGAAGCTGCAGTCTGCAAGCTGACCAAATTAGGGACGTTTGCTTCTGTAGCTTTTTGGCGGCGCTCTTTTGGTGATTTACGGATTTCAGGGCTGGCTGGCTGCTCTTGACGGGTAGCCTGCTGGTTTTGCTGCTGCGGCTGATCTTCTTCATATTCCTCTAAATAAAAGAAATTTTTGAATGAATTTTTAATGCTCATCATTCTGCCTCACTTTCTGAACCTATTAATGCAGTCCCGATGCGAACAAAAGTCGCCCCTTCCTGCGCTGCTATCAAATAATCATTGGACATGCCCATTGAAGTTTCTGTGCACGGAGCATGCGGCCATTCCCGTTCAGCGACATCCAGCTGCAAGGCCTTCAAGTCACGGAACACTTTTCTCAAGACTTCTTCATCTTCGACATTCGGGGCCATTGTCATTAAGCCTACTACATTAATTTTATCATATTGCTCCAATGTTTTGATGAAATCAAGCGTATCTTCCGGAAGGATTCCGCTTTTGCTGTCTTCTTTCGACACATTTACTTGAACAAAACAATCGATGACATGCTCTGCACGTTTTTGGATCTCTTTTGCAAGACTTAAACGGTCCAATGAATGCAGATAATCGATATCATTGATGATTTCCTTAACTTTCCGGCTTTGAAGATTGCCGATGAAATGCCATTCCGCTCCATGCTGAATCGCTTCGAATTTCTTTTGAAATCCTTCAGGACGATTTTCCCCTAAATGCTGGATGCCGGCTTCAATCGCTTCCTTCGTGCGTTCGATTCCGACCTGTTTTGTGACAGCGATCAGGTTGATGCCTTCCCGGATGGAATCCAATTCTTCTTTTATATTTTCATAAACTGGTTTGATAGGTTTCATATATTCACAACTTTTCCTGGATGTTCAGTTAATTGTACCAAGTCTGCAGTTATTTATCAATTACGCCATTTTGCAGAAAAAAACAGCTGCCAATTTGGCAGCTGTGTGGATTAACGTCGTTTTTGTCTGTTGCGCAGGAAAGTAGGGATATCGAGTGCATCATCCTGTGGTTTTTCCTGGCGTACAGGCTCCTGCTGATAAACCGGCGCCTGTTCTTCACGGCGTTGATCTTCGCGGCGCGCTTCGCGCAGCGACGGCTGTGGAGCTTGCTGCTGCTGGATCGATTGGACACGGCTTGTATTCAAACCTGAGCCTCTAGGTGTTCTTGGCTGAAGCTGTTCTTCGTTGAATCCTGTAGCGATAACCGTAACAATGATTTCATCTTTCAAATTATCATTGATAACCGATCCGAAAATCATGTTCACATCTTCATCAGACGCAGAGGCGACGATATCAGCTGCTTCCTGAACTTCATAAAGGCTAAGATTCGATCCGCCAGTGATATTCATGAGAACACCTTTCGCGCCATCGACTGATACTTCCAATAACGGGCTGGATACCGCTTTTTTAGCAGCTTCAGAAGCACGGTTTTCACCTGAAGAAACACCGATCCCCATCAATGCTGAACCTTTATTCGACATGATCGTTTTCACATCCGCAAAGTCAAGGTTGATAAGTCCAGGCACTGCAATTAGGTCCGAGATGCCCTGAACACCTTGGCGAAGTACGTTGTCAGCTTCTCTGAACGCTTCAAGCATAGGTGTGTTTTTATCGACGATTTCAAGAAGACGGTCATTCGGGATGACGATCAACGTATCGACTGATTCTTTCATCTGGCCAATACCGCCGATTGCCTGAGTGGAACGCTTGCGTCCTTCAAATGTGAATGGACGCGTCACAACACCAACAGTCAAAGCGCCAAGTTCTTTAGCGATTCCTGCGATTACAGGAGCTGCACCAGTACCTGTACCGCCGCCCATACCGGCAGTTACGAATACCATATCGGCTCCGCGCAATGCTTCTTCAATCTGTTCCTTGCTTTCTTCAGCCGCTTTTTTACCGACTTCCGGATTTGCGCCTGCACCAAGTCCACGCGTCAATTTACCGCCGATTTGAAGGCGGACTTCAGCTTTTGAAAGGTTCAATGCCTGAGCATCCGTGTTTACCGCGATAAATTCGACACCTTTTACTCCGTGTTCAATCATGCGGTTAACAGCGTTATTTCCGCCGCCACCGACACCGATAACTTTAATTACTGCCATAGCATCTACTGTTGTATCAAATTCCAACATTCTTTTTCCTCCTAAAATTGCTCTGCTCTGTGAGTAAGCATGATGCAATGTTTTTTTAAGCTCAAGAAAGTATACGTTTTAAGATTAAGCGGTTTTGGGGAAGTGAAACTGTACTTCCGCATTTCTTTATTCAAAAAATCTGTCAAACATTTTTTTGGCTTTTGTAACGACGCCATCGCCGTTCTCTTTTGGCTGTTTTTGCTGTCTCTGCTTCTGCGGCTTCGGTTCCTGCTCGACTTTTTGCTGGTTGCCGAGTGCAGCCCCGCTTCCAATGCGCCCGTAGAAAACGTCTTCCATATAAGCGTATTGGATCAAGCCGACAGAAGTCGTGTATTGCGGTTCCCTTACTCCGATATATTCAGGAGTGAACAAACGCACACGCGTCTGCAGAATGTTGCGCGCCAATTCAGGAAGGCCTTCAAGCTTCGCCATGCCGCCTGTTAAAACGACGCCTCCTGGAAGGTCCTGAACACCAAGGCGGTAAAATTCATCCAAAATCAATTCGAAAAGTTCTTCCAGGCGAACTCCGATTATTTCAGATATGTATTTCTGACTGTATTGCTCTTTCGTATCAGATCCGATTACCGGGACCTCGAATAATTCGTCTTCAGATGCATTATCGTAGAAAGCATGACCATATTCAAGTTTAATCTTTTCAGCTTGGTCTGTAGGCGTTTTCAGAACAATGGAAAGATCCTTTGTCACATGGTCGCCGCCGACAGGAATGACTGTTGATGCTACAAGATGGCCATCCTGAAAAATAGCGATGGATGTTGATCCCCCGCCAATATCGATGCAGGCGGTGCCATGATTTTTCTCATCCTCTGTCAGTGCATAATATCCTGCTGCGAGCGGTTGTGGATAAATATCCCGGATTTGAAGACCGGCTCTTTCCACGCATCGCAGAACATTATGTAAAATCGTCTTGGATGTTGTCACCATTGTACCATCCATCTCAAGGCGAATCCCAATCATACCCCGCGGATCTTTAATTTCATCCAAATGGTCCACGATATATTGCTCAGGAATGATATTCACCAATTCGCGTTCTGGAGGAATAGACATAACCTGTGCAGCTTCGAGCACCCGATCCATATCATCATCCGTAATTTCACGGTTTTCACTGTTTACTGCGACTACACCTTTAACGCTTTGCAGCATCATCTTATTTGCGGGAATGCCCAATACCACTTCGTGAATAGATTTGCCAATCATCCGTTCAGCCTGATCGACAGCTTTTTTGATGGATTGCACAGTCGCATCTATATCAACGATAGCACCTTTTTTAATGCCGTTGGATTTTACGTTCCCTACACCGATGACGTGCAACGATTTATTCGCCATTTCTCCGATCAATACTTTAACCGACGAAGACCCGATATCTAAACTTACATACAATTCTGATTGGCTCAATTCGTGGCACCTCCTTATTTTATTCCAGTTATTATTATTCTATTGTAAATTATACACCTTGTCCAAGTAATTTGATGCAATATTTTTTCATTTCATCAGAAAATTCAAACTGATTCCCGGACACTCTTTTTTTCTGTCCATTTGCTGAGTAATATGCGCCGGATAACTGCAATGTTCTGGAATAACCTGACCCCGAAAGCGAAAATCGCTGCGAGATACAGATCGACTCCAAGATGGACTCCGAGAAATGCCAGCCCGGCTGCCAGCAAAATATTGAAGAAAAATCCTGAAACAAAAACTTTGTCATCGTAGACCTGCTGCAGATGAGCTCTAATGCCTCCGAAGAGAGTGTCCAAAGCGGCAAGAACTGCGATTGACAAATAATTGGCGTATTCCGGCGGTATCCGTATATCTGTCAACAGGCCAAGTGATAAGCCAAGAATCAGCCCTAAAATTGAAAGCCACACCGCTATTCCTCCTCCGCCGCTTCTAAATATTCGAGCTCAAGCTCGCCGTCGTAGCCTTCTACTGTAATTTCTTCCTGCGGCTCCATCACATTCACTGATAGATTGTCGATATAAAAATTATCCAGTATTGGAGATGCTTTTAGATGATTGGAAAGTTTCTCTGCATTGTCCAGTGTACCTGCCGCAATTTTCATCTTAAAAGGCGGTGTACCGATCGGCTTGCCGTTGATCGCAGTCCGTCCGTTAATATCACGGATAGGGCTTGTGTTGATAACCCTTTTTCCATCTATTGACAGCTCGATCCCTTTGAATCTGTTGATCTCGTTAACAAACCGGATCAACAGGGCCGGTGAAATCTGTTCTATATTTTGACCCGTAACTATCGCTTCCTGTGAAGGTTCGATATGTACTTCGAGGCCCGGACCAGTTATTTCAGTCAGACCGGCATCCTGCCGCAGCACTTCCACTGTTTCTTTTAAAACTTGTTCAGGACTGTCATTTGCTGCTTTTTCATATTTTGATAAGGTTTCATCCAATGTACCGATTTCTGATAATAACTCAGAGTGAAGCTGCTTTTCCCTTGCTAATTCCTGCCTGATTTCCCAAACATCCCGAGTATCCCTTGAATCTGGTTCGTTGACGGTATTAAACTGGATGGCGGTCATCAGGCCGATGACGAATAAAATCATCGTAAACCGGGAAATAACTTTCTTTTTCATACAACTCCCCCCTCAATCATGATTCCGACAAAAGGGCAGGCATTGTTATATCCAAGCCCTCGTCCATTGTGACGACGATATTATCGTTGACCAGCTGATCGAGGACTCCACCCGGCAGCTCCATGGAAGCTGCGAGCACTTCGGGTTTGCCGATTGCTTCAATCGTAAATGGCGCTGGGTATTTCACTCCATCGACTTCAATGACCGGTCCCGTGCAAACGATCGTAGAATTCGAATGAATCCGCTGGCCGTTTACCGCGACCGCTTCCGCCCCGGAAATATACATCTCGTGGATCACCTGAAAAACATGGCTCTCATGGACAATATAATCATTCGGATTTACAGTTTGCGCCCCGTATTCTCCGTCTTCCAGGATAATTTTCAGCCCTTCTCCTTCGACCGGCATCAAACCGACGTAGCGCCGCAGTTTTTCTGCTTCCGCAGCAATTTCACTGTAGTTTTCCTGGCCGGATGAAAATTCACTTTCAAACTCCTGCAATACATCCTGCTTCGATTGCATTTCTTCCCGCAGCGTCTTATTGCGCTCCTGCTGTTCGATCAATTCTTCACGGAACTTTACTTCCTTTTCGAATTGTGAATTTGCAGCAAAGTTATCACCGCCAACGTTGGACTGTGAAAGACTGTAGGAATAGGAGAGGATGAAACCGAGAACCAAAAACACAAGAGAGAAAATGATGGATTTGCTGACGTTCTCCCGCTTACGGCTGTTCGGTTTCTTCATCTTCCACGACCTCCTTCGGCGGGCCATAGACGTCATCATAGGAGCGGAATGTTATGCCGACCTCCATATCAAAAACGCCTTTTTGGCCATCTTCCAGCTGGGCAGTCAGTGAAGGGTAATAATCAAGTTTTTCCGCAAGACTGTTCAATTTTGCACGGATTTCATTGCCATCAGTCATGTATAAAGTGATATTGGCTGATGCTGTTTCGCCTTCAGTCAAGATAAGCTGTGACAGCATATTCGAAACTTCAGGATTAAGCTGCTCCAATTGCGATGAAAGTTCGAGCCGTGTTTCTTCGGTTTCAAAATTAGTGAAGATGGGGCCATCCACTTTATCCACAGGCAATTCAACCGCGTAGCCATTGGCCAATAATTTCTGATAGCCTGCTTCTTTTTCCAGATAACCGATGGCTGGATATTCTTCTACTGTAATCTCTACACCCGTCAGCCATTTTTTGTCTGCGGAGGCATTTTTGACCCAGTCAAGCTCTGAAATATCTCCCGCCACTTCTTCAGTATTGAAAGACCACATCGAATCGCCGACCTCCAGCTTGCTCGCTGTGATGTATTCCGTTTCCTCATACAAGTCCTCTCCGTTTACTGTAATGGATTGGATTTTACTGTATTTTGTCTGGCTGTAAACCAAGACCATCAATATAATCAGAAAAATGAACAGCAATGCCAGGAATTTGCGATTGGTTCTTTTTCGCCGACGCTCACGAAGCGTGGGGATGCGTTCTTCTATATCAATCACTTTATCCATAATTGCTGCTCCTTTCTTTATGATCTGGATGTCTTATGCCTTACAGAGCTGTGCGGCCGCTTTCGCTTTTCTATGCTTCCGTGACTTTTCTTACCGCTTCGATGAAAGCATCTCCACGGATTTCAAAATTTTCGTATTGGTCCCAGCTTGCGCAAGCCGGCGATAAAAGAATCGTGTCGCCGTTTTCAGAATGGCTTACAGCTTTTTCTACTGCGCTGAGCATGTCTGAGACCTTTTCAACTCGCTGCACACCGCAATCGGCTGCGAATTCCCCGAACCGGTCGGAAGTTTCACCGAATGTTACAAGGGCCTTCACTCTATTCATATAAGGCCTTAATTCTTCCAGCGAATGATTGCGTTCAAGACCGCCAGCTAATAACACGATATTGCCGGGGAAAGCTTCCAATGCGCTTTTCGTTGCCAGCGCATTTGTGGCCTTTGAATCGTTGTAGAATTTGCGGCCTTTCCAGTTAACGACGAATTGCGAACGGTGCTTGACTCCTGTAAATGACGACAATACACGGATAATGGTTTCTTCCGTTCCTCCCCATAGGAGTGCAGCTGCCGCTGCCGCTAAGATATTTTCAAGGTTATGCTGTCCGCCGAGCATAATTTCGGAACGGTCAATCAGCTTTTTCCCTTGCCAATAGACGTATTCGTCATCTGCGCTGATGCTTTCTTCCGTTTTCCCTTTCAATGTAAAAGGGATGAGCTGAGCTTTGCATTTTTGGGCGTAGTCCGCCAAGTGAGGCTGATCGGCATTATAGATGAAATAATCTTCGGATGTCTGATTTTGTGTCAATTTCATTTTTGATGCTTCGTAATCCTCTTTTGTACCGTGGTAATCAAGATGCGCTTCATAAAGATTCGTGATGATGGCGATGCGCGGACGGAACGATTCCGTTCCTTTCAATTGGAAAGAAGATAATTCGGTGACAATCACATTATCCGCTTCCGCATGTTCCGCAACGCCGCTGGCCACTGTCCCGATATTCCCCGCTATCAAAGGTTTCTTTTCATCCTGATTAAGCATATGGAAAAGAAGTGTCGTAGTAGTCGTTTTGCCGTTCGATCCCGTAATCCCGATAAATGGAGCTTCACTGATCTTATATGCAAGCTCTATTTCAGTCCAAACTGGAATCCCTTTTTCTTCCGCAGCGCGAATCATTGGATTGGTATATGGAATACCCGGGTTTTTAACGAGAAGTTCGAATCCTTCATCCAGTAAACCTTCCGGATGGCGGCCACAAATGACCGTTACACCCAGATTCAATAACTCTTGCGCTTCGGGATTTTCTTCAAATGGCTTGGCATCATTCACTGTTACAAAGGCTCCGAGTTTATGCAAAAGCCGGGCAGCTGTAAAACCGCTTTTCGCCAGTCCGAGAACCAATACCTTTTTTTGATGAACCTGTTCTAACTCTTTCATTTACATGACCTCCAAAACAACGGCAATAATCGCGGCAATCAAGCCAACGAGCCAAAACACCGTAACGACTTTCCATTCAGACCAGCCGCTCAATTCGAAATGGTGATGAATCGGACTCATTTTGAATATGCGTTTTTTTCTTAATTTGAAGCTGCCGACCTGCAGTATGACTGAAGCCGTTTCAATTACAAACACAAGACCGATCAGCAATAGCAGCAATTCCTGTTTCAGGAGAATCGATACCATTGCCAGTGCACCGCCCAGGGCAAGGGATCCTGTATCACCCATAAATACTTTTGCAGGGTATTTATTGAAGATAAGGAAGCCGATTAATGCTCCGGCTGTGATGAAGGTGAATAGAGCAATCGCGTTTTCGTCCTGTCTGATAGCCAAGACTCCAAAAGCGGCAAAGGCGATTGAAGCTGTTCCAGCCACCAAACCATCCAAGCCATCTGTCAGGTTGACGGCATTCGAGAAACCGACCAGCCAGAAGATGATGAACAATACATACAAACCTGACAGCTCAATGGAAATGTCAGTAAATGGAATAACTAATCCTGTATCGAATTCTATCATGCCCAATAACAGGAATGAAACAACAGCTATGACAATCTGAGCGATAAGCTTTTGCAAAGATGTCAAACCAAGATTGCGCTTCAGCACAACTTTGATAAAGTCATCGAGAAACCCGATGAGCCCATAACCGAACAGCACCAATAAAAGAATCATCAGTTCCACTGTCAATAAATCTGTGAAAAAGGCTACCCCAAATGCCGTCAAAATGATGGCTATGAGAAATACAAGTCCCCCCATGGTCGGCGTCCCTGTTTTTTTCATATGCGATTCCGGGCCTTCTTCGCGGATGCTCTGCCCGAATTTCATCCGTTGAAGCAACGGGATGAAAACAGGCATCAATCCGGCAGTTAACAATAAAGCAATTCCAAATCCGAGTAATAAGTAAACGTCCATTAGTTTTCTCCTTTAAACATCTTCCTATTCAGATGTATCTTCTGTAATTATTTCTTCAGTATTTTCTTCTTCAGGGATGCCCTCAGGCCCATCAGTCATTTGGACTTTATAGGAATCTTCAGGAGTCTGAAGACGGACCACTACAGGTTCACCTTCGGCAATTTTCACTCCTGCCGACAAGCTCTGATTCACTGCATAACCCTGTCCCACAATTTCCAATGATAATCCGCTGAGAGCCTGAAAAGCAAGCAATTCCCGTTTAGACCAGCCTTTGAAGTCCGGTAAAACAGTCTCTCCTTCAGTTTGCAGGATGACCGTCCCGCCGGCCAGCAGCATTTCCCCTTTTTCAGGGTACTGGGCACTGACTTCTCCAGCACTTCCAGTGGTGGCTACTTTAATGTTTCGTGAACCCAATTCCGCCGCAACTTCATCAGATGTTTTACCGGCATAATCGCCGATTTCGACAACAGGCGTTTCTTCAATATCTTCCGGTTCGATGTTTAAATACTTCAAACCGTTCTCCATCACTGAAGTGAAAATATCTGCAACAGGTTTTGAGCCATGTTCAGTCACATCCATATTCGGTTGTTGTACCCCGACATACATGACCAGTTCAGGATCTTCAGCAGGCGCCATGCCCACAAACGAGAAAAGATAATTATCTTTTCCGGTCATATATCGGCCATCATCGCCTGGTATCTGAGCAGTACCGGTTTTACCTGCAACTGTGTAATCCTGCAGAGCAAAACGTTTACCGGAACCTTCTTCAGCAGTTACAGTCGAAGCCATTACATCACGGACAATCTTGGCCGTTTCAGCTGAAATCGGCTGTCCTGCCTCTTCAGGCTTACCTTTTAATGTAACTTCGCCAGTGTCCCGATTTTTTATTTCGTCTATAATATATGGTTTCATCATTACGCCATCGTTGGCAAAAGCTGTAGTTGCCTGAATCATTTGGATAGGTGTAACAGTGGATCCCTGACCGAATGTCAAAGTTAGTTTATTGATTTCCCGTTCATCAAGGATTTTTCCTGCCGCTTCTCCCGGGAGATCGATGCCCGTCTTTTTGCCGAAACCGAAAGCGTCGATGTAATTCATGAACGTATCAGGTCCGATGCGTTCGAGCAGATAAGCCATAGATACGTTCGAAGAGCGCTGGAAACCTTCCAGATAACTGATGGTGCCCCAGCCTTTTCTTCCGTTATGATCTCCTATGATCGTGTTGCCGAATTGATAGGATCCCGACTGGTAAGTGGCATTCGGATTCCATTTCCCTTCTTCAACCGCTGCAGCCAATGTGAACATCTTCATCGGTGAACCCGGTTCGATGGTCAGTTGGATACTTTCGTTAAGCCAGTTCTCGGATAGGCCTTCGCGTGTATTCGGATTGAATGAAGGGCGTTGTGACATCGCCAGTATTTCACCCGTTTTAGGATTCGCGATCAAAGCGATCATCCTTTTTGGATCATACTCTTCCTGAACTGAAGACATGGCATCTTCCAAAAAGTTCTCCAATGTCTTATCCAGTGTCAGCTTGATATCGGCTCCATCAACTGCCGGCGTGACAGCCGATTCACTGTTTGGTAGCAAAAAGCCCCATTTGTCAGTGTCAAACTCCACTTTGCCGTTTTCACCGGTTAAGATGTCATCGTAAATCAGTTCAAGCCCCATTTTCCCTTTTGTCACCATATCCCCATTTTCCAGTTCTTCTTTCATTGCAAAACCGATTAAATGGGAAGCGAAAACCCCGTTCGGATATAATCGTTTAAGATTTTGGATAAACAGGACGCCCGGCAGCTCCTCTTCTTTCATCTCGAGCATTTGGGTATGGCTGATTTCGCGTCCGGCTGAACCGAATTCAACCTGGTAACGCCCTTCATCCTGCCCTTGTTTCAATGTCTCATAAATCTTCTCTCTTGGTGTTCCTATATATTTCGACAGGATATCAGCAGTCAGATTGATATCTGTCACATGACGCGGATCACTCGCCTTTTGAGTAGCCTTTTCATCTACTACAGCAACTAGTTTATAAGAAAGCGTGTCTTCTGCAATAATTTCTCCGCTGCGGTCGAGTATTTTGCCCCGCTCCGCCGTAAGCACTTCTTCCTGGCTATATTTGGCTGCCGCTTTAGCCGCCAACTCCTGACCTTCGACCTGGCCAGTCGCCTGAATAGTGACAATTCTTGCCAATAAAAGGAAAAAGAGCCCTGCGAAAACTAAAAACAGCAGAAAGGCTCCCCATTGAAATCGAAACTTCTTCTTCATTGCCCAGGCACTACCTTTACATTTTGCTCATCCAATTTTAGACCAAGCTCTTTCGCTTTTGCCCAAATGCGCTCATATGTAGAAAGTTCACTTACTTGCACTGTCAAGTCCGTATTTTGTTTCTGAATTTCACTAATATCATTTTCAATTGTTTGAATTTCATGGGTGGTCGCCTGGATAGTGGCTTGATTTTGTAGAACCAGCAATGCGCACATAACGAATACAGCCAGGAAAGTCAGATACAGTACTTTTTCACCTTTTGTGATAAGGCCTTTTTTTCTGACCGGCTGGTGACTCGGAATGTGAGGAACGGCCGGCTGTTGGATATAGGTCTCTTTTCTTGCATTCAACGCCATAAAAACACGTCCTTATTCTCTGATTTTTTCTGCGATTCTTAATTTTGCTGAGCGTGATCGGTTGTTATGCGCCAATTCCTCTTCTGATGCAAGGATTGGTTTTCTGGTGATCAGCTTCAGTACAGGTTCCTGGCCTGATGGAATTACGGGAAAATTGGGCGGCAGTTCAGGAAGTGAGGATGCTTCCTTGAAAATCGTCTTGCATAATCGATCTTCCAGTGAATGGAATGTGATGACACTGATACGGCCTTTCGGCGCCAATAAAGTGATGGCATCCTGCAAAGATGTTTCAGCTGCGCCAAGTTCATCATTCACTGCAATCCGTATTGCCTGGAATACACGTTTCGCCGGATGTCCGCCTGTTCTTCTGGCAAACGCCGGAATACCGTCTTTTATGCATTCCACCAATTGGCCGGTGGTTTCGATCGGCGCCTTGTTTCTGGCAGCTTCGATTTTCCGGGCGATTTGTTTGGAGAACTTCTCTTCCCCGTAGCGGTAGAAAATACGCACCAGATCCTCAAAAGCCCATTCATTCACTACTTCATAGGCAGTAAGTGAGGCGCTTTGATCCATCCGCATATCAAGCGGCGCATCGTTGTGGTAGCTGAATCCGCGTTCCGGTGTATCCAATTGCGGAGATGAAACACCGAGGTCATAAAGGATGCCATCGACTTTTTCGATCCCCCGCTCTTCAAGTTCTGATTTTATGTCCTTGAAGTTCGCGTGTATAAAAGTGATTCTATGTACATAATCTTTCAGCTTTTCTTTTGCATGTTCGATTGCCGTCACGTCCTGGTCAAAACAGAACAGATGGCCTTCGTCAGAAAGCTGTTGGACCAAATACTCACTGTGTCCCGCACCTCCAAGGGTGCAATCCACATATATGCCGTCAGGACGAATGTTCAGTCCATCGACAGTCTCATGGAGTAAAACCGTGGTGTGGTTGAACAATCCATTCCCTCCGTTTCTGATTTAAAAGTCGAAATCCACCAGGTTTTCTGCGATGTCGTTAAACGAGTCTTCAGATTCTGCGAAATATTCTTCCCAAGAGTCTTTTGCCCAAATTTCGAAACGATTGGAGACACCCAGAATGATGCATTCCTTTTCCAATTTTGCGTAAGATACCAAAGTTGAAGGGATGTTGACGCGCCCCTGTTTATCGAGTTCCACTTCTGTGGCTCCCGAGAAAAAGAATCGGGTAAATGCACGTGCGTCTTTTTTCGTGACAGGAAGTTCTTTCAGTTTCTCTTCAATCTTCTGCCATTCATCCATTGTGTAACCGAATAAGCATTGATCCAGGCCTCTGGTGATGACAAAATTCTCACCAAGGAGTTCACGAAATTTAGCGGGCACGATTAATCGTCCCTTTGAATCAACGCTATGTTGATATTCGCCCATGAACATGCCCTTCACCCCACTTATTGTAATTAATGTACCACAATCCCCCACTTCCCACCACTTGTTTTTGAAATATTTCATGAATGTTACAGATTAATATCTCATATAAACTTCTTGAAGCGAAAAAAAGCCTGCCATGGCAGACTTTTAAGAATTAAAAATAGATTATCTTGTGATTTTTGTCATATTTCAAATCAAGCGCCAAAAGTTGATTGACGAGGTCCATTCCGTACTCGTTCATATAGGAAACAGGATTATAAATTCTTTCCTGCAATGAGCCATTCGGCAATAATTCATTTTCCAGAAAATCATAATGGCCAAACTGAACACTATTTTGCAGAATCACTTCATCTTCCAGTTTATGTTTAAGGAAGTCGAGTTGCTTCAAATGGAACTGAAGGTTTTTTTCAACGAGTGGAGCCAATCCTCGGCTGACTTCCGTCATCCTTTGTTGGATCGAATCATAATCCATCTGGATCTTGGCTTCCAAATCCTCAATCAGTTTCTCCGCTTCTTTTTCCCTTACAGCATCTAGCAAATCAGCTTTTAATTGCTTTGTTTTCTGTTTGACAGCCACGTCTTCAAAATTCAACCCATATTTCTCAAGCAAGAGCTGCACTTTGCGGTTGACCAATGTCATTCCCAGACGCGGCATGATGACCGGCATTTCCATCCCAAGAATTTCAAAAGCCTTTTTAAATAAGCTCCAATAAGCGATTTCCCCAGGACCTCCGACAAAAGCGAGTACAGGAAAAACCATTTCCTGCATCAACGGCCGCGTCACCACATTGTTGCTGAGCATTTCAGGGGACTGCTCCGCTATATTCAGCAAATCATCTACGCTGAAGCGAACTTTTCCGTCATTGCCGGTAAACGTTTCGCCTTCCCGTTTAAGGAGAATACGCTCCCCTTTGACAGTGATGAAAAGATGCGCCGCATCTTCTTCGGCAGAAAGTGGGGGATTGTATCCCTGCGCCACAAGTTCTTGTTCTGCCGTATAGACTTCTTTTGCAATGGCAGGAGAAAGTTCGATCAGGCGTTTAAAGAATTCCGACTCGAACTTCCTCATTTCCGGATAGGCTGCATCGATCATGAGAAGCCCTTCCTCATTAAAGAAGTGATTCAGCAGAGCGGAGAAGAATTCAGTGTACGTTTCTGTCGTTTCCAGGAAGCCGAAAATCATTTGCTGCAGCTCTCTGGAATAAGCAGTTTCAGGCAGGCTTCTGAAATATTCGTTCAGGAAGTCTGTGATTCTTGCTTTATTTAAAATAGCCGTAGAAGCCGTTTTCTTCCCATACTCAACATGCGGGAAATTCAATTTCTCAACCCGACCATTGATCTCCCTGTAAAGATGGCTGATTTCTGCCAGATCATGGTCTTCTCCCGCTATCCAAAAAACAGGCACGACTTTCGTATTCAATTCCTCTTTTGCCTGCTTCGCCAATACGATAGCCGAAATGGCTTTGTGGATCGTATAAAGAGGACCTGTCAGAAGGCCTGCCTGCTGGCCGGTCACCACTACAGAAGCCCCGTCCTCAAAATCCTGCAGATGCTCTTCCGCTTTGCCCGAAATTCCATAAGGCTCCATATAATTCCGTATAACAGCACTCAAGCGCTGGCGATCCACGTTATGCTTTTGCAGTTTTTGCAGTCTGCTGTCAAAAGAACTGAAATCCGGGTTATAAGAAAAATAACGGCGCAGATTTTCATCGCCATTTATGTAATCATTCATAAGTTTGCTTGAAGGTGGTACGAATTGCTCTGCTAATTTCATCTTGCGAATCCCCTTTTCCATTACATAACACCTACTATATCAGACCATGCACCACTTTTAAAAAAATCAGCTTATGCAACATAAAAAGACATCGACAGCTGCATCAGATGAAACTGATGAGCGTCAATGCCAAACCTGTCAACCATATAAGAATGTAACTCATCGACAGCAGAAGAAAATAAAGGCGCCAGGTTTTCCTGGCATACTTGAGCACTTCAATTTCCTTCGACTTTTTCCATTCAATTATAAGTAAAATAATTGCGATAATGATTGCTGTCACATAAACAGCGAAAGATATATCAACATCCCATAATGCTTTCATTGAAACGGGGACAGATATGAACAGCAAAAATGTCGTCACATCAGCTGATAAACCGATCGCTCGCCGTTTCAGCTTTTTACGCGTGAGGAGGATCAGCAATATAAATGCAAGAAAAGGGGCAAAAATGAAAATTGCGCCTATATTATGTATCAAGTTCATCACTCTTTTTCAGCCGCCTTCAATAAATGATAGAATGTCTGCAAAATAGGCAATGTATATGGCGACCGCCTGATCGTATACAGCAGGATGGTATCCAGTTCCAATGGTCGTCCGGCCAGTTTGTCGGCAAGCATTGATGAAGTGTTTTCTGCTGTCGAAGCACATAACGCGGTAACCTGTTCGAAAGGTAGGAGCGATTCAATCTCCGGAAACGCAGCATACAATTCCGTATAGATATTCTTCAGCAGTTCATAGGCGTGGGGATTGCTCAAGAGTTCCCCGTTTTTAATGGAAAGGAGCGCAGTCAGCGGATTGATCATCGTATTCAGCAGCACTTTGCGAAAAAGCATCTTATCCGCGTCAGGATGCCACTCTGCCTTAACTCCGTTGATATTGAGTAAAGGAAGGAAACGTTTTTCATCCCCACTGAGTAATGCGAATTTAAACAGGCCTTTGCCAGTGTGTTTCACTCTTGTTTCATTCACTTTTAATGCACCGTGCTCTACGATGCCGGCAGCTATGTTCTTTTGCGGCAAGTTTGGAATCGAATCGAGATGCATCATGCCGTTTTGCATGAAAACTACCGGATTATCCAGGCAATTGCTTTTGAGTTTCTTGATGACTTCAGGTAAATGGCCGTATTTTACTGCTACCAATATGAAAGCATTGGCAGGTATGCGGTCCCATTCCGTATAGGCATCGATAAACTGGATTTTCCCATCAAGATCAATCCCTTTTGCGTTGATCTGTTTTGCCTGCTCCGGTCTCCGGGTGATCAATTGGACACCGCAACCAGCTTCTTTCAACAGCGAAGCCGTCAGCATCCCCACTGCTCCCGCCCCAATAACAGCAAAATTCATGATATCCCTCCCACTCGCGCGATCTGTTCTTTTTAAAAAGAAGCCTGCCTATAAGGCAGACTTCACTTTCTTACATTTCATTATACAGGAGTGATTGCGTGTTTTCGATAAGGCATCGGTAAATCTTTTGTTTCATAGATTGACAACCTTTGCGATAACACAAGGCGAAGATCGGAAGGCGCTACGATTTCATCGACGATGAGTTCGGAAGCCAAACGATAGATATCGATTTCTTCTTTGTATTCCCGATGTTTTTCCTGGACATACTTCAAGCGTTCTTTCGGATCTTCGATCGCTTCGATTTTATTCGAATAAACCGCGTTGACCGCAGCTTCAGGTCCCATTACGGCAATCTGTGCTGTAGGCAAAGCGATGCAGACATCCGGTTCGAATGCCGGGCCAGCCATTGCATAAAGTCCTGCCCCATATGCCTTGCGGACGATAACGGAAATTTTCGGCACAGTAGCTGAACTCATCGCAGCGATGAATTTCGCGCCGTGGCGGATGATTCCCGCACGCTCCACTTTCGTTCCGATCATGAAGCCAGGTACGTCGGCAAGGAATAAAAGAGGGATCGAGAAAGCGTCACAAAGGTTGATGAATTTTGCTCCTTTATCCGCTGAATCACCGAATAAAACGCCGCCTTTCACTTTCGGCTGGTTAGCGAGAATACCGACAACCTGTCCGTCAATGCGGGCAAGGCCCGTAATCAATTCCGGTGCAAAAAGCTTTTTGATATCGAAGAATGAACCTTCATCGATCAATTGATCGATCAATTCATACATATCAAATGGCGCATTTTGATTTTCAGGAATAATCGCTTCCAGCGTGCGTCCCGCTTTTGCCGCTTTCGCTTCGATCTTTTCAGGTTTGATGGCGAAATTCGCCGGGAAATTCGTCAAATAACGGCGGGCTTCAGAAATCGCTTCTTCTTCAGAAGAAACCAGGACATCGCCAACTCCGCTGACTGTACAATGCATGCGTGCTCCGCCCATCTCTTCGAGCGTCACTTTTTCTCCGATGACTTTTTCAGCCATGCGCGGAGAACCGAGATACATCGAAGCGTTTCCTTCGACCATGATAACGATGTCACAGAAGGCCGGTATGTAGGCTCCGCCTGCAGCTGAAGGTCCGAACAATAAGCAGACCTGCGGCACCATGCCGGACATTCTTACTTGGTTATGGAAAATTTTACCTGCCCCTCTGCGGTTTGGGAACATATCCAATTGGTCAGTGATGCGGGCACCAGCAGAGTCGACCAGATACAGCATCGGAACCTGCATTTTTTCAGCGGTTTCCTGGATGCGGATGATTTTCTCTACTGTGCGGGAACCCCATGAGCCCGCTTTTACCGTTGAGTCGTTAGCCATGACGCAGACCGTCTGGCCATTGACTTTACCGATTGCTGTTACGACGCCATCAGCCGGTAGGCCTTCAGCTTCCACATTTGCAAAGCGTCCATCCTCAGCGTAGTTTTCATCATCGAAAAGCAATTTTAAGCGGTCACGCACGAAAAGTTTATTGCTTTCTTTCATTTTTTCATGGTATTTCGGTGCGCCGCCGGCAAATATTTTTGCCAGCTTTTCTTCAAGTCGTTCATTATACCCCGTTGTTTCAGTTGTTTTAGTCATTCTGCCTGCCCCCTTTGCTTGTATATAAGTTGAATTAAATAATCAGCATAGATATAACGCTTCGGCGCTCTGGACAGGGCAAAGATTATGCTCCTGCGCACTGCTCGTCGCAAAGCTTCGCCATCTTCGTTTGGCGACCTTGCCTCCCGCAATAAGCCGAGAAGACCACTCGTCTTATCGCTCCGGCAAGTCCTGTGCCGCGCCGGCGCTGAGAAAGTGGCTTTTGTTGAGAGAGTCTCTAAGATATGCAGCAAAACAGCGAAGACGCCTTGGGGACCAAGCGAAGTGCTGAGATCCACTCGGGCGAAGTGAAACGAGACCGAGTTAGCTCAGCTCGAGCCCCCGGCAAGCGAGCTGTTTTGCGAAATATCGTTTTTTATAAGATTATTAGTTCAACTTGTCGATCGCTTTATTCCCCTAAAGTCACCAAAGTGTCGCCTTCGTTGACGAATCCGCCAACTTCAACATTCACTTTCTCAACGCTTCCTGCAAATTCAGCTTCAACCGGAATTTCCATTTTCATGGATTCGATTGTCAGGATTGCCTGCCCCGCTGTTACTGCATCGCCTTCTCCTACTAATACATTCAATACGGTACCTGCCATTGTCGCTTTCAATTCTTTCATACTGTTTTTTCCTCCTTCGATTTTTCCATCCATTGCGGCAATACAGCTGTCGCGTATTCCCCTGAGATGAATTCCTGTGATTCGATGAATTCCTTAAATAACGGAATGTTCGTTTTTACCCCATCAATTGTAGCATGATTGAAAAATTTCTGTGATTTTGATAATGCGTCCATCCGGTCCGTCCCAGTGATGATCACTTTTGAAATCATAGGATCGTAAAACGGAGTGACGGCGTTTCCTTGCTCATAGCCGGTTTCGATGCGGGCACCTTCACCCCATTCGATTCTTTCGAGCTTGCCGGGTGACGGAAAGAACGTTTTTGGATCTTCCGCGTAAATCCGGTATTCGATTGCATGGCCTTTTGTCGTTATCTCATCCTGCGCCGGCAGCTTGCCGCCTCTTGCCACATCAATCTGCCATTCAACAAGATCAAGCCCTGTCACTTCTTCAGTAACCGGATGCTCCACCTGCAAACGGGTATTCATTTCAAGGAAATAAAACTCATTCGATTGATCGACGATGAATTCCACCGTACCCGCGTTACTGTAACCTACCGCTTCACCCGCGCGGATTGCGGCATCACACAAGCGTTCGCGCACATCCTGCGGAAGATGAGGTGACGGTGATTCTTCAATCACTTTCTGGTTGCGGCGCTGAACGGAACAATTGCGCTCAAATAAATGAACGATATTGCCATGGGAATCACCGAATATCTGAACTTCGATATGACGGGCATCCGAAATGAATTTCTCCAGATACACGACATCGTTGCCAAAATAGGCTTTAGCGCGGTTCTTGACGGAATCGAACTGCTGACTGAGCGCTTGCTCACTTTCACAGCGCACCATTCCAATACCGCCTCCGCCTCCGCTGGCTTTCAACATCAGCGGATAACCGATTTTACCGGCTTCTGCAATCGCTTCCTCAAGTGAAGCCACGCCTTCTTCCGTTCCCGGTACAACAGGCACTCCAGCTTTGATCATCGCACGGCGGGATTCGATTTTATCCCCCATCATGTCAATGATGCTGCTGTCCGGTCCGATGAAGATCAACCCGGCCTCCTGCACCTTGCGCGCAAATCCAGCGTTTTCGGACAATAACCCATAACCTGGATGAATGGCATCCGCATTATGTTCTTTAGCCGTTTCAATAATTTTTTCTGCTTGTAAATATGACTGCACAACCGGATTCGGACCGATCAGCACAGCTTCCGTTGCTTCACTAACATAAGGCAGATCCCCATCTGCCTCAGAATGGATAGCAATCGTTTCGATACCGAGGCGTTCGCATGTACGAATAATGCGTCGTGCAATTTCTCCCCGGTTCGCAATCAGGATTTTTTTCATATTTGAAATACCCCCTATGTTTTCTCCCTTATATAGCATATATGATGTTTGTAAGCGATTTCAACTATTGGCTGAAAAAATTTCTGAATATACGGGCATCTGATATCCTTTTACAGCGGTGATGGAGCGATTTTGCACTGTTAAAATTAAACAAATAAAACCTGCCACTCAATGAGCAACAGGTTTGCTGGTCTTTACTTTCTGGATTTTCCGAGGAATCTCGCGACGGCTTCATGATGGGCTGTGTTAGCCCATAATTGTGCACATCGCCGAATTTCAGCTTCCACACGTTCCTTCAGGTTTGTAGCGAGCCAGTTTCTGACTGCCATTTCCTTATATGCGCGGTGCACTTCTGGAAGGACATTGCGAAATGAGGAGATGAATTCTTCGATATCTCCATCTTCACGGATAATGGCGGTTGCCCAGCCGTTTTCGAGCAGTTCTTCCGCCGTGTATAGGCGGGCTTCACTGAGCATCTTTAAAGCATGGTCATGCTGAAGCGCTTCGAACAGGTAGGTTCCCCCTCCCCAGCCGCTGGTGATGGCTAAAGTGCCTTGGATGAAGCCAGCTTTCACATGGCTGCGGACAAGCCGGTAGTCACAGGCGGTTGCTATTTCACAGCCGCCTCCGACTGCTGTTCCGTTGACGAGGGCCGCGACAGGCACTGGCAATGTTTTAATTTTGTACAGCACGTCTCCCATCCGTTTAAGCATCGGGTAGGCTTGTTCTTCCGTCTCCAAAGCATGGAATACGGACAGATCGCCTCCGGAGCAGAATGCTTTTTCGCCTGCAGCTGTTATGATGACCAGGCGCGGCAGCTCTGTTGAGGCGCGTTCAATCAGTTCCTCCAGACCTTCCATCACTTCCGCGTTGACCGCATTGCGGATTTCAGGCCGGTCGATTGTAAATGTCATAATCCCATCGGTTGTTTCGATTTTATAGGCCATTCCAATTCACCTCGTGAGTGTGGGTATGTATTTATATACGCTTTACTTTAGAAATAATATATACCGCTTCGGCGCTTAGGACAAAGCTCCCGCAATAAGCCGAGAAGACCACTCGTCTTATTGCTCCGCTCAGTACATAGGCGCGCCGGCGCTGAGAAAAATCTCTAAAGATATGGAGCAAAGCAGCGAAGACTCCCAGGCGACCAAGCGAAGTGCTGAGATCCACTCGGGCGAAGTGTAACGAGCACGAGTTAGCTCAGCGCAAGCAGCCAAGTGCGGCCAAAGTATTTCGGCCAGCGCTTTGCGACGAAGCTAGCGAAGCGATGCAGGAGCACCGTTTTTAATTGGTTCAGCCCGAGCAACCACAAATTAAATTTACGTGCTCCTGCAGTGCTCCGCACTTCGTCGCAAAGGTATTAGCCGTTGAAGACACGGCTAATACCTTCGCAGCTGTTTTGCGGAATATCTGTTTTATAGTTATTCATATCATTTTATGTACAGAGAAAAAGGCTATCGAGAGCCATGGCCTCTCAATAGCCTTTTAGCAGCAAATACTGTTTTATTTGCTTGCTACAACTTCTTTCCCTTTGTATGATCCACATGCTTTGCAGACGTGGTGAGCCAATTTCGATTCGCCACAGCTTGGGCAAGTTACCATGCCCGGCACGGACAATTTGAAATGCGTACGGCGTTTTCTTTTAACGGTTTTGGACGTTCTTCTGAACGGTACAGCCATTGGTGACACCTCCTTACAGTGATTCTATTCATCTGACTGATCGAAATACTTTGCTAAATCAGCAAGTCTTGGATCCGGTTTTGGTTGTGCTTCTTCTTTCTCCGCCTGAACTTCTTCGTCTGTCGAATATGACCATTCTTCGCCGCCTTTGATAACGGCTTGATCGGCGTCTTCCTTAAAGACCTGCATCGGAATTTCAAGAAGGATAAGTTCTTCGAGGACCGGCTGGAAATCTATCGTTTCCGTTGTGACCGCGTGAACATTATCATCTGTATCACCCAGGCCATGTTCCGACCAGGTGAAAATTTCAACCGATTCAATATCTACAGGAAATTCGACATCTTCCCAAGTTCGTGCGCAAGGCAGGATTAGCATGCCTTTGAGCTGAAGCTGGCACGTGAGTTGTTGCGAACCAATTGTGCAATGTCCTGTGACGTGGATGGGTGAAATATCACGAATATCGCTATTGCGTTTTTTCACTTCTTCGAGATTGACCATCTGGTCGATCTTCATCCCGTCTTTGCGATGCTTTTGAAGCTGTTGAATCGCTATTTTCATAAGTAATCACCTCAAGACAACAAAGTTGATTATATAATGAGCAGAAAAAGATGTCAAGAAAAAATCTTGTCACACTATTCCAGGCATCGTTATACTTAGACTTAAGTTTACCAAAGGAGTTGGACGAATGAAAGCTGCAGGCATCATTGTTGAATATAACCCATTCCATAACGGCCATCTGCATCATGCCAGAAGTGCCAGAGAGAGTTCAGGAGCCGATATCCTGATTGCAGTCATGAGCGGCCAGTTTCTGCAGCGCGGCGAACCGGCCTTCGCCGATAAATGGAAACGGACAGAGATGGCACTTGCGAATGGCGTCGATTTGGTCATTGAACTGCCATATGTTTATGCGACTGCACAAGCATCTGATTTCGCAAGAGGTGCCATCACCCTGCTCGATGCCATCGGCTGTGGAGCATTTTGCTTCGGCAGCGAACAAGGTGCCATCGAACCTTTCCTTAAATCCCGTCAATTGCTGAACCGGAAAAACCAGGAGTATCAGCAAAAGATTCATGAAGCCGTCCAGTCAGGCATCAGCTATCCGAAAGCGATGAATGAAGCTTATCAGGCTGTGACCGACGGACAGGAAGGCTTTGCCGACCTGACGAAACCGAATAATATTCTGGGCTATCATTACATGGAAGCTGCTGAACGGATCTCTTCTTCAATAC
The DNA here is from genome assembly GCF_002836425.1 of Planomicrobium sp. MB-3u-38. Lineage (NCBI taxonomy): Bacteria > Bacillati > Bacillota > Bacilli > Caryophanales > Caryophanaceae > Planomicrobium > Planomicrobium sp. MB-3u-38. The sequence continues at coordinate 42,647 of NZ_PJBO01000012.1, read as the reverse complement.
AGCCGTTGACCATCCAGCGGATCGGCGCAAATTACCATGATCCAATCCAGGAAGGATTATCCATCGCCAGTGCGACAGGAATCCGGAAAGCCTTTTTTGAAGGCGGCTCGCTTGAAGAGCTTTCCGCTTACCTGCCTGCTTATTCAATCGAAGCACTTCAAAGCTTCGCAAATGAATACGGCCGTTTCGGCAGCTGGGAAACTTTTTATCCGATGCTCCGATTTACTATCCTTAGAGAAAAGCCTGAAAATCTCCGCCGATATGCTGAGGTGACTGAAGGCATTGAGAATCTCATTTATGAAGCCGCCAGTAAAGAACAGGATTTTGAAGGATTTATTGGCAGGATCAAGTCGAAACGGTTCACCCGGACCCGGATTCAGCGGATGCTGACGCATATTTTCACGGGCTTTACGTGGGAGATGCTGAAATCTTTCAGGCAGCCGTCCTATTTGCGCTTATTGGGAATGACGCAAAACGGCCGCCAGTATCTCAACGCACAAAAAAAGAATATCAAGCTGCCCATCATCAGCCGCGCCGCCGACTTGGCGGACAACAGTATGGGCAAACTCGATATTCATGCCAGCAGCCTATATCAGCTTGGCCTTGGAAGCAGTCATCTGAAAAAAGAATTTACAACACCGCCGATTTATTTCGGTTGAAGCTGTTCTAAATAGTCGAGCGCATCCTGCAGCGTTTTAACCGGCACGATTTCCATATCCGTGCCGATTTTTTCTGCAGTTTCCACTGCCACGTCATAATTGCTTTCGTTGTCAGCAGACACTTCGTCATCCGGCGCAAAGAATATTTCCATATCATCACTGTCAGCCGCCATCACTTTTTGATCAATTCCACCGATGCGCCCAACTTCGCCTTCACTTTCCATCGTACCAGTGCCAGCTACGTCGTAGCCTTTGGTGATATCTTCTTCCATCAGCTGGTTGATGATTTCCAAAGTGAACATCAAACCGGCGGAAGGCCCTCCGATTTCTTCGGAATCGATCGAAACTTCCGGATCAGTCGTAATCGTTTTATCTTCCACAAAGGAAATTCCGAGGCCCGCCCGCTCATCATCAGTCGGAAGAGGTTCCAATGTAACCGTCTCAACCAGTTCCCGCTCATTTCGTTCTATTACAAGTTCCACAGCATCCCCGACCTGCTTTTCAGCCAGGTAATCGATGAAGTCCTGCTGATTGTCAAATTCATTGCCGTCTATGGACAGCACCCGGTCGCCGGCCTTCAGAATGTCATCCGCAGCTCCGCCTTCCAGAACATTCAGGACAAACACTCCCGCAGTTTCCACTTCGTACGGCATATCGGCGGTTTCAAACGCCGCTTTTAAGGCATTGACCTGTGAATCCGACATCAATTTCAATTGGCGTACATTATACTCTTCTTCCGTTTCGTGCGGACTGCGGACCTGATCAGGCTGCAGCACCTTATAGCCGTCCTGGAACATGGCATACACATAAAGCGCCGGAGTTGCATTCAGCATCGACACGGTCATCAGACTGAAGCTTCCTTCGTCGTCCTCATCGCCATTTTGGACTTCCACGAGCGGCGACAGTTCGTACGCGCTGCCCGGACGTGTAATATAACTGTCCATGCGGTAAAAGGAAATAAAGACAACCACCGCCATTAATATCAGATAAAGGATCATACGTTTATTTTTCATGAGATTACCCTCTCTATTCAAAAAAGAATAACAAAAAAGCCACGGAATCGTGACTTAATCGAATTTTTTCTTCAAGGCTTTTTCAACAGCTTCCGGCACCAGACCGGAAATATTGCCGTTGTATTTCGCCACTTCTTTAACGATGCTCGAACTGAGGAACGAATATTGATTATTTGAAACCATAAATAATGTTTCTATGTCTTCATTCAGGAAACGGTTCATCGAAGTGATCTGCATTTCGTATTCGAAATCCGATACTGCCCGCAGTCCCCTGATGATCGCATTCGCTTTGACTTCCACCGCGTAATCAATCAGCAAGCCGCCAAACGAATCCACTGTTGCATTCGGAATCGGACTGGTCACTTCCGCAATTAGCGCAATGCGCTCTTCCACATTGAACAGTGGATTTTTTGAAGAATTATTCATGACAACGACTTTCACTTCATCAAAAATCTTTGAAGCTCTCTTGATGATATCCAAATGCCCCATCGTAATTGGATCAAAACTTCCCGGTACTACGGCAACCTTACTCAATGATTTCTCCCTCTTCCCCTGTATAGCGATAAATTGAAATGGCGATACCGCCGTAATTTTCATTTTTAAACCGTTCGAAATATTTAGTGCGATCAGCCAGCTGGACCCCTTTTTCGTGCTCGCAGACTACTATCGTGTCCGTCGTGAGGATTCCATTTTCAGCTGCATAATCCATCAAGTCATACGCCTCCGTGATATGGTACGGTGGATCCAGGAACAGCAGCCTGGCCTTGAAATCATTTTTCTTCAGGATTTTGATCGCCCGCTTCGCGTCGTTGCGGTAAACTTCCGCTTGTCCGTTAAGACGGGTTTTTTCCAGATTTGCCCGGATTGTTTCGATGGCTTTGCTGTCCTTATCAATAAAAACGGTTTTATCTATCCCGCGGCTTAAGGCTTCAATGCCAAGCCCACCGCTTCCTGCAAAAAGATCAAGTGCATTGCCGCCATCGAAGAATGGGCCGATCATATTGAAAACCGACTCTTTTACTTTATCCGTCGTCGGCCTGGTGGAATTTCCCGGTACCGCCTTTAAAGGCAGCCCTTTTGCCTTGCCTGCAACTACGCGCATGTTTCTGCCTCCCAGTTTTGATGAAATTATTGATGCAATCCACCTTATAGATGGTAGAATGGGTACTGGAAAGGACGTGTTAAAATGATCCAGCGTTTTATCGAGCTTGGAGAAGGTTACGGAGATATTTACGAACTCCGTGAATTGATGATGACCAACCGCAGCCGTTTTATGCACGGTTTTGCATTCGTCTCAAAAGACATGTACGGAAAAACCGTTCTATCAGTGGCAGCTGCATTCAAACCAGCAGAACAGGGTAATTTCATGCCCATTTACATTTGCCGTGAAGGAATTCCTGAAAACTCGAAACGGCTTGAATTATTCGAGGAAGCTGTCAAAGAACTTGGCGGGTTGCCGATTTTCATGGATGTTAAGCATTCCACCGTCTATGCAGACCGCAAGTTTTACTTCAGCCATCTGATATCCGTCTTGCGCCTGAACCATTATATCCCGCCGATGCAATGATCAAAGGCCGATTTTATAATCGTATTCCTTAGCTTTATCGGGTTTCGCATTTTCGTATTCAGTCTTGATGAATGGCCGTTGGGATTCAAGCACTTGCTTGACATACGGCAACTTCAACAGTTTCGCTTTTGTAGTTTCAATGACATCCTGATCCATATATAGAACGACATATTTCAATTTCCGTGAAATGAAATGAACATGTCCAAACTTGCGCAATGATTTTGCCTGTTTCAAATGATGCACATAGACAATCAGTCCCTGGCGATCATGCATAGCCATCCCTCTTTTCTTAGCTTCTAGAATACCATAGGAAAGAAAAAAGCCGCAACCGCCATTCAGGGAAGTTTGGGCCGATACAGCATATTAACTGACATTGCTTTTCATTATTGGATATAATGGATTTAGCGTCACTATACGAGGGGGTATTACATAGCCATGGGTAAAAAAACGAAAATAGGCATAGCTGCGGTTGCAGTCGGAGCAGCGGCCTGGGCAGGTTCAAAAGCTTTGGTTACTGCACAGCCACGCCCTAAAAAAGATGCACTGGAATATGACCGTCCGATGATTCTCGCACATCGCGGGGGTTCCGCTCTTGCGCCTGAGAATTCAATGGCCGCATTTAAAAAAGCTGCGTCGTACGGTATAGACGGTTTCGAAATAGATATACGCCTTACCAGCGATGAGGAACTGATCGTATTTCATGATGAGTTCGTCGACCGGACTACGGACGGCGCTGGCAAAGTAGCAGATCTGACACTCGATGAACTTCGCACACTTGATCTTGGCTACCATTTCGAAGATCTTGAAGGCAATAATTCCTACCGTGGCGGAGATGAAAAAATCATCACCTTGCGCGAATTATTGGATGAATTCCCTGATATGTATATCAATATCGATATGAAGGATTCGCCGGAAACATACGAAGGCAGTCTGTTGCCTTCCAAACTTTGGCGCCTGATCGAATCTGCGGGCGTGGAAGAACGTGTTGGCGTCACCAGCTTCTTCGACGAACAAATCGACCGGTTCAATCTCTATGCCCAAAACCGGGTGGCCATCGGAGCAGGAGAAAATGAAGTGAGAAAAGCCTTCGCGGCATTCAACAGCCAATTCGGCCATCTTTATAAGCCGCGTGCGGATATGTTCCAGATTCCAATCCGTTCAAACGGATTCAATCTGGTGTCGCCTCGCTTCATCGCGTTTCTAGAAAACCTGAATGTGCCCGTCCACTACTGGACAATCGACGATCCGGAAATCATCCGTTCGCTGATTGATGCCGGTGCAAAAGGCATCATCACTGACCGTCCCGATGTGGCAGTGAAAGCATTGAAAGAAACCGAATAATATTGGCGCACACAAAAAGCCGGTGGAGAAAAAAGCAATGCTTTTTTCTCCACCGGCTTTTCTTAAGCTGAACAGGAACATCCGCCGCCCGTTCCACAGCTTCCTCCACATGAGGAATCTGATGAAAAGAAAGGGTTGCTCGAAGGGATTTTGACCGCCTCCGAAACGGAACGGCCGATAATGAAGCTCACCTGATCAATCAGATCCTGCAACTCATTTTCAGCCAGCCGCAATTCGGCGACTTTCTCATTGAGGTCCAATTTCCGTTTATCGACCCGGATGCGCTTCATGACATCCTTATAATCAGGATGATATTTCCCGAAACGCTGCACCTCTTCATATAAATCTTTTAAACGGGCAAAAGCGGTTATTTCAGCCGCCAGCTCTTTATTATCGTAAACAGCACGGTAAGCTTGTCGATATTGCTCAGCCTGCTCTGATTGTAGTATCATTCTACTTAACTCTTCAGCAGAGTCAGCAATTTGAACCCATTCGTAGGTCATGATCACAAGTATTACCTCCTCTACGGTTCAATTATATCAAACATACAAATATTTTAATACATTAAGAAAGGGTTGTCATCATGAAGGATTTAATGGCGCAATTTAAAAGAACCGTGGACAACGGCTCTCAGGAGGATATTCAAATCCTCTCACAGTTTCTCGATAATCTGGAAAAGAAGCAGGCCGGCGGCTTTACTACCTATTTAAGCGCTGCGCTCGGCATGGAAAGAGAACGGAAGAATGACAGCTGGACTGTCAGCATCCCCAATACGCCATTCATCCATAATAATATCGACATTCCCCACGGCGGAATTCTGGCTGTTCTTCTCGACACTGCAATGGGCACTCTGGCCAACAGTAAATGCCCCGAAGGCTACGGGGCCGTGACAACGAATCTGGCCATCCATTACCTGACTGTCGCGACAGAAGAAACCATCACTGCAGAGGCTAATATCATACGCCAAGGCCGTCATACGATGGTCATCGAAGGCAATATATACGAAACCGGCGGAAAGCATATCGCCACCTCCACCGGTTCCTTTTTCATCGTTCCAAAAACTTGAATGGTTTTATTGTTTTTCAGCTTTGGTCGGTTCCTGTCGCAAGAAGCTCTGTGTGTAATATTTTCCGAATACACCGACCCCGATTTGATTGAACCGGCTCGAATACAAAGTATCCCGGTGGTCTTCCGAATTTATCCAGCCATGGACCGCTTCAGCGGCGTCATAATATTGCGAAGCGGTATTTTCAGCCGCTTCGTCATATATGATACGGGAATTTTTCAGTCTGTCTTCCAAGCCTTCCACTTCAATATCCTCCGACGAGAAATCCTGGCGGGCCACATTGCGGCTATGCCGCTCAGCCAGCATGCTTACCGCTGCGTTGACAGCCAACGGTTTTTGCTGATGATGCAGGCGGTATACATTCGTCAGATCGACTACCTGTTTAGCGTTCGCTTTGTCGATGGACGCCTGCAAGGCTGAAGAAGGATTGATCGGAACCAGCAGATTTCCTACATACATCATGTCATATGGCTGATGTCGGATAAGTGTTTCGGCGTTCATGAACCTGACCGCTTCAAGCATTCCATCTTCTTGATCAATATAAAGCTGTGCATAGATATCATCGAAACTGACCAGTAATCTGGTTTCGCGGTCTTCAGCGTCCAAACTGAATGTATAGATATTCGTTCCGTATTTCACCGTCACTTCGTCTTCAATGATCGTAAACCGGTACAGATCTTCTATACTCTGCCCGATGCTGTAAGGAGCCGCATCGGTTGCTGTGCCGGCAGTATAGACCTGCACGACTTTCTGGTCTTTGACCCCTACCATTTTATAATTGGAATACGACTGATTATAAATCCACCATTCATAACCGAATGCTGAAGGTTCAATCCGTGAAGGCTGACCGTAATCATCAATCCACTCCTCCGAAGGTTTCCCGATATAAACGGATATCCCTTCATCAGGTCGTTCAACCGCCAAAGGATTTTCTATGATCTCCTGCGCAGGCAGCGGGTCCACTTTTCGAGGAGCTTCCAGAATGTCATTCTCATTTATCGACGAATCAAAGTAAAAAAATGTAATGAGGATGATTGACAGAAATATCATGATACGCAATAAATTCTTCAATCGTCTTCCACCCTCCCAAGCTATTTTCATCAATTATAACAGCCGCCTCTATACTGACACAATCTAGCCATTGCAACAAGCGCAAATTTCATCTATTATTAAAGGAGCATTGAGTCAGTTTTGAGATAGAGGAGGAGATCCTATGTATTTTGAAAATACAGGACTTGAGGACATTCTGGTAGACTTCAATTTGCTCCAGCATATTATGGGCAAACACGGTATGACTAAAGAAGGACAATGGGATTACGAGCGGGTTACGTTCGACCGTAAATTCGATGTCCGTGAAGGCCGCTATTATCTGCGCGTATTCGCTTATGCGGTAGATGGCGATATTGATGCAGGCGACGCAACCGTAAAAGTTATGAAGCCGGTAATCGGTAAATACTATTATCCATTCGGCGTTGAATATGGTGAAGATGAGCACTTCCCAGAGCATCTGCTGAAAACTTGCGCCGATATTCTGGCGACAATTAAATCCGAATTAAAAGCATTTGAAATCCAAGTGTAAAAAAGTGTTCAGGTCCATTTAATGGCCAGAATCGACACTTGAAAAAAAACCGCAGTTCAACATTGAACTGCGGTTTTTTTTAAAAAGTTTTCTTTACAAATGGGTATTGATATAATCATAATATAATGTTTTTGGGAGGTTTATCGTGGCAAAGTGGTGGAATAAAAAGATTTTGACAATAATACTTATTATTTCGTTATTAATATTAATTTCAATATACATAATTCCAATTGCCATACCGTTAATATTGGCTCTGCTGACGGCTATTTTTCTTGAGCCATTCGTCGTATTTTTACAGAAGCGTTTAAAATGGCAGCGGAAATCAGCTGTAATCACTGCATTCATCGTGTTTCTGCTGCTCGTCTCATCCTTTCTCTATTGGACAGTGACGTACCTGATCGGCAGACTGATCATGGTTTCCCAAAATATGCCGGTATACATCAATAGCCTCTCCTCCATATGGGAGGAAATGCAGGATTTCTTCCTGCGTTCTTCTGAAGAATTGCCAGTTGAAGTCGTCAATTCATTCGAAACAGAACTGGCACTTTTTTTGGAAGGCATCAGGGATTGGCTATTAACAATCGTCAATTATGATACTGTCACTAACCTCCTGACAGGCATCCCTTCTTTCCTGGTAAGCTTTATCGTTTTCCTTATCGCTTTGTTCCTTTTCATGTTGGACCTGGACGATTTGAAACGCATTCTTTTCAGCAGATTGAAAGACACTACAGCAGAGAAAGTCCGCTTTATGGCTGCCCGGTTGAACAATGTCATCTTCGGCTTCCTGAAAGCCCAATTTCTCGTCAGCGTCATCATCTTCCTTGTATCGCTGGTGGCATTGCTGTTCATTGCTCCTGAAGTTGCCATTGTCATGTCCCTTATAATTTGGGTCATCGATTTCATTCCGATCCTTGGTTCAATCATCGTCCTGACACCTTGGTTCATCTATGAGTTCATCACTGGCGACGTCGTACAAGGCACGCAATTGGCTGTTCTGGCGCTTGTCCTGCTGATCATCCGCAGAACCGTCGAACCGAAAGTCATGGGTTCCCATATCGGCTTGTCACCGCTTGCGACGTTAATCGCGATGTTCATCGGATTGCAGCTGATCGGCTTCCTTGGATTCTTTATCGGCCCACTGATCGTCATCCTTTTCACATCAGCACGTGAAGCCGGGATCATCAAAATCGACTTTAAGATATAACTAATAAATCATTCAATACAAAAAGGAGAACCCCTTGAGGTTCTCCTTTTCTAGACCACTTCTATAGAAAGCCATACTGAGATATGGAGCAAACCAGCGAGACTCCCAGGAGATTAGAAACGGAGTTGGCTTTCCAACTCCGTTTCGCGCGAAGTGCTGAGATCCACTCGGGCGAAGGGTACCGAGCACGAGTTAGCTCAGTACAAGCCCCCAGGAAAGCGAAGCTGTTTTGCGCAATATCTGTCAATTGCTTATAGTTATCTTTTTTCAATATACTGCAAAAGGAGAACCCCTTGAGGTTCTCCTTTACTTATTCTCCGCCAAGAATCGCTTTGATCACTGAAGTTGTCGGTCCGCCTTTATAGATTACATATAATAGCAGATAAACCATCACACCCGTAATTGCTGTAAAGAACCAGATGACACTGGTATAAGGACCGATTTTGCGGTGTTTATCCAAACGGTTCTTCAAGCCCCACCAAATAGTGATCAATCCCATGATCCCGCCTGTTGTCGCCAGGGTGATATGGAAGACAAGAAAAATCGTATAGAAGATTTTATACTCTTCCGGTCCGCCGAATGCAGTGTTTCCAATAAAGATCGTACGCGACGCATAAATGATGAAGAAAGTCAGAGCTGAAGCCCCTGCTGCAAGCATCACCTTTTTATGGGCTTCGATCTTGCGCTGCCGGATTAGATTCCAGCCGATCGCTACAAAAATAGCGCTTAATACGATAAAAAATGTACTGATAGTTGGCAATAGCGGTAAATCCATCTCTTTTAATCCCCTTTTATGCTTTACCCATTATGTCGGTGATAAGCCATCTCTTTTCGATCCTGCAACACTTTCGCAGTAATTTCATCTGCATTGTCATTTTCATTGCGCAGCCATTCATAGAATACCAGCCAAATGAATACAGTAAATACTAATTCCTGAAGCACTTTCATCGTGATTCCACCGGTACGCTGATCTTCAATCAAACTCATGGACGTAAACAACTCGGGACCGGAGAGATTCAATTGTGATAAAGTTCCGACCGGCACACAAAGTGCCATTGCCTGAAGCCAGGCATCCGCATCTGTATATGTCGCATAGAACGGTGAACTGCTGAAAATGATCAGTGCACATGCTGGCGTCATCAGGACACTCAGTCCCAAAAGGAATCCGAGTTTTTTCAAACCGTGGAATTTATGCACCCCTTCCAGATTATTGACTACCGGCCACCAGTAGAAGATCGCGAAAACGAACAATAAACTGCTGACAACAGCGTGAAGCAGCATATCCTGTTTTACGAAATCGAATACAAGCGGCAAATGATAGACTGAGAAAAACAATCCGAACAGAATCAGCGCAAGCATCGGTTTAGTGAAGAACATGAACAAGGGTCTGATGACAGGAAGGTCGATGAACCATCTCCAAAGCCATGAAGGAATCCCCATAATAATCAGCGGGGGCGCCAACAACAAGAGGAACGCCATCTGCACCATATGCATCGTAAATGTAATATGTCCCAATAGGTCGACAGGCGACCCTTTAATAATATATAACAAGGCCATTCCGGAAACGAACAGCAGCGCTTCTTTTTGCTTTAAAGGTTCACTGTCCTTAAATTTACCTCTCCACTTGGTAGTGATTAAAAAATATAAGAGAGTGATCAAGACTAGGGCTCCTAAGTAATACGGACTCCATAAAGCCTGAAATCCAAAAATACTGATTGGCATGCCTAACATACCTCCTTTTCCTCAAGTACCCTCATTATATAGCGGAAGCACCTGCATATCAATGAACGAATCATGACATTTCCAGAACGCTTCATCATATTTCTAAGCTGAACCATCATGAAGATTCATTTCGGACAGAAAAAATCCCCTTCACATTAAGTGAAGAGGATTTTTGTTTAATTTACCACCAAACAATTGTAACAAGAGTCAAAACCGTGATAAAAGCGACAAACATTCCACAGAACATAAAGAACGCAACTGTTCCATGGCCTTTATTGTTCAAGTGCATGAAATGATAAAGCTGAAGAACGACCTGAACCGCAGCCAATAAGAGGATAATCGGAACAATCAAGTAAGTAGAGAATCCAGCAGCGACCGCCGTGAATGCAATCAGCGTCAGGAAAATCATGATTGCAAACGACGTCAATTGATGGCGCATCTCAGTTGATCTTTTTTTCTTCAGGAATTCGTGCTCTGCATGTGATCTGATTTTTTCAGTAGTATCGTGTGCCATATTAACCGACCACTCCCATCAAATAGACTGCAGTAAAGATGAATACCCATACTACGTCGATGAAATGCCAATATAGTGATGCAAGATAAAACTTAGGAGCGTTATACATATTCAATCCGCGTTTTGCGTTGCGGAGCATTAACGCGATAAACCAGCTAAGACCGAATATCACGTGGGCACCATGAGTTCCGACAAGAACAAAGAATGAGGAACTGAAAGCACTTTGTGTAAAGCCGAAACCATCATTAACATAGTGATAAAACTCATAAAACTCAAATCCTAGGAATGTAAGTCCCAGCAAAACAGTTATGCCCAGCCACGCCTGCATTGCTTTAAAGTTATGGTTTTTCATATGGTGCATTGCGTAGACACTCGTCAAGGACGAAGTCAAAAGAATCATTGTCATCGCAAACACCAGAGGAAGTTCGAATAAGCCAGCTGCTGTATATTCCATTCCACTTGGCCCTCTATCTTTCAAAGCCAGGTAAGTGGCGAAAAGAGTAGCGAATGTTACAGTTTCAGCAGCCAGAAGCAACCAGAAGCCGACAAACTTATTTTTCCCTTCCATTGTTGCCGTCTCGGGATGATCCGGCCAGGATTGAGCGGTGTATCTCTTATTTAGGTCCATCGGTGTTGCCTCCTTTCTTAGCGTCTTCAATCAGTTCTTCTTTCGTGATGTGGAATCCTAGATCGTCTTTCAACGATCGGAAGAGCATCGAACCGAAAGTGATTGCAAGACCGATAATCAATACTGCCAAGGCCCATGGTTTTGTTTCGTCCTGGAAGTAAAGGGCGCCAAATGATGCAACGAACAGCCCGAATGACATGATCAACGGAATAATCGACCCATTCGGCATGTGGACATCGCCAAGCGGCTCGGCGTAGACCATGCCTTCTTTATTGCCTTCCATTTTTTCGATCCAGTACGTATCGAGACCACGTACCAATGGAGTTTGAGCAAAGTTATAGAATGGCGGCGGTGAAGGAATTGCCCATTCAAGTGTACGCCCGTCTTCCCAAGGGTCGTTGCCGACACGGACATTTTTAACAGTGGTAATTACTACATTTACCAGCAGGACGATAATACCGATCGCCATCAATACAGCCCCAGCTGAGCTGATTGCGTTGAACAGATCCCACCCCTGATCAGCACCGAACGTATAAACACGGCGTGGCATTCCAAGCAGCCCGAGGAAATGCTGGACAAAGAATGTCAGGTGAAAACCGATGAGGAAGAACCAGAACGTTACAAAGCCAAGTTTTTCACTTAACATGGTTCCGAACATCTTAGGCCAATACAAATGCGTACCCGCGAGAATCGCCAATACTACCCCACCAACGATTACATAATGGAAGTGGGCAACGATAAAGTAAGAATCGTGCAATTGATAGTCAAGCGGGGCTATGGCTTGCATAACTCCGGTAACCCCACCGGCAGTGAATGACGGAATGAAAGCAATCGCATATATCATCGGTACGGTGAATTTGATGCTTCCTCCCCAGATTGTCAGCAGCCAATTGAAGATCTTAATCCCCGTAGGAACCGCGATAATCATTGTTGCCAGAGCGAAAACCGCGTTGGCAGTTGGTCCAAGGCCGACAGTGAACATGTGGTGGGCCCATACCATGAATCCGTAGAAACCGATTAAGATTGTTGCAAATACTAATGCTGTGTAACCGAAAAGTCGTTTTCTCGAGAAAATCGCAAAGATTTCAGAGAAAATACCGAATGCCGGCAAAATAAGTATATAAACTTCCGGGTGGCCGAATATCCAGAACAGGTGCTCCCAGATAATCGTGTTGCCGCCCATTTCGACAGCAAAGAAATTGGCGCCGAACAAACGGTCAAATATCATGAAGAATAATCCGATAGTCAATGGAGGGAAAGCCAAAAGAATCAAAGCGGAAGCGACAAATGTCGTCCAAGTGAACAATGGCATTCTCATATACGTCATACCTGGTGCACGCATATTGATAATCGTTACAAGGAAGTTAATCCCAGCGATCAATGTACCGAAACCAGAAATGGTCAAGCCAAGTGAATAGAAATCAATTCCCTGCCCTTCAGAAGCCAGAGCCAATGAAGCATAGTTTGTCCAGCCCGCGTCAGGTGCGCCGCCCATGAACCAGGACAAATTCAGGAAAATCCCTCCGAAGAAGAACAGCCAGAAGCCCAATGAGTTCAAGAATGGAAACGCGACGTCGCGTGCACCAATCTGAAGTGGCATTACGGCGTTCATAAACGCCAGCAGTATTGGCATTGCAGCCAGGAAAATCATGGTAGTACCGTGCATTGTCAAAATTTGGTTATATAGTCCGGCACTCAGGAAATCATTTCCAGCTTTCATCAGTTGGACCCGGATCAGCATCGCTTCCGCTCCACCTACAAGGAAGAAAAAGCCGCCTGAGATCAAATAGAGGATCGCAATTTTCTTATGGTCTACTGTTGTAAGATAATCCCATATAACTGCGCCGACACCCTTTTTTTGTGCTAAAGAACTCACACTGTATACCTCCTTTTTTACACTCTGACGCGTTTATTCTTCAACAGACAGGCTCATCAGGTACGCAGCAAGCGCATCCAATTCCTGTTCGGAGAATGGTTCTCCGCCATTGTTAGTTTTACCGTCAGGCATCAAGTTTCCTGGTTTGTAATCCTGTGGATCAACAATCCATTTTTTCAAATTTTCTTCGTTGTGTTCCAAAAAGCCGGCGATGCGGTTACGGTCACCGAAAGTCGCAAGGTTCGGTCCTGTCATTCCTGTAGAACCAGCTCCAGAAACAGCGTGGCAGCTGATACAGCTGTTAGCGAAGATTTCTTCACCTTCCGTTGCCAGAGTTTCAGATGCAGGTTCAGGTTCTTCCTGCATTGCAGCAACCCATTGATCGAATTCTTCACGATCAACAGATTTCACTTTAAAATCCATCAAAGCGTGGGAAGGTCCGCAAAGTTCAGCACATTTACCATAGTAAACGCCATCATCCAGAGTTTCAGATTCATTATCGAACTCAAGATAGAATTTGTTGACGTTCTCAGGGTTTACATCAAGTTTTCCGCCAATTGAAGGAATCCAGAAGGAGTGCTTGATATCTGCAGAGATTAAGTTGAAATAAACGCGTTCATCAGTTGGAACAACTAATTCCTGTGCAGTCACAATGCCCTGTTCAGGATATTCAAATTCCCACCAGTAAAGCTTAGCTGTAACGTTGACAGTAAGATTGGTTTTATTTCCTTCTTCGTCTACAGAATCCATAGCCGTTACATCAGCCAAATCAAAAGTAGAATAAACAGTTGGAACAGCAAGGATGAGCAATAGCACGATCGGCACTGCAGTCCAGATAAACTCGAGTTTCGCGCTGCCTTCCACTTGTTCAGGAATCATGTCGTCTCCGAGTTTAGAACGGCGGAACTTAACGATAGCCAATATGAAGATGATGGTTACGACAATAATTACAAAAGTCATAACAGCAGTAGACAGCTGCAGGAGATTGAATTGATCCTGTGCCACTTTACCAGCAGGGATTAAAGTTGAAATCTCTTCACGCCCACAGCCCGAAAGAACGACGAGCAATGCTGTCATCAAAGCGAAAAGACGCCAGTTAGTAAGTCCTTTCATCATAGCTTTTCTTACCCCTCTCTCATTTAAAAGTTTTTAAGTATTGAAAATCAGACGAAAACAGCGAATATGATCATTGAAACGAAAAGAATCGTCATGTAATTCAATGAATAGATAAACATATTCTTCGCCCATTTCAAATCATCTTTCGCTCCAAAGCCGCGGACAGCCAAAATGAGCCAGCCCAGATTCAAAAGCGTCGCTAAGATGAAGAAGCCTGTTCCCAGTTCCGGCAAAAGGAATGGCAGTGGAAAAAGGAATACAACCCATGCCAGCATGGATTTTTTCGTCCGGTGGAAACCTTTCACCACCGGCAGCATCGGGATATTAGCAGCCCGGTACTCCTCTGTCCGTTTCATAGCCAGCGCATAAAAATGCGGCGGCTGCCAAATGAACATAATAAGGAACAATGCCCAGGCACCTGCACCCAAAGCGGGTTCAACTGCGGCCCAGCCGATAAGCGGCGGGATGGCACCCGAGATGCTGCCGACAATCGTATTGCTGACATGCCTTCTCTTGGACCACATGGAATACAGGACCACATAAGCTAAAATTCCTGCAATTCCCAATACCCCTGCCGAAACAGACGCGGAGAACAAGAAGATTTCGCCTAGAACAATGAAAGAAACAGCGAGGGCCAAAACAGCAGATGGTTTGAATCTTCCAGTTACCGTTGGCCGCGATTTTTTGCTCGCCATCAATGGATCGATATCTGTATCAATGTAATTATTCATGGCAGCAGAACCTGCAATGATCAAAGCTGATCCGACCAAGGTGTAGACGAGGATGTCCAAATGCTGCAAAAAATGTCTGCCAGAGAACTGAAACGCAAGCCACAGTCCAGTGAATACTGTAATCAGGTTCGAATTAACAATCCCGATTTTTATAAGTGCCAAAAAATCCTGGACAAAGGTGGTAGTTTCCGGCGCATCATGTGCTTCCGCAGACATAGACCGGCCGTTCGACATTCAACCTCCTCCTTTCAAAGTTGTAAGCATAGTCCGCTAACCATAACTATATCTAAAATCCAGCCGTTTTTCTACATATAACTGAAATTTAACGATAAAAGCTATGAATATGGGAAGTTAGCCTCAAATTGCACTCACCCTATCATACATCACTGCACCTCCATTTTTAATAATGAAAAATAATAGTTTTTGAACAGTTTGTGAAGGCTCGCCTTAATATGTCCAAATATCGAAAGTTTCCGGTATTGCTGATTTTCCGTTGTGTTTTAAGCAGAGTTTCGCTATTATCGAGTATGCAGGTTATGGACGGATAAATGTATTTTCATATAGAAAAAGTAGGTGGCATTCTTGCAGCAAAACAAATATATAAAATGGTTCGCAGTAGCAGCTTCAATCGGCATGCTTTTTATTCTGCTGGGAGGCGCTCTTGTCACCAAGACTGAAAGCGGAATGGGCTGCGGACGGCACTGGCCCGGCTGTAATGGCCAACTGATCCCTGAGGTCATAACAGCGGAAGTGCTGATTGAGTTTTCCCACAGATTGGTTACAGGAGCTGTCAGTATTCTGATCCTGATTCTGGCTGTCTGGGCTTGGCGAAAATTCGGCCACGTGCGTGAGACCAAATTTTTAGCTGTCACTTCCGTTTTCTTCCTTGTTCTGCAAGCTTTGATCGGTGCAGCGCAAGTATTATGGGGCCAGGGTGATTTTATACTCGCTCTCCATTTCGGAATCTCCCTTATCTCTTTTGCATCTGTCCTATTGCTGACGCTTCTCGTTTTTGAAGTGGATCGTAAATTCGATACAGAGAAACTGAAGATCGGCAGAACACTGAAATTCCACACGATCGGTGTTACGTTATATTCTTATATCGTCATTTATACAGGGGCGCTTGTCCGACATACCAACTCCAGTCTGATCTGTTCTGACTGGCCGCTATGCCGCAACGATTCATTTGCCCTCCCTTCCAATATGTATGAATGGGTTCAAATGGGACACCGTGCTGCAGCCGGTTTGATCATCATCTGGATAGGTGTCATCATGTGGCACGCCATCAAGCATTATAAAGACCAGCGAGCAATTTACTGGGGCTGGATCATCGCCTTCACGATCGTTATGATGCAGGCGACGACAGGCATGCTGGTGGTGCTGACAAAGTTAAATCTTGCTGTTGCATTATTGCATTCCCTCTTCATCAGTTTATTATTCGGGCTGTTGTGTTATATGGTACTTCTGGTTTCACGGAGTTATACAAAATCATAAAAAACGCGGACGCAAATGCGCCCGCGTTTTTTTAATTTCTTTCCATTTCTATCAGCAGGTCTCCAGTTGAAATACCATCTGCGGCATTCACATGGATTTCCGTAATTGTTCCGTCGAAAGGAGCCTGCACCGTCGTTTCCATTTTCATGGCTTCCGTCACAAGCAGATGGTCGCCGCGTTTTACTTTGGCGCCTTTCTCTGCAACAACTTTCAAAACAGTGCCAGGCATCGTAGCTGCGATATGGCTTTCCTGAGTTGGGTCCGCTTTCGGTTTGGCGGCACTGTCAGTTTCTACCGTCATATCTTTGATGCTCACTTCACGCGGCTGGCCGTTCAATTCAAAATAAATGGAACGGGTACCGTCTTTTTGCGGTTCGCCGATAGATACCAATTTAACGATCAGCGTTTTCCCTTTTTGGATTTCAACTTCGATTTCTTCTCCGAGCCTCATGCCATACAAGAACGTCAGCGTATCCAGTACGGAAACATCACCGAATGTTTTATTCGTCAACGAATATTCATCAAAAACTTTCGGATATAGAGCATAAGCAAGCACTTCATGGCTGGTTACAGGACGATCCAGTTTCTCAAAGAGCTTTTTGCCGATGTCATCAAAATCCGCAGGTTCCAGAAGTTCACCTGGACGAACCGTGATCGGCTTCCGCTCCTTCAGAACCACTTTCTGCAATTCTTCAGGGAAACCGCCGTGTGGCTGACCGATATATCCTTCGAAGAATTCGATGACCGATTCCGGGAAATCGATCGTTTCGCCTCTGGAGATGACCGTTTCTTCATCCAGATCATTCTGCACCATAAAGAGCGCCATGTCTCCCACTACTTTCGATGAAGGCGTAACTTTCACCACATCACCGAACAGCATATTGACACGGGAATACATTTCCTTCACATTTTCCCAGCGCATCCCCAGACCGACAGCTTTGGCCTGCTGCTGCAGGTTGCTGTATTGGCCGCCTGGCATTTCGTGGACGTAGATTTCCGAATGCGGGCTGTTCATGCCGCTTTCGAAATCACTGTAGTATTTACGGACATCTTCCCAGTAATGCGAAAGTTTTTCTTGTGCCTGAATATCCATCCGGACTTCACGGCCGCTGCCGTTCATTGCGTAATACAATGAATTCGAGCTTGGCTGTGAAGTAAGCCCTGCCATGGAACCAAGTGCTGTATCGACGATATCGACCCCAGCCTGGATGGCTTTCGAATACATATAAATGCCGTTTCCGCTCGTGTCATGTGTATGGAGATGGATCGGCATGGATACCGTATCCTTCAACTCGGAAACTAAACGGTAAGCAGCTTCTGGCTTGAGAAGGCCCGCCATATCTTTGATGGCTAAAATGTGCGCGCCGGACGCTTCGAGCTCTTTCGCCATATCTTTGTAGTACTGTACAGTATATTTATCACGGCTTGGATCCAGAATATCGCCGGTGTAGCATATTGCCGCTTCAGCAATTTTGCCGCTCTGCCTCACTTCATCGATAGCCACTTCCATCCCTTTGATCCAGTTGAGACTGTCAAAGATACGGAATACATCGATTCCTGCTTCACCTGATTTACGCACGAAATCACGGATGACATTATCCGGGTAGTTTTTATAGCCTACCGCATTCGCTCCTCGGAATAGCATCTGGAACAGTACATTCGGCATCTGCTCCCGCAATTTGATCAAACGCTGCCAAGGATCTTCTTTGAGGAATCGGTAAGAAACATCAAAAGTCGCCCCTCCCCACATCTCCATTGAAAACAGGTCTTTCTGCAAATGCGCCGTTTCTTTTGCAACAGCAAACATGTCATATGAACGGAGTCTCGTGGCCAGAAGAGATTGGTGCGCATCACGGAACGTCGTATCTGTCAGGAGGACATCTTCCTGTTCATGGATCCACTTAGCCAGTCCTTCCGCTCCTCTTTCCTCGAAAATCTGCTTCGTGCCTGGCGGCAATGTTGTGCTGAGATCGATTTCCGGTTTTCTTGGCGCCGCGTGAATCGGTTTCTTTTTCTTTTCGATTCCCGGGAAACCGTTGACGGTGACATTGCCGATATAGCTTAACAGTTTGGTCCCGCGGTCTTGCCTTACCGGGAACAGGAATAATTCAGGTGTAGAATCGATGAAGCTTGTATCAAAATCCCCTTTGATGAAACTAGGGTGTTTAACTACATTTTCCAAAAAAGGAATATTTGTCTTTATTCCACGGATACGGAACTCCTGTAAATTCCGGTCCATTTTGCCTGCCGCTTCCTTGAATGTAAGCGCCCAAGTGGATAATTTCACAAGCAGTGAATCATAATACGGTGAAATTACTGCGCCTTGGAAAGCGTTGCCTGTGTCGAGACGGACACCGAATCCGCCACCGGAACGATAGACCATCAGTTTACCCGCATCCGGCATAAAGTCATTAACAGGATCTTCAGTAGTCACACGGGATTGAATCGCAAAACCGAATAACGGAATTTTATCCTGTGAAGGAATGGAAATCACATCACCGTGAAGTTCATGGCCTCTGGCGATATGGATTTGGGAATGGACTATGTCTATTCCAGTAATCATTTCCGTTATCGTGTGCTCTACCTGGATACGGGGATTTACTTCTATAAAGTAGAATTCATCATTCGATACAAGGAATTCGACTGTCCCTGCATTTATGTAATCAATATTTTTCATCAGCTTTACTGCAGCATCACAGATTTCATTGCGCAGGTCATTGCTGATTGAATTTGAAGGCGCTATTTCCACGACTTTCTGATGGCGGCGCTGAATCGAGCAATCGCGTTCATAGAGGTGGACGATATTGCCATATTGGTCACCCAGAATCTGGACTTCGATATGCTTCGGTTTCTCAACAAATTTCTCTACATACATTTCATCAGAACCAAAAGCAGCTTTCGCTTCCGATTTCGCTCTTTCATAAGATGATGCCAGTTCTTCCTCATTGCGGACAATCCGCATGCCGCGGCCACCGCCGCCTAAAGAAGCTTTGATCATCAAAGGAAAACCGGCTGTCTTAGCGAATTCTTCCACTTCCTGGAGTGATTCCACCGGTCCGTCAGTTCCAGGTATTACAGGAATTCCGGCAGCAATCGCCTGTGAACGCGCTTTCACTTTATCGCCGAACATGTCCAGGTGCGCGGAAGTAGGTCCGATGAACAGGATTCCTTCTTCTTCACATCTGCGTGCAAAATGAACATTCTCGGATAAAAAGCCGTAACCCGGATGGATTGCATCAGTATCCGTGTCTTTTGCGATACGGATGATATCTTCTATATCCAGATATGCATCAATCGGCTTTTTACCCTTTCCTACCAAATACGATTCGTCTGCTTTATAACGATGATATGAACCGCTGTCTTCTTGTGAATAAATTGCAACTGTTGGAATTTTCAGTTCTGTACAGGCGCGGAAAACCCTGATAGCGATTTCTCCGCGGTTTGCCACCAAAATCTTATTGATCTTTTTCACAATGCAGCACACCCTTTATTTTTTTGTTTTTTCATATTTGTGGAACATGGAGACATTCATTAAGACTCCCATAGCTAACGATAACAAAATTACGGAAGTTCCGCCATAACTTATAAATGGCAGGGTAACACCTGTCAGTGGAATCAGCCCTGATAATCCGCCCAGATTGACGAAAGTCTGTATGCCGATCATGCTGGCGATACCCGCTGACAGCATTCGCGCCAAAGGATCTTTCGTGGTCATGGCGATCGACAGGCCCTTCAGCACAATAAATCCAAGTCCTCCGATTACGAATACCACACCCAGGACTCCAAGTTCTTCAGCTACGATGGACATAATGAAATCCGTGTGCGGTTCCGGCAAATAGCCCAGCTTCTGAATGGACTGTCCCAGTCCTAAACCGCTGATTCCGCCAGAACCGATTGCGAGATAGCCGTTTACAATCTGCATGCCAAAGCCCAATTCATCAACGAAAGGATTCAGGAAGGCTTCAAGACGTCCAAGCCGTTTCTCCGTAAGAATCATATCCTGCGCAAAAATAAGGAAAGGAACGATGAAAATAGCGGCTGCCGCTGCCACGATCCCGGCAAGTTTCAGGAACATGCTGAAACGGATCCCGCTGGCTGCCATGACACTCAAGCCCACCAATGCGATGATCCCCATTGACCCGATGTCAGGTTCCCTGAACACCAGGAACAATGCGAAAGCCAAGACGATTACCGGAGGGATGATCGATTCGTTCAGTTGATTGATCGTACCTTTTTTGTATTTATTCGAGAAAACGCCAGACAGATAGAAGATCAATCCCACTTTCGCAATTTCAGAAGGCTGGATACTGGCAAAACCGATGTAGATCCAGCTTTGCGCCCCGCCTCCGGCATATCCGATAAAGTGCACCAGTATCAGGCCGCTGAAAACGACGAAAAGAATCGACATCATCATCCACTTCTTGCTGAAATGCTTATAAGGGAAAATAGCGCCAAGCACAAACGCCGGCAACGCCAAGGCTAAGTTCACTATTTGCTGGTTGAAGAAGTGATTGGGTTCCCAGCCATATCTGTAGACGGACCAGGCCATGCTTGCACTGTATATCATGACCAGGCCAAAGAGGGTTAATGCGAGATAAACGAAAAGAAGGGGGTAATCAAAATTAGCGGCATAGCGCTTTATATACTGTTTCATATATTCAAACCTCATTTATAATTTTTCTTAGTAAAAAAACTCAAACAAAAATCGTTTGAGTTTGCTTTATTTATTCGTATACGCTTCATGAAGGATGGATAATTTCTTTTCCAGCGTATCCATTAAGTTTTTACCGTCTTCCTTTTCAATCAGGCCAAGCTTCACTGCAAAATCGATTTCACGCGATAGACCGAACATTTGCGTATCAAGGACTTCTTCATATAATGGGCAGGACGGCAAAGTCAGATTGTCCATTTGGACTTTTATCAATTGCTCTATTTTCAGCGCATCGGCTTTGAGGAGATCCAACGCTTTATGCTGATAAGTTTGTTCTTCTGTATGTTCCATGAGGACTCCCCCATTTACTGAAATTTCTTCTATTCGACCTGTTTAAAGTGTATCTTTTACACAGCCAAATTGCAAGCCTCCTCTTCTCCGGAAGCAATCACTTTAGGAACTTGACAAAGACAGGTATACTGATAGAAGAGAGATTATCTAGATGGAGGGTTTTACTAATGGAATATATTATTCAATTCAAAGGCGACGTGGGATTTAAACTGACTCTGGATCCAACAGTGTGGATTTTTGACGACCGTAAACTGGACCTTGAGAAGTATTTTACTGAAGATCGCATCGAACGTGATGAAATGGAAGAATATAAACGTGGCATGGGTGAACATTGGTCACGTGAAATTATGGAAGGCGCAACAGTGCCCCCTACTTTGAATTCAGAGAAAAAGTATAAAAAGCAAGAGAAGCAGGAGATGCTTACCGGCACTTTCGGCATCCTCTTCAAGCCTTTCATCGAAAATGCCGAACCATATAAGACTGCGGAAACCGTTGTTTTTGAAACGGCTGATGGCGACTTCAGCTTCCCACTCGAAGCTTCAAAAGAACTGGTGCTGAAATTCAGCCATGAAGGCAAGCCGCTCCGCGAGGACGGCCCTGTGCATGTACTGTTGCCTGATGGAAGCAATCTTGGCAATCCGATCACTAATGTATCAGCCATCCGCGTAGAATAGGAGTGAAACAAAATGCGTGTTAAATGTGTAATATGTGACACCATCGAAGAACTGGTGGATGATACGCTTGAGGCTAAGCGCCTCAGAAACCGCCCCATCCACACCCATATGTGCAATAATTGCCACCAGCGGATCGAGCAGCGGACCAAAGAACGGCTGGCAACCGGTAATTTCCACTTTTACCGCAGCTCACGCAAGATCGAGGAAGACTTTTGATGAAGTTCCTGAAAGGGGTCTGGATCGGATTTTGGAGCGGGCTGATCCTGGGTCTATTATTTAAATGGATACAGGCTGTAACAGGCGTAAATGTGTATTTGCTTCTATTGAATGTGGATTTCATCCCTGTTATCGGTGAAATAGAATGGTCTGAAATGACAGAGTTTTTATTTCATACCGCGGTTTCCGTCGTAATCGGCATCGTTTACGTCTACTTCGCGAAACGCCGTCCCTACACATTCGGTCAATTGACTGTTCTCAGCCTGATCCTTTGCTCACCGACATATATACTCTATTTCGTATTATCATCGTTGGCGATCACCGACAAGGTGCCAGGCCTTACCGACTGGGAAGCGATCACGTATTGGATTTTCGGCCACCTCGCCTATTCCCTGCTGCTTCCTATCCTGTATAAAACGTTCGAAAGAAAAAACGCTGCATCTCAATGAGATGCAGCGTTTTCGCGTTTTTCGCGCCATAAGCGGATTTTATAAAGAATCAGGATCAGCGCGGCAATGACCAGTCCCTCGACAACCGGCAGGAAAAAGGCAAGAAATGTTAACCCTAAACCTCCAGCTGCAAGGAAAAGACCTATTACGATGTTTTTTCCGAGCGGCAGCTTTTTAGCAAAACCCAATTTATATACCAAAGCTGAAAGCAACAGGATAATTGCAAATAATGCATATCCTGCCACTTCGATTGGCAGGTTCTGATAAAGAACTCGAGCTACCGGATACATACTGTCATAGACAAAGGATCGTTCATCCACGGATTATACATCCTTCCATACTTTATTCTTCGATGGCAACTTTTTTCTTCTTAGCCATACGCTCACGTTCGTTTTTATCAAGAATCTTCTTGCGCAAACGGATTGTTTGAGGCGTGATTTCACAGTACTCATCATCATTCAAGTACTCAAGTGCTTCTTCAAGGCTCAACAAGCGGGCTTTCTTCATAGTCGTTGTCTGATCTTTATTCGCTGAACGGATGTTAGTTGCAGCTTTGATCTTAACGATGTTTACAGTCAAATCGCTGTCGCGGTTATGTTCGCCGACGATCATGCCTTCGTAGATCTCAGCACCGACTTCAACAAATGCAGTTCCGCGGTCTTCGATCCCCATTAAGCCGTAAGTCGAAACTTTACCGCGCTCCATGGATACCAATACACCCTGACGGCGTCCGCCTACACGGCCTGAAGCCACTGGCTGATAGCTGTCGAATGTATGGTTGATGATTCCGTATCCGCGAGTCTGCGTAAGGAATTCTGTTGTATAACCGATCAACCCGCGAGCAGGTACGTTAAATACCAAACGGACTTGTCCATTACCATTGTTGATCATATCCAGCATTTCGCCTTTACGTTCACCAAGTGATTCAATGATTGCACCCGTATATTCTTCCGGTACATCAACTTGTACACGTTCAACCGGCTCACAGCGTACGCCATCAACCATGCGTACAATTACTTCAGGTTTCGAAACCTGAAGTTCGAATCCTTCACGGCGCATGTTCTCGATAAGGATCGACAAATGCAGTTCTCCGCGTCCAGAGACAATCCATGCATCCGGAGAGTCTGTTGGTTCTACACGCAACGAAACGTCAGTCTCCAATTGAGCATCCAAACGTTCCTGGATTTTTCTTGAAGTAATGAATTTACCTTCTTTACCTGCAAACGGACTGTTGTTGACCAGGAATGTCATTTGTAGGGTAGGTTCATCAATACGCAGAATCGGTAAAGCTTCCTGGTGGTCCTGTGGACACACAGTTTCGCCGACGTTGATATCTTCCATACCAGAAATGGCAATCAGGTCGCCCGCTTCAGCTTTTTGAATTTCAATCCGTTTAAGACCCATGAAACCATGGATTTTCGTAACCCTGAAATTCTTGACTGAACCGTCGAGCTTCATTAAAGCAACAGATTGTCCGACTTCAATTGTTCCGCGGAATACGCGGCCGATACCGATACGGCCGACATAGTCGTTGTAATCAAGTAAGGCGACCTGGAATTGTAGTGGCTCATCTCTGTTATCGACTGGCGCTGGTACATGTTCCATGATTGCATCATAAATAACCTGCATGTTTTCTTCCTGATCTGCAGGATCTGATGAAAGACTTGCAGTACCGTTCATACCTGATGCGAAAACCACCGGGAATTCCAGTTGTTCGTCATTTGCTTCAAGTTCGATGAACAATTCGATGACTTCGTCAACCACTTCTTCAGGGCGTGCGAAATCACGGTCAATTTTGTTTACTACAACGATAGGCTTCAAGTTCTGTTCCAAAGCTTTCTTCAATACAAAGCGTGTTTGTGGCATACAGCCTTCATAAGCATCGACAACTAAAAGGACTCCATCAACCATTTTCATGATACGTTCCACTTCTCCGCCGAAATCGGCGTGTCCAGGTGTATCCAAAATGTTGATTTTAGCTTCTTTATATTGAATCGCAGTATTTTTCGCCAGAATAGTGATTCCGCGTTCTCTTTCAATATCGTTAGAGTCCATTGCACGTTCTTCCACGTGTTCGTTAGAACGGAAGATACCTGATTGCTGCAGCAGCTGATCCACAAGCGTCGTTTTACCATGGTCAACGTGGGCAATAATCGCAATGTTTCTTAAATCATTTCGTAAGTTAGTCATAATTTCACTCCAATATTCTTTTTTCATGTCTATAACTGTGTTAGTATAGCACATATAGGGAAAAAACCCTAAGATTTTATTTCAGGTTCCATCAGCAGGAGGAAAATAAATGAAAAACATTAAATGGATTTTCGTTCTATACTCATTAGCGGCATTATTGGCCATGGTCGGAATCGGTCTCGCTGTAGCATTCCGCAGCTTTCCAATGATTTTTTTGGCAATAATCTTATTGGGTGTCGTCATGGTTATGGGCTTCAAGAAAAAACGCTCGATGATCGAAGCAGGGTTACTGTAATAAACGTTTAATTATCTTATTTGATAAAAAAATACCATCTCACAACTGCAATTTCAACACTCCAGTTTGCGGGCAAAAATAAAAAGGATGCTTTTACGCATCCTTTTTATTTTGCTTGAATATAATTTTCCAGTATCCGTGAATGGATGGAAGGATTGGCCGCGAGAAATGTGTCCTGCTTCAACAGGTTACCAGGTTCGCCCTTAAAGTTGGTGGCAATCGCCCCCACTTCCCTGGCAATCACCATTCCACCTGCTATATCCCATGGAGACAGCCTCATGGAAATATAGGCATCTATTCTGCCGCTGGCGAGATAAGCCAATTCCAGTGCAGCTGAACCATAGGAACGGATGCCGCGCACGTCCTGAATAAGCTTCAACGTTGCGTTATGGTCGAAATAGCGATTCGGAACTGCCCAGGTAGCATTCATTGCCAGGATGGATTCTTCTATACTGGTGTCGTTCAGGTTTTTCAGGCGTTCATCATTATAATAAGCGCCGCCATCCTGCACCCCGTGATAAAGATCGTCATTCACAACATCATATATGTATCCCAATTTTCCGACGCCTTCTTCATAGATGCCCAGGGAAATTGCGAAGTTGCGTTTTTGATGCACAAAATTCATCGTTCCATCAATGGGATCGAGCAACCAGATGACTCCATGATGGTCGCGAATGTCATCCCCAAAACCTTCCTCCCCGAAAATCCGGTGTTCAGGAAAATCCCGGTTGATATTGGATATGAAAAACTGTTCTATTTCTTTATCAATATTTGTAACCAGGTCATTCGCGTCGGATTTCGATTCGATGGATATATCCGACAGGAAAGAGTTCCGGATTTTATGTCCCGCTTCTTTGATCATTGATTTTATATATTTGTCCATAGCGTGCAAATCCATAAAAAAGCCTCCTCTGTTTCCATTAGTATAACGTCAAAAGGCACCCGCTGTCATACTCCAGCAGGTGCCTTTATAAATGTAGGTTATTAAAGCGCATGAAGTGCCTCCAGTTCCACGTGTATTTCCTGAAGCCGTTTTTTGCTTTTCTCTATTTCGTGATTATCTTCTTGCTGCATTGCATCAAAGAGGGAAGCAAGCTCATAATCTAATTCAAGCTTCAATACGTGGATATATTCTTTTTCGACGTCTGCTTTACGGATTATTTGGATCATCTGTTTCATCTTTAGCACCCCTTCCCCTTTTTGATTCCAATAATTCCGAAAAATTAAGGTTGTTATCAATCAATTACCCGAATGCATCAAATCAAAAACGTCTTTCTATAATTTTTTATTGAAGTCCTGTAATATGTATTTCATGTGCATCTTGTAAGGAGGAAATCATTTTATGTCTTATTGGAACGAGAAACATTTCAAAGTATTTGAAACACCCGGACTGGAAGCCAGAATGGCGGCTTTGGCCGAAAAAGTGCGGCCGAAATTCGAAGAACTGGGTGAACAGTATTCAGCTTATTTCTCGGGTAAAACCGGTGAAGAATTCCATCCGCACGTAGCGAAACACATGCGCCGTACGGTAAATCCGCCAAATGACAGCTGGGTGGCCTTTGCTCCGAATAAACGTGGATATAAGGCGGTTCCGCATTTTCAAATCGGACTTTGGGAGAGCCATGTATTCATCATTCTTGCTGTAATTTACGAAGCGAACGGGAAAGCCGGCATGGCTGAACGTCTTTTGGATTCAGAGCTGATCCATAATCTCCCTGGAGACATGGTGCTGTCCGGCGACCATATGAAACCTGAAGCTTCTTCAGTCGACGAACTGGGCGAGGAAGGGCTTAAGAAATTATTGGAGCGCCTGCGGGATGTCAAAAAAGGCGAGTTTGTTATCGGCCGCCACCTCGAACGGGAAGAAGCCGATCGGTTAAGCAAGGAGCAATTCGATCAGCTTGCTGAAAAGACGTTCGATGAATTGCTTCCGATTTACAACACGATGCTCGGCAATAATAATCAGTAGATGCAAAAAACCGCAGCGGAAATTTTTCCGCTGCGGTTTTCATTTATTTCTTCATTTTAATATTTGGACCGGTCGGCGATGCCTTCAATTCTTTGACGACAGGAAAACTGGCATAGCCGCTTTCCTCTTCAAATTCCCTGAAATAAGTTTTTTCTTCGGAAATTGCAGGTACCACTTGTTTGAATTTACGGTATCTGGCCATCATATCGTCCCGGCTGATCCCTTTTTCATAAGCCATCTCGATTCCTTCAAAAAATGAAACTACATCCACAATCTCTTCAGTATTCCAATCCATTGAAAAAGGATATGAATAGTCCATCATTTATTCCCTCCTTACTCAAAGCTTCCCCATTTCCTGGAGATGCCCACCGCTTCTTCCACCATTCTATCAAATAATTCCTGAACAGTGGGCACATCCTGGATCATCCCTGTCACCTGGCCTGCCCAGCCAAACCCCCTCTCAACTTGTCCGTCATATATAAAGCGTTTATTCGCTTCACCGCTGACGTAATCCTTCAGCGAATCGTACATAGGGGTTTCATGTTCGATTTCAAGGATCCTATCGGTCCAGCTGTTTTTAAGAGTTCGCGCAGGCGCCCCGATACTGCGCTTAATGATAACCGTATCGTTTTCGGTACTGTTGACCAACGCATCCTTATAAGCTTCAGACGCATGAACACATTCTTTCGTCGCAATGAACCGGGTTCCCATTTCCACTCCTTCTGCGCCTAACGCCAGCGCAGCCATCAAGCCACGGCCATCACCGATGCCTCCCGATGCAATGACAGGAATCGATACGGCATCAACCACCTGAGGAATCAAAACCATCGTGCCGATATCGTCGCGGCCCAAATGGCCCCCGCCTTCATGACCGACAACCATTACAGCATCCGCACCGAGTTTTTCTGCCTTGATGGCCTGTTTACGCGCTGCCACCAGAACCAGTTTTTGAATAGATGTCCCTTCCAGCTGTTCGAATATCGGAGTCGGGTTTCCTCCTGTCATGGAAACGACGGGAACTTTTTCTTCAATTGCCACTTCCAGCATGTGCGAAAACTGGCGGCCGTGTTCTCCGATTGCGAAATTGACTCCGAAAGGTTTATCAGTCATTGATCTCACTTTGCGGATTTCATCTCTCAGTTCATCGGGCGAAGACAAGCTCATTGCTGTAATTTGTCCGAGTCCCCCAGCATTGGACACTGCAGCAGCAAGCTCTGCATAGGCCAGATAAGCGAGGCCGCCTTGTATAATGGGTATTTGAATTCCCAGCAATTCAGTTATGCGAGTTTTAAAATGCATAGTGCCACTCCTTTCTTTCTGCTTATCCTGTATTCGATATTGATATGTAAAATCCTTTTATTTTTATAGAATAGCTTGCATCTACATGCTATAATTCATTTTGTTTTCATTTTTATAAGCGAGGTGGTAATCCATTGTCACAATTAGAAACTCCATTATTCGATGCTTTACTGAAGCACCGCAATCGGCATCCGATACAATTCCATATTCCCGGCCATAAAAAGGGCCAGGGCGTCGATCCCGCTTTCCGCGAATTTGTCGGCGATAATATTCTATCCATAGATTTGATCAATATTGCACCGCTCGATGACTTGCATTCACCAAAAGGAGCCATTAAAAAAGCACAGGAATTGGCGGCTCAGGCTTTTGGCGCTGACCAAACTTTCTTCTCGGTCCAAGGAACGAGCGGCGCCATCATGACGATGATCCTGAGTGTGGTCGGTCCGAACGATAAAATTCTCGTTCCCCGCAACGTCCATAAATCCATTATGTCGGCCATCGTTTTTGCAGGCGCTGTTCCGATTTTCATTCATCCTGAAGTGGATCCCGAACTCGGGATTTCACACGGCATCTCTGCAGAAGCTGTAGAAAAAGCATTGAATGAATACCCGGATGCCAAAGCCGTTCTGGTCATCAACCCTACCTACTTTGGGATAGCGGCTGATTTGAAACGCATTGTCGACATCGCACATGGCCGGGATATTCCTGTGCTGGTCGATGAAGCGCACGGTGTCCATATCCATTTCCATAAAGGCCTCCCTGTTTCGGCAATGGCTGCAGGGGCTGATATGGCTGCCACTTCCGTCCACAAATTGGGTGGTTCCATGACCCAGAGTTCTGTGCTGAATGTCCGTGAAGGTCTCGTTTCAGCGAAACGTGTCCAGTCGACCTTGTCGATGCTGACGACAACCTCAACTTCCTATCCTATCCTGGCGTCTCTGGATACAGCCAGAAGGCAATTGGCCATCCACGGAGCGGACCTGATCGATCAGGCCATCCGCCTGGCGAACGATGCCCGCAAACGAATCAATAAAATCGCGCATTTGAATTGTGTAGGCAAAGAATTGCTCAAGACTTCTGCCACCTATGACATGGATCCGACGAAATTACTGATCAGCGTAAAAAATCTCGGCATCACAGGCCATCAGGCTGAAGAATGGCTGCGGGAGAACGCCAATATCGAAATTGAGCTTTCCGACCTTTACAATATACTGTGCCTGGTTACCATTGGAGATACTCGAAAAGAATTGAACTTGCTGGTAAACGCGCTGCAGCGGATGAGCGAAGCTTTTGATCATGAGGCTGCAATTATAGAGCCGACTGTTCTGCTTCCCGATATCCCGAGATTGGCGATGACTCCGCGGGACGCTTTTTATGCGACTACTGAAGTTGTAGCGATTGACGATGCCGTCGGACGCATTTCAGCTGAGTTCATCATGGTGTATCCACCCGGCATCCCTATCTTCATTCCAGGTGAAATCATCACGCAGGAAAATATCGAATATATCCACATGAACGTGGAAGCGGGATTGCCGGTTCAGGGACCCGAAGACGATACCTTAAAAATGTTGCGCGTCATTAAAGAACAGCTCGCAATCAGGTAAAGAAAAGCGACTCGAGTGGCTGGGCGCTGGAGTCTGGACACGAAAACACTTTTTTCTAAGAATCATCATACTTAAAAAGTTATACTTTCTTGTCCATTAAAAAAACCGGAAGTGCAGAATTTGCGCTTCCGGTTTTTGTTATTCGACGCCTTCAATTGCAGCTGGATCAATAAATTCATAGCCTTTTTCTCCCAGCCCTTGGACAATTGCCGGCAATGCTTCGGCAGTCCAGGCGCGGTCATGCATCAGAAGGTTCGCTCCGTCACGCAGGTATTCCGTGTTCACCATGATATCAGCTAAAGCTTCAGCTTCCATGTACTGCTGCTCCCAGTCATAGCCGAATGTCCAGTTCATCAGCACCATTCCTTCTTCTTCCACCAAAGCTCTGCTGAAATCGGTGTTGACGCCATGAGGTGCACGGAAGAATTCTGGACGTTCACCGATAATCTCTTCAATACGATCATTCAACGAAACTATTTCTTCACGCTGCTGGTCTTCAGGAATTGTTTTCAAGTTTGGATGTGAATATGTATGATTGCCAATGGCAAATCCCATATCATGAATTTTCTTCAAGTTTTCTTCTTCTTCGTCTGTATCAATGAAGTGGCCATTTACAAAAAAGATTGCTGGTACATTCAATTCCTTTAACGTTTCAGCCATAGCTACACCTTGCTTGTCCGGGGCATCATCAATCGTAATCAAGACCGCTTGCGGATTCGCATCCGAAATCGGCTCTACTGACGAGTTGGCAGGATTTACACGATAAAGCGGTTCAGCCTGCGCCGTCTCCCCTTCTTCATCTGCGTTCTCTTCAGTCGTCTCTTCTTCATTCAATTCTTCCTCAGCTACGTCTGCATCAGCGGAATCCTCCACCGATTCTTCCTTCGTTTCAGAAGTTGTTTCTTCAGTTTCATTAGTTGCATCAGTTGCATCAGTTGCAGCTGAGTTATCTTCGCCGCTTGAACAAGCGGTCAAAAGAGCCAATCCTGCTGCCATCAATATCCATTTTGCCTGTATCATCTGTAGAATCACCTTAGCCCTTTCGCACATAATATTACCACATTTCTACAACTCTTATCAAAACAAATCAAAAAAAATACTCCTCATCCCGCAGCAAAACTGTGGTTGAGGAGTATCTAAATTATAGCAAGAACTCTTATTTGATAATATGGATCGGCGTTCCAAGGGCAACTTCTGCTGCTTCCATTGAAATTTCAGCCAATGTAGGGTGAGCGTGAATCGTCATGGCGATATCTTCCACAGTCATTCCTGCTTCGATTGCTAATCCGAGTTCAGCGATCATATCAGAAGCGCCAACGCCAACGATTTGAGCGCCAAGCAATAAACCGTCGGATTTACGTGAAACCAATTTCACAAAACCGTCAGTTGCGTTAAGCGACAAAGCACGGCCGTTAGCAGCGAATGGGAATTTCGCAGCTGAAGCTTCGAAACCTTCCTCTTTAGCCTGTTCTTCAGACAGACCGACGCTCGCAAGTTCCGGATCTGTAAAGCAGACAGCCGGGATAGCCATATAATCAACTTCAGACTTCTCGCCTGCAATTGCTTCAGCAGCTACTTTACCTTCGTAAGATGCTTTATGCGCCAATTGAAGTCCAGCTACCACGTCACCGATTGCATAGATGTTAGGGATGCTTGTACGGCATTGTTTGTCGACTTCGACAAGACCGCGCTCGCTCATCTTGATGTTCAATTCTTCAAGACCCATTTCATCAGTATTCGGACGGCGTCCAACAGTCACCAATACGTAATCGGCATCAACGGTTTTCTCTTCTCCGCCTGCTTCATAAGTAACGCTGACTCCTGAGTCCGTTTCTTCTACGCCTTTAGCGGAAGCCTTCGTGATGACTTCAACACCTTTTTTCTTCAATCCTTTTTTGACGATGGCTGTCATCTGTTTTTCAAATCCAGCAAGGATATCTGGTGCACCTTCAAGAATCGTCACTTCAGATCCCATATTCGCAAAAGCAGTTCCAAGTTCCGTTCCGATATAACCGCCGCCGATCACGACAAGTTTTCCTGGAAGTTCCTGAAGCGCCAAAGCGCCAGTTGAATTGATAACGCGTTTTGTGAATTTGAAAGATGGGATTTCTACCGGACGAGATCCTGTAGCAATGATCGCATTCTTGAATTTATAAGTTTGCGATGATTTGTCATCCATCACTTTTACAGTGTTCTCATCGACGAAATAAGCTTCACCACGGACAATCTCGACTTTATTGCCTTTCAATAAAGACTCGACGCCGCCAGTCAATTTTTTAACAACACCGTCTTTGAAAGCCTGGGCTTTTTCAAAGTTCAGCTCTACTTCTTTAGCTACAACACCCATGTCTTCGGAATGCTGTGCTTCTTCAAAACGGTGACCTACGGAAATCATCGCTTTCGAAGGGATACATCCGACGTTCAGACAAACGCCTCCGATATATTCTTTTTCAACGATTGTAACTTTTTGGCCAGTCTGCGCTGCGCGGATTGCTGCTACATATCCGCCAGGGCCTGAACCGATGACGAGCGTATCTGTTTCGATTGGAAAATCTCCTACTACCATAATTTTACGCCTCCATTAATAGTAATTCTGGTTCACTTAACAAACGTTTGATGTGATTCAACGCATGCTGCGCTGTCGCTCCGTCGATCATACGGTGATCGAAGCTCAATGATAATGCTAACACAGGAGCGGCTACAATTTCACCATTTTTAACTACAGGCTTTTCAGCGATGCGGCCGATTCCAAGAATCGCCACTTCCGGATGGTTGATGACCGGAGTGAACCACTGCCCGCCTGCAGAACCGATATTAGTGATCGAGCAAGATGCGCCTTTCATTTCCGCTGAAGTCAATTTACCTTCGCGCGCTTTGGTTGCAAGGGTGTTGATTTCATCGGAAATAGCGAATACCGATTTACGGTCCGCATTTTTAATAACTGGAACCAGCAGACCTTTTTCAGTGTCAGCCGCAATTCCGATATTATAATAATGCTTCTGGATCACTTCGCTTGTTTCATCATCAAACGACGTATTAAGTGCCGGGAATTCACGCAATGTGCTGACCAGCGCTTTAACTACGTATGGAAGGTAAGTCAATTTAATCTCTTTCTCAGCGGCGATGTCCTTGAATTTTTTGCGGTGTGCAACAAGTTCTGTCACATCCACTTCATCCATCAAAGCAACATGTGGAGCTGTGTGTTTGGAATGAACCATCGCTTTCGCAATCGCTTTGCGCATTCCAGACATTTTCTCGCGTGTTTCCGCGAATTCGCCTTCAGGCACTGCAGGCGTTGCCGCAGCCGTTTCTTCTTTAGGCGCTGATTCTTCAGGTGATGCAGCCGCTTTTTCAGCCGTTGCTTCTTTTGCAGGCTCATCAGCTTTTTGATCGCCGTTCAGGAATGCTTCCACATCTTCTTTCATGATGCGGCCATTATTTCCTGAACCTTTGACTTTCTTGATATCAACATCTTTATCACGCGCAAATTTGCGGACAGACGGCATGGCGATGATCCGTGCATTCGGATCTGTTTCCGCCGATTCATCTGCCTGCGGCTGTTTGCCGGCACCAGTGTCGCCTTCAGATTTCTGCTCTTTTGCAGGTTCCTTCTCGACATCCTGGCCGGATTCAGCAGTACCAGCCTGAACTTGCTCTTCAGTTTCTTCTTCCACTTCAGGAGCTGGTTCCTCTTTTTCGGTTTCAGCATCAGTTTCAGCTTCTCCGCCATCTTCATCCGGAGAATCAATGCGGACAAGCACGTCACCGACTACTGCCACTGTGCCTTCTTCCACCAGTACTTCTTCAACTGTCCCGGAAACCGGTGATGGAATTTCAACAACTGCTTTATCGTTTTGGACTTCTACCAGTACATCATCTTCTTCGATCTTATCGCCGGCTTTGACGAACCATTTTACGATTTCACCTTCGTGGATACCTTCTCCGATATCCGGCAAACGAAATTCATAAGCCATCAGTTTCACCCTTTCTTCTCTATCTATTTAAAAAGTAAGCACTTTTTTCGCTGTTTCTACTATATCCTTCGCATTAGGAAGCCAAACTTCCTCTGCTTGCGAGAATGCAAATACAGTATCTGGAGCTGTTACACGCAATACAGGTGCATCCAGGCTCAATATTGCACGATCTGTGATTTCCGCAACAACGTTTGCAGCAATTCCAGCTTGTTTTTGAGCTTCCTGAACCACCATTGCACGGCCAGTTTTCTCGACAGACGCAATGATTGTTTCGATATCAAGCGGCTGTACCGTACGCAAATCGATGACTTCAACAGAGTACTCTTCTTTTTCAAGTTCTTCTGCAGCTTTCATGCTTTCCTGAACCATTGCGCCATAAGCGATGATGGTCAAGTCTTTTCCTTCACGCTTCACTTCAGCTTTACCTAAAGGAATCGTATATTCTTCTTCAGGCACTTCCATGCGGAATGAACGATACAATTTCATGTGCTCAAGGAAAATAACCGGATCGTTATCGCGGATTGCAGATAACAGCAAACCTTTTGCATCATATGGATTGGATGGAATTACCACTTTCAAGCCTGGCGACGCTGCCATCAGGCCTTCAAGTGAATCAGCGTGCATTTCAGGCGTATGGACGCCGCCGCCGAATGGTGAACGGATAGTGATTGGTGCATGCTGGCTGCCGCCGCTGCGGTAGCGCATACGCGCCATCTGGCCGCTGATTGAATCCATCACTTCAAAAACGAATCCGAAAAATTGGATTTCAGGTACAGGACGATACCCTTGCAACGCCAAACCGATCGCCAATCCACCTATTCCTGATTCAGCTAAAGGTGTATCGAAAACACGATCTTCCCCAAATTCTTTCTGAAGACCTTCAGTCGCACGGAATACACCGCCGTTATTACCGACGTCTTCACCAAAAACAAGGACATTTTCATCATTTTTCAGCTCTAGTTTCAGAGCTTCCGTAATCGCTTGGATCATTGTTAACTGTGCCATGGCTTACTTCGACTCCTTTGCTTTATAAATATCCATCTGCTCTTTAACATTGAATGGCATTTCTTCATACATGATACCGAGCAAGTCAGTGACTTTCTGTTTCGGAGCTGCATCAGCTTTCTTAATCGCTGCTTTGATTTCTTCTTTTGCCTGCTCCATCACTTCGTTTTCTTTCTCTTCGCTCCACAAGCCTTTGCCTTCAAGATATTTGCGGAAACGAACCAATGGATCTTTCTTTTCCCACTCACTGTCAATATCCGAAGTGCGGTAGCGTGTCGGGTCATCCCCTGCCATTGTATGAGGGCCATAACGGTAGCAGAATGTTTCGATCAATGTCGGTCCATCCCCTTTTATAGCGCGCTCACGGGCATCGTGAGTCACTGCATAAACAGCAAGCGGATCCATTCCATCGACGAAAATTCCAGGAATACCTGCTGCTACAGCTTTTTGTGCTACTGTTTTAGCGGCAGTCTGAACTTCACGCGGAGTAGAGATTGCATACTGGTTATTTTGAACAATAAAAATAGCAGGCGCGCGGAAAGATCCGGCAAAGTTGATTCCTTCATAGAAATCTCCCTGTGAAGAACCGCCTTCTCCAGTATATGTGATTGCAACCGCTTCTTTTTTGCGTTTCTGGATACCAAGAGCAACTCCAGTTGCTTGAATATATTGAGCTCCGATGATGATTTGAGGCGGAAGCACATTCAAACCTTCCGGCATCTGATTGCCCATGAAATGTCCGCGGGAGAAAAGGAATGCCTGTTCAAGCGGCCATCCGTGCCAGATCAATTGAGGGACATCACGATATCCCGGCAAGATGAAATCGTCTTTTTTCAATGCAAAATGAGAAGCGATCTGTGACGCTTCCTGTCCTGCCGTCGGTGCATAGAATCCAAGGCGCCCCTGGCGGTTAAGTGAAATTGAGCGCTGATCAAGAATACGGGTATAAACCATTCTTCTCATCAATTCCTGCAAATCTTCATCCGAGAGATTCGGATTTGCCTCTTCATTTACGATTTCGCCTTCTTCATTCAAAATCTGGAACATTTCAAACTTCTCTTCGATTTCACTCAGTGTTTTCACTGGATCGAACTGCTGTGATTTTTTCGCAGCCATAAAAGCAACTCTCCTTTTAATCTGTATTAAAATTCTTAACAATTTTTAGTAATACAAGCGCATATTCCTATTCAGTATACGTTACTTGATTTAGACGGTCAATCATGACGAACCTTTATACAGCAAGCATCTAAAATACGCAGAATATTCGTAAACAGAAAATCTGTATCATTGACAAGGAGCAACCTGTACTATATAACAGACGAATCTTCAGCATCTTTTATAGCACAGAAAAAAGCGACCCTAAGGCCGCTTTACTCGCTGTCTGCATTCATTTTTTCAATCAGGCTATTTTTCATTTCATTGAACTGTTCAGTTTGTTCATTGAATTCTGTAACAGCATTTTGAACTTCTTTGTTCTTGTCATTCACTGTCACTGTCTTTTCCTGAAGGACCTGTAATTCAGTCTCTTCGTTTACAAGCATCTCATAAAGTTCTTTTTGTTCTGCCGCCAGTTCTTCGTATGCTGCTGTAAATTTTTCATGAGCATCAAAACGGTCATGCATTTTTGTTTTCAATGCAGTCAAATCGTTTTTCAATTCTTCGTCTTCTGTCTCTTCGATCACAGTATCGATTTCCTGGAAGGCTTCTTCAGCTGAATCCATTGAAGCTTTTTCAGTTTCCAGCAGTTCAAGGCGCTGCTCTACTGAAGCAATGGCTTCTTCAGCATTCGCTTTAACATCTTCTTGCTGCTCTTGCGTCAAAGCCATGATGGATTCGAACTTTTCCTGTTCTGCAGTTTCAAGTTCTTCCATTTCACTTTGAGTATCGCGGTAATCGCTCTCTGCTTCAAATGTATCTTTCAGCACCGAGTCCAATTGCTCTTCTGTCGAAGAACCTGAACACGCGCTTAAAAGCAACGCACTTGAAATTCCTGTTGCCAATATGTATCTTTTCAATCGAAACCCTCCTTATAACATGATTTAACTATATTATGATGCTCAAAAAAATACAACTGCCAATATAAGCAATTTTTCTTTCGCGTAATGCCGGCCTTGCGTTATACTGAAAGGCATATGAAAGTTGATTGAAAGGATTGAGTAGAGTGATTTTAATGAAAGACATCATACGTGAAGGCCATCCGACACTTCGGGAACGGGCGAAAGACGTTGAGCTTCCCCTTTCTGCTGAAGATAAAAAGCTGGCGGAAGATTTGATGGAATATGTTGTAAATAGCCAAAACGAAGAAATGATCGAAAAATATGATCTTCGACCCGGCGTCGGCATCGCCGCGCCGCAGATCAATGTGGCGAAACGGATTTTTGCCATCCATTTTGATGAGGATTCAGGCGAAGACTTGAGCATCATAGCAATCAATCCGAAAATCGTCAGCCATTCCGTCGAAAAAGCATATCTTGCTTCAGGTGAAGGCTGTTTATCGGTTGACCGTTCGATACCTGGCTATGTTCCGCGGTATGCGAGAATCACCGTCAAAGCTTTCGATCTTGAGGGCAAAGAATTCAAATTGCGCCTTAAAGGACTGCCTGCCATAGCATTCCAGCATGAACTGGATCATTTGAACGGCGTCATGTTCTTTGATCATATCAATCCTGACAATCCATTCGCGGAAATTGAAAATGCCACGCCAATATCGCGTGATATAGAAGAATAGAATAAAAAGGCTGGCGGAATTCATCCGTCAGCCTTTTTATATTTAAATTATATTAAGCCAAGATGCACGAATGCTTTTGCCAATCCATCGTCATCCACATGTTCCGTAATATAGGATGCAACTTTCTTGGTTTCAGGATGGCCGTTGTCCATCGCGACACTGAAGCCTGCCGTCTTCATCATCTGAAGGTCATTCAAGCCGTCTCCGAAAGCGATGGTATCTTCTATGGAATGTCCGGTCTCTGCAATCAGTTTTTCGATGCCGCTTGCCTTCGATCCGCCCTTCGGCAGAATGTCGCATGAGACCCGATGCCATCTTACGAATTGAAAATCCTTGAAATTCTCGTGATACTGCGCTTCTTCTTCTTTTGTACAAAATACCAGCGATTGATAGATTTCATTGTCAAGATGAAAATCCCGCTCAGTCACTGGGTGTGGAAATTTTAAGCTTTTCAAGCTTTCATCAATATCCGGATGATAATCAATGGAAGAAATCATCTTTTTGCTGTTCATGAAAACAAGCGGGTGATCTCTTTCTTCTGCAAAATGGACCACTTTTTCAAGCAAAACGGGATCCAGCGCCTCCGTATGTACAACCTCGTCATTGTGGACTACATATTGCCCATTAAAAGTGATGAACGTTTGGATGTCCAGCTTTTCCAAAAGATCGGTGATCATGAATGGTGCACGGCCTGTGGCGATTGCCAGATCATGGCCATTTGCCCGAGCGCTCTGCAATGCTTCAAAAGCAGATTCAGGCAGCTCCTTTTTAGAATTCAACAAAGTTCCATCAATATCCAACAATAATAATTTTCCCATAATGTCAGTCTCCAATCCATTGCCTGGCGTTGAACGCCGTCCATTTCAATTCTTTACTTTTGTCAGAAAATACAGTATTATTTACATAAGGAGTGAGCAGCCATGCTGAAACGTTTGAAAAGAAAACTTCTCAGAAGGCTTAACGGTATCATGAACAAAAAGAAAATTGCATAGCCATTATAGCCCTTCTTCCTAAAATAAGAAGGGCTATTCTTTATTTTAGAACAATGACATGATAATATAAAGAAAGTGAATTTATTTTGAACGTGGAAAAAGGAGAGCAAACTATGATTTTTAAAGTTTATTACCAAGAGAACCGCCATGAGGTGCCAGTTCGCGAAAATACTAAGAGCCTCTATGTTGAAGCTTCATCCGAGCGTGAAGTGAGAACTCATCTGAAAGACCGTAATTATAATATCGAGCTTGTCCAATTGCTCGAAGGCAGCCACCTTGAGTACGAACAGGCCAGCCAAAACTATGAAGTTGAGAGTATCGACTGATCATGAAATTCGTAAAAAATGATCAGACAGCCGTTTTCGCGCTCGGCGGACTGGGCGAAATCGGAAAGAATACTTACGGTGTCCAATTCCAGGATGAAATCATCCTGATTGATGCCGGCATCAAATTCCCGGAAGACGATTTGCTCGGAATCGATTACGTTATTCCGGATTACACTTATTTAGTAAAAAATGCCGATAAGATCAAAGGCCTTTTCATCACCCACGGCCATGAAGACCATATCGGCGGTGTTGCCTATCTATTAAAGAAAATCAATATCCCAGTATATGCCGGCAAGCTGGCACTTGGTCTATTGCGCAAGAAATTGGAAGAGCATGGCCTGCTCCGCCAAACAAAACTTATCGAAGTCGGCGAAGATGATGTCATCAAATTCCGCAAAACTTCCGTGAGCTTCTTCAGTGTAACTCACAGTATTCCGGATGCATTCGGTATCGTTGTCAAAACACCACCGGGCAATATCGTCCATACAGGAGATTTCAAATTCGATTTCACTCCTGTCGGTGAACCGGCTAACCTTTTGAAAATGGCTCAAATCGGCAGTGAAGGCGTTCTTTGCCTGCTGTCCGACAGCACAAATGCTGAAATCCCTAACTTCACCATGTCCGAACGCAAAGTCGGAGATACGATCAAAGATATCATGCGTAAAGTTGACGGACGTCTTATTTTCGCCACTTTCGCATCCAATATCTATCGTCTTCAGCAAGTAACGGATGAAGCAGTTGCGCAGGGCCGTAAAATAGCTGTTTTCGGTCGAAGCATGGAAAATGC
The DNA here is from genome assembly GCF_002836425.1 of Planomicrobium sp. MB-3u-38. Lineage (NCBI taxonomy): Bacteria > Bacillati > Bacillota > Bacilli > Caryophanales > Caryophanaceae > Planomicrobium > Planomicrobium sp. MB-3u-38. The sequence goes on along the minus strand of NZ_PJBO01000012.1, from coordinate 2,627 downwards.
CATGACAATCGGCCGTGAGCTTGGCTACATCAATGCTCCTGAAGATGCTTTTGTCGATACACAAACGTTGAATCGCCTGCCCGCCAATGAAGCTTTGATTCTTTGCACAGGCTCGCAAGGTGAACCAATGGCCGCGTTGTCACGCATCGCCAATGGTACACATCGCCAGATCCAGATTCAGCCGAATGATACGGTCGTCTTCTCCTCTTCCCCAATTCCGGGGAATACGAGCAGCGTCAACCGCACCATCAACTTGCTATTCCGTGCAGGAGCCGATGTCATCCATGGTTCCCTGAACAATATCCATACATCCGGCCACGGTTCACAGGAAGAGAACAAGCTGATGCTCCGTTTGATCAAACCGAAATACTTCATGCCGATCCATGGTGAATACCGTATGCAGAAACAGCACGCGCAACTTGCCATAGATTGCGACGTTCCACCTAAAAACACGTTCATCATGGAAAATGGTGATGTGTTGGCGCTGGGCGCTGATGAAGCTTCGGTTGCCGGCCGCATTCCATCCGGAGATGTTTACATCGACGGCAGCGGAATTGGCGACATCGGCAATATCGTATTGCGCGACCGCCGTGTCCTTTCTGAAGAAGGATTGGTCATCGTCGTAGTCAGCGTGGATATGAAAAACAATAAAATGGTGTCTGGCCCTGATATCATCTCCCGCGGTTTCGTGTATATGCGCGAGTCCGGAACGATGATCTACGAAGCCCAGCAAATGCTGAACCGCCATCTGAAAAAGAAAATCCACGGCAAAGATACGGATTGGCCAGAACTGAAAAATGATATTTCAGATGTTCTTGGACCATACCTGTACGAAAAAACAAAACGCCGTCCGATGATTCTTCCAGTGATAATGGAAGTCTAAGAAGACATTAATAAGGGGGCCCGATACGGGACCCCTTTTTGGTTGCCGAAAAACATATACTACATCAATCATTCCGTTGCATATCTTTTAATGTCTCGAAGCTAGCGCAGCGATGCAGATACAGCAGGACGCTTTTCGCAGGGAGCTGCCTGAGTCTCCTCGGTCGCTTTGAAAACCATGTACTCCTGCAGCGTTCTACGCTTCGTCGCAAAGGTTCGACCGAATGCTGTTCGGTCAAACCTTCCCTGCGGGGTCTCAGGACTCGCTTCGCTCCGGCGTGAGCGCCGTCACTGCTTCCTGCAGGAAAGACATTGGTCGAAGCAGCGCAGCGATGCAGGAGCACATCTTTGCACTTCGCCTTCTGCTACTCCATTTTTAGTCTGGTGGAAACTGAGTATCCTTTTTCTAAGCGAAACAAAATATTTAGACCGTATATTTCTAGAAAGCGATTCTAAGATATGGAGTAAAACAGCGAAGACTCCCAGGTGAGCAGAAACGGAGTTGGCTTTCCAACTCCGTTTCGAGCGAAGTGCTGAGATCCACTCGGGCGAAGTGGAACGAGCCCGAGTTAGCTCAGCACGAGCCACCAGGAAAGCGGAGCTGTTTTGCGGAATATCGGTTAAATATATTTACTTCTTTTTAAACAAAGTTGAAAGGAGGTCCCGTTACGGGACCTCCTTTTTTCTCGTTTATATAAAAATACTAATTCAACATCTTCTTCTCAAAACGGTTGATATCTGCATCCGATCCGATGATGATCAGAATATCCTGCAATTGGATCTCCATGTCAGCCTGCGGAGAAACGATGATATCTTTCCCCCGTTTGATGGCCACGATGTTAATGCCGTAATTTGCGCGGATATCCAGTCCGATCAATGTAAAGCCTGCCAATCTTTCATTGGCCTTCACTTCCATGATCGAATGCTCATCTGAAAGTTCCAGATAGTCCAGCACATTATTCGAAAGCATATTATGGGCAATACGGATACCCATATCCCGCTCCGGATGCACCACTTTATCGGCGCCTATCTTATCCAGCACTTTCGCGTGGTAATCGTTTTGTGCTTTTACGGTTATTTTTTTGACGCCGATTTCCTTCAGCATAAGTGTTGTTAAAATACTGGCTTGAATATTTTCACCGATCGCAACAATGACATGCTCAAAATTGCGTATGCCAAGTGATTTCAGAACAGATTCATCAGTTGTATCGGCCACAACTGCCTGCGTCGCGATGCTTGCGAACTCATCCACTCTTTCGGTATCCTTATCGATCGCCATTACATCCGCATCCTGTTCAATCAGTTCGCGGACGATGCTGCCTCCGAATCTTCCCAGCCCTATCACTACAAATTCCTTTTTCATATCCATCCTCCAAATCCTTGCTCTAGCTATAGTCTACCATAATATTTTTTCCATGGATAAGTAAAAAAACCCCGCTTATCGGCGGGGGTCAAGTGGTCGTTTCGGTCGGTTCTCACAGTATTCACAATCGATATCGCTGCAAGCTTCCTCACGCCATTCATTGCAGCTGGCACAATAGCTTGCGTCGAATTCGTCATCGAATGTCAAAGGCGACAAACAGTGGTGGCAGTATGTATGCACTTCCATCCAGTTGATGACTTTCTTGTTGGCTACAAGGTAAAGTCCTTGCTGATCTTGTTTATAATTCATAATCGATGATTTTTGCACTGCGCGATGTTTCGGGTCCAGGAAAAAATTCATTTTGTCATTCATTTTGGTCACT
>NZ_PJBO01000011.1:0-95322 GCF_002836425.1 Planomicrobium sp. MB-3u-38 | reverse complement strand
TTGCGCCGATGGTAGTTGGGGGATCTCCCCCTGTGAGAGTAGGACGTCGCTGGTCTGATTTTTTTTATGGTCCCGTGGTGTAGCGGTTAACATGCCTGCCTGTCACGCAGGAGATCGCCGGTTCGATCCCGGTCGGGACCGTCTTATGATAAACACAGCCAAGCCGCTGTGTTTATTTTTTTTGCCTAAAAGCATTAATTTCATGTGAGCTCTAATAATGAATATTATCCAGCCGCAAGCCGCGGATAATATATTTTGATTTACCGCGATATCTTCGCTAAACTATGTTAAGACTCAATAGAGGTGACAAAGAATGACTTATACTATAGAAGTGAATTCTCCAGAAGAAACAGAAGCGTTTGCAATAAAACTGGCTGAAAAATTGGAGCCTGGCGATATACTGACACTTGAAGGCGGTCTGGGCGCCGGCAAAACGACGTTCACCAAAGGATTGGCGAAAGGCCTCGGAATAAAAAAGATGGTCAACAGTCCGACGTTTACCATTTTGAAACAGTATTCAGGCAATCTGGAACTGAACCATTTCGATGTCTACCGTCTTGAACACAGTGATGAAGACATCGGCTTTGATGAATTATTCGCCAGTGAAGCTGTTTCTGTTGTCGAATGGGCGCAATTTATAGAAGAATATTTACCTGGTGAACGTCTGGAAATCACGATAGAGCGTCTGTCGGAAGAAAGCCGTTCTATACGATTACAGGCGGTTGGACACCGATATGAAACTCTTTGCAAGGAGCTTATGCCATGATTTACCTAGGAATCGACACATCCAATTCACCTCTTGCCATCGCATTGGCGAAAGAGGATGCCATTTTAATAGAAGAAACATCGAATCTCAAAATAAATCATTCGTTAACTGCCATGCCTGCCGTAGAGGAGTTGATGGCAAAAGCGAAAGTGAGCCCGGCACAATTGACTCATATTGCTGTTGCGGAAGGTCCGGGGTCCTACACTGGCGTGCGTATCGGGCTAACAATCGCCAAAACTTTGGCTTGGTCGTTGAAGATTCCATTGCATATGGTCTCGAGTTTAAAAGTGCTCGCTGCCAATGGCCAATCCTTTAATGGCCTTATTTGCCCATTGATGGATGCACGAAGAGGCACTGCCTTTATGGGGGCTTACGATGGGGAAAGCTTAGAGTCACTTATTCCTGATCAGCACAGTGATGTACGGGAGTTCCTTCTGCAATTAAAAGAAACAGGACGGCCTGTTTTATTCGTTGGGACGGATATTGAACTCCATAAGGAAGCGATTAAAGAGATTTTAGGCAGCCAGGCGGTTTTTGCAGCATTACAGAACCGCTTGCCTCGTGCTTCGAATTTAATCATGCTGGCGAAACAATCGGCTGAGCAGGATGTGCATCATGCAGTACCTGAATATCGCAGGATTACTGAGGCAGAAGCGAATTATAACAAAGCACAAGGCGGCGGGGAATCATGAATGATGAAGTGAATTTCCGTAAAATGACTGTCGATGATGTAGAAGCGGTATTTGATATTGAGCAATCATCCTTTTCTTTACCGTGGACGAAAGAAGCATTCCATTACGAAATGATGGAAAACAGGCATGCTTATTATGTTTTGGCTGAAACAGAGGATGGAATCGTCGGTTTTTGCGGATTATGGATTGTCATGGATGAATGCCATGTCACCAATATCGCCATTCGGCCCGAACAACGCGGCAAGAAATTGGGTGAGAAACTCATGGTTGCAGCGATGGAAACGGCGAAGGCAAACGGAGCAAAAGCGATGACGCTTGAAGCGAGAGTCAGCAATACTATTGCACGAAATCTTTATGAGAAACTTGGATTTAAAAATGGAGGCATTCGTAAGAATTATTACTCGGATAATTTCGAAGATGCTATAGTAATGTGGGTGAATTTTGATGAATGAGGATATTTACGTATTGGGAATAGAGACGAGTTGTGATGAAACCGCAGCGTCTGTAATAAAAAACGGTACTGAAATCATCTCGAATGTTGTGGCTTCACAGATTGAAAGCCATAAGCGTTTTGGCGGAGTCGTACCGGAAATCGCATCAAGGCATCATGTCGAACAGATTACACTGGTGATAGAAGAAGCGTTGCAGCAGGCAGACATGGCTCCTGCTGAGTTGAGTGCTGTAGCGGTAACAGAGGGACCAGGGTTAGTCGGAGCCTTATTGATCGGTGTAAATGCTGCGAAAGCTTTTGCTTTTGCCCATCAATTGCCGATTATCGGCGTCCATCACATAGCAGGCCATATCTATGCGAACCGGCTAGCACAGGAGATGGAATTTCCATTGCTTGCTTTGGTAATTTCGGGTGGCCACACAGAATTGGTCTATATGAAGGAACATGGTCATTTCGAGGTTATTGGGGAGACCCGTGACGACGCAGCAGGGGAAGCGTACGACAAAGTCGCGCGCACGTTGAATTTGCCGTATCCGGGCGGACCTCATATTGACAGATTGGCGCATGAAAGCATTAATCCAGTCGATTTTCCACGCGTCTGGCTGGAAGAAAGCACCTATGATTTCAGTTTCAGCGGTTTGAAATCTTCGGTATTGAACTTTATGCACAATTCAGCGCAACGCGGGGAACAGGTGAAGCCTGAAGATGTTGCTGCCGGTTTCCAGAACAGTGTAGTCGAAGTGGTAACGTCCAAAACCTTGCGGGCTGCGGAACAATTCAAGGTGCGCCAAGTAATTGCGGCCGGGGGAGTAGCGGCCAATAAAGGCTTGCGTGCTTCGCTGGAAAGAGAATTTGCAGAAAAAGGGATTCCTTTCTTTATCCCGTCTTTGAAACTATGTACGGATAACGCGGCAATGATTGCAGCTGCTGGCACCGTGATGTTCGAAAAAGGCATTCGCGGTAATATGGCTATGAATGGCCGGCCAGGAATGGAAATGGACTCCTGGATTTGAATTGTTAATAAATAAATGCGAAAAAAGCTCTTTATCCACACAATGGATGAAGAGCTTTTTCGATTTGTGCATAAGTAAGCTGTAAATTGGACATTTTATGAAAAAATGCGAAAATTCCATGGACTTATCCACTGTTTAAAAACAAATCACTCGAATTCTGTCAATAGAGAACATTTGTACTTATGCACAAATTGTTAGTAAGCTGTTTGTAAGTCGAGAATAACTTGGTGATTTCCTATATCTTGTGTACCATATTGCAATATAATATGTGGATAACATTTTTGTTTATTGTGGATAATGTGTATAACACTGTTGATAGCTGATTTAAAAGGAGAAGTGTTGTGCACAACTTTGTGGAAATAAATATTTTACTAAAGGGTATTGACCAAGATATGGACATAGAAAAACCGTATACAAAAGTATACGGTCATTAACTCATTTGTTCAAGTTTCTCCTGCAGTTCAAGCCATAGGGCCATTGTTTCTTCATGCTGGCCTTTCAGTTCTTCCAATTGCTGCTGCAGAGGCAGCAGGCGTTCGTGATCCTGGAAGATTTCAGGATCGGTGAATTGCTCTTCTGTTTCTGCGATCTGGAGGTCCAGTTTTTCCATAGTCTGTTCCACTTCTTCAAGCTGGCGCGTCAATTGGCGTTCCAGTTTTTTTGCTTCCTTATCAATTTGCGAGGTGGAGGCGACAGGTTCTGGTTTATTGATGACAGAAGGGTTTTCGGCTTCTTCCAATGCTTTCAATTCTTCCGTTTCCAGCTTTTTCTCCACATAATAATCGTAATCGCCGAGGTATTCGGTCGTGCCTTCTTGCATCAACTCGACCACTTTTGTAGAAATGCGGTTCATGAAATAACGGTCGTGAGAAACGAAAAGGATGGTGCCGGGATAGTCGAGCAACGCATTTTCAAGGACTTCCTTGCTGTCGAGGTCCAAGTGGTTGGTCGGTTCATCGAGCAGTAATACATTCGCTTTTTGCATCATCAGTTTCGCGAGGGCCACTCGCGCTTTTTCGCCACCGGAAAGGGAAGAGACAGGTTTCAGCACGTCGTCGCCTGAGAACAGGAAGCGGCCAAGGATGCCGCGGATGTCCTTCTCATTGACCATCGGATAGTCGTCCCATAACTCGTTTAATACCAGTTTATTGCCTTTCAGGTTTGCCTGTTCCTGGTCGTAATAGCCGAATTGGATGCCGGTGCCGTAATGGATATCGCCATTAAGCGGCGGTATCTCCTTCATGATCGTTTTCAGCAGCGTCGATTTGCCGACGCCATTCGGGCCGACAAGAGCCAGGCTTTCCTGGCGGTACAGCTTCAAATGGATGTTTTCGGAGACAGGTTTGCCGCTGTAGCCGATTTTCAGATCCCGTACATTGAGTACATCATTGCCGCTTTGTTTGGCGATCGTGAAACCGAAGCGGGCTGATTTCTCATTGCCGTCAGGCGCTTCCATCCAATCGGTCTTTTCAAGCACACGGCGGCGGCTCTGCGCCATTTTAGTCGTCGATGCGCGGACCAGGTTGCGTGCGACATAATCTTCGAGCTTCGCTTTTTCGCTTTGCTGCTTTTCGAATTGCTTCTGGTCCAGCTCGTACTGTTTCGCTTTTTCGTCAAGATAACGGCTGTAGTTGCCGGTGAATTTCCGGACTTGGTGGCGCGACACTTCATAGACGGTGTTGACGACCTGGTCGAGGAAGTAGCGGTCATGGGATACGACCAAAATCGCGCCCGGGTAGTTCTTCAAATAATTCTCCAGCCAGCTCAGCGTTTCAATGTCCAGGTGGTTGGTCGGCTCATCGAGGATCAACAGCTGAGGCTTGGTCAGCAGATGTTTGGCGAGCATCAGGCGTGTTTTCTGGCCGCCTGACAATGAAACCACTTTCTTGCTGTAATCATCGGGATAGAATTTCATGCCGTGCAGGATGGCCCGGGTATCGGCTTCGTATTGATAGCCGCCGGCATCTTTGAAAGCATGCTGCAAGGCATCGTATTCCTGCATCACTTTCTCGTTCATTTCCTGATTGTTGTAGACGGCAGGGTCGGCCATCTGTTCCTCCAGACGGCGCAATTGATTTTCCTGCTCACGGAAACCGCTGAATATGGTCATCATTTCGTCCCAGATGGTCATGTCGGATTCGAGTTTCGACTGCTGTTCGAGATAGCCGACAGTCAGCCCCTTTGGCATGATGATTTCGCCGCTGTCATACGATATTTCCCCGGAAATAATTTTCAGCAGCGTCGATTTGCCGGCGCCGTTTCGCCCGACAAGAGCGACCCGGTCCCTATGCTGGACTTCTAATTTAACGCCGGAGAGAATTTCCTCTGCTCCGAACGATTTATGGATTTGGTTTACTTGTAATACGATCATTTTGGGTCACCTCTATTCTTTCTAAGTGTAGCCGATAGAAGCGGGCTTCGCAATCGGCCGGACCTTTACATATCGGGCCGCCTAATGTAAGATAAAGGCGATTTGACAAGACCCAGGAGGTAACATTGCATGTTACAGGAACCATCATCCAAAATTCCGCAAGCCACTACCAAAAGGCTTCCGCTTTATTATCGTTTCCTTCAGAATTTCGCCAATGCCGGACAGAAGAGGATCTCATCACAGGAATTGAGCGAAGCGATGAAAATAGATTCGGCAACCATCAGACGGGATTTTTCCCAGCTCGGCGCTCTCGGCAAGAAAGGCTATGGCTATGATGTCCAGGAGCTGCTCGAGTTTTTCCGCAAGACGCTGGACCAGGACGAAGCGACGAACGTTGCGCTGATTGGTGTCGGCAGCCTCGGGAACGCATTTCTGAAATACAATTTCCACCGCAACCACAATACGAAAATCATCCTTGCCTTCGACTCGAACAGCCCGCGTGAAGGTGAAAAAATCAGCGGCATCGATACCTATCATCCGGATATGATCGAAGAAAAGATTAAGGAATATGGCGTAGAAGTGGTCATTTTGACAGTGCCGTCGCGCTCTGCCCAGGAAGTCACCGACCGGCTGGCTGCCACAAACATCAAAGGGATTTTGAACTTTACACCCGTGCGCATCGCCGTTCCTGAGCACATCCATGTGCAGACCATCGATTTGTCAGTCGAACTGCAGACGCTGATCTATCTGATCAAGCAAACATGACTCAAAACCTTCACATTTGAACAGCCCAAGGAAATAGCCAAAGTGCCTTATATGATGTAAAATAAGACGCATACTACAGGAGGTGTCAATTATGCCAGGTCCACTAAGTTTGATCGTTATTGCAGTTGTAGCATTGTTGATTTTCGGGCCGAAGAAATTGCCGGAATTGGGTAAAGCGTTCGGTTCTTCACTTCGCGAATTCAAGAATGCCACTAAAGGGCTTGTTGATGATGACGACGATGACGTTGCAACAAAGAAGAAAGAAGAGCAAAAAGAACTACGATAGGATGTTAATCCGATGAATGAAAAAGATATGACATTAGTTGAACATATAGGTGAATTGAGAAAACGGCTGACGATTATAGTCGTTTTCTTTCTATTGGCCGTCATTGTCAGCTTTTTCCTTGCGCAGCCGCTGATTAACTATCTGCAGTTTACGGAGGAAGCGAAGAATCTGACATTGAATGCCTTTAAGATTACAGATCCGCTGAAAATCTATATGCAGGTCATGATGATTCTTGCGCTTTTTATCACTTCACCCGTGATCATGTACCATTTCTGGGCATTCATCAGTCCCGGCCTGCATGACAAAGAACGGCGGGCGACATTAAGTTATATCCCGTTTTCACTGTTGCTGTTTGTCGGAGGGATCGCCTTTTCCTATTTGGTGCTGTTCCCCTATGTAATCGGCTTTATGCTGAATATATCCGACAATCTTTCCATCCAGGAAACAATCGGAATCAATGAATACTTCCAGTTCCTGTTCCAGATCACGCTGCCATTCGGCTTTATTTTCCAGCTGCCGGTGCTGATGCTGTTCCTGACCAGGCTTGGAATCATTACTCCGATGCTGATGACGCAATACCGCAAGTACGCGTATTTTGCGCTGGTGGTAATTGCAGCGTTCATTACGCCGCCGGATATCATTTCGCATCTCATCGTGACGCTGCCATTGATTCTGTTATACGAATTCAGTATTGTCATCGCGAAAATCGGCTACCGCAAATTTGTAAAAGCCGAACAGCAGCAGGCAATCGAAGAACAGCAAGGCCTTTCAGGGAAATAAATGCTGAAGGGTCTTGTTTTTTATTATGTTAAAAGCCCGACTGCTAAGTGCAGCCGGGCTTTGTTTATCTAAAGAAAATTTGGGTGATGAATTGGATTTGTTCCAATTGCTCCATGCGTTCGATAAAGCGGTTGATTTTGTCCATATTCAGCTGGATGAGCATAACGTAGCCGTTCAGCAGGATATGGGCGATGATTGGCGTCAGTATGCGTTTCGTCTTCTGGTACAGGAACGCCAGAATCAGGCCGGTCGTGAAATACAGCAGGAGATGCGTGAATTCCAAATGGACGGCTGCGAAAACGAGGGCACTGACAGCAGTAGCAATCCAGAAATTCGTTGTCTGGATCATGGAACCGAAAATGACGCGGCGGAAAACGAGTTCTTCCATAACCGGTCCGAAAAGGACGACCGCAAAAATGGCGGCTGGCACAACTTCTGCGATGCTCACCAAATTGGATGTATTTTCAGAGCCCGGGTCAATGCCGATGGCAAGTTCGATCAAGGCAGCCAACGATTGTCCGATGATCAGCAGCAGGAAACCGAAAAAGCCCCATAAGATCGCCCAGCCGATACCCAATTTTTTGCCTTTCCAGATATCGAAGAACTTCTTATCACGGAAAACGACGATGAGGGCAATGGCAAAACCGATGCCCATAGCCAGGAAAATCAGCCAGCCCGAAGTTGCCGCCTGGGCAGTATCAGGTTCCATCCCTTGGCCGATGAAGTAATCATAAGTGGAGTTGATGAACAGGACAGGAGATAATTGGATAGCGATGAAAATCAGCAGCACATACAATGAAGTCTTTTTAGTTTTCTTCCCTTTTGTTTTCGTGCCGGAATTTTTGAAGAATGTATCTATCAAAGGATTTTTCTTGTTGGCCATGTATGCATAATTCCTTTCGTTTGCAGATCTCTTTTCTATTGTAGTGGTTTCAAAAAAATACTACAAATAAATAACGAAAAGCGGAAGCGAGAGATGGCCCGGGTTCTTAAGGCCATCTCTTGCGACGAAGCAGCGCAGCGATGCAGGAGCAGCATTTTCGCCGTATAGCTGAGTTGGCTTATGACCCGAAGAGCTGGGCCGCTGGAGTCTAGACAAATTTTCTTTCAAAAAGTGCTAACCTTCCCGCTTGCAAATATTCTTTGTTTTTATTAAACTTGAAAATGGGTTAGCACTCGAAGAGTGAGAGTGCTAATAATTGCATTTACTTATTCAGAGGAGGGTGTTTCAATTGTTAAGACCATTAGGAGACCGAGTTATCATTGAACTCATCGAAGCGGAAGAAAAAACTTCAAGCGGGATTGTATTGCCGGGATCGGCTCAGGAAAAACCGCAGGAAGGCAATGTCATCGCGGTAGGAAATGGCTTGATCCGCGAAAACGGCGCACGCACGGAGCTGGATGTTAAAGAAGGCGACCGCGTAATCTTCTCAAAATATGCAGGATCTGAATTGAAATACGAAGGCAAAGAGTATTTGATCTTGCGTGAAAACGATATTTTAGCAGTAATCGGATAAACGATAAAATTCAGTTTGATATAGGAGGAAGCTAAACATGGCAAAAGAGATTAAGTTCAGTGAAGATGCACGTACCCTCATGCTGCAGGGTGTAGATAAATTGGCGGACGCGGTAAAAGTTACGCTTGGGCCAAAAGGGCGCAATGTTGTGCTTGAGAAAAAATTCGGTTCACCACTTATTACGAATGACGGTGTAACCATCGCGAAAGAAATCGAACTTGAGAACGCTTTTGAAAACATGGGTGCGAAACTCGTGGCTGAAGTTGCTTCTAAAACAAATGACATCGCTGGTGACGGAACAACAACTGCGACAGTTCTTGCGCAGGCAATGATCCGTGAAGGCCTGAAAAACGTTACTGCTGGCGCGAACCCTGTGGGCATCCGCCGCGGTATCGAATTGGCAGTTGAAAAAGCGGTTGAAGGCTTGAAATCCGTTTCCCAGCAAATCGAAGGAAAAGAGTCGATTGCACAGGTTGCAGCGATTTCATCCGGCGATGCTGAAGTAGGTAAACTGATCGCTGAAGCGATGGAGCGCGTCGGCAACGATGGCGTCATCACTTTGGAAGAATCCCGTGGTTTCACTACAGAGCTTGACGTAGTGGAAGGTATGCAATTCGACCGCGGTTACCAGTCTCCTTATATGGTAACGGATTCAGATAAAATGGAAGCGGTTCTTGATAATCCGTTCATCCTTGTCACTGATAAGAAAATCGGCAACATCCAGGAAATCCTTCCAGTGCTTGAGCAAGTTGTTCAGCAAAGCAAGCCTTTATTGATCATCGCTGAAGATGTTGAAGGCGAAGCATTGGCTACTTTGGTGGTCAATAAACTCCGCGGCACATTCAATGCGGTAGCGGTTAAAGCACCAGGATTCGGTGACCGCCGAAAAGCGATGCTTGAAGATATCGCAGCATTGACTGGCGCAGAAGTGATCACGGAAGACCTTGGACTTGAATTGAAAACAACGAACATTGCACAACTTGGACGCGCGGCGAAAGTTGTTGTTACAAAAGAAAACACAACAATCGTTGAAGGCGCTGGAGATCCACAGAACATCGTGGCACGCGTTACGCAAATCCGCAGCCAGTTGGAAGAGACAACTTCTGAATTCGACAAAGAGAAATTGCAGGAACGCCTTGCTAAACTTTCAGGCGGCGTAGCAGTCATTAAAGTTGGAGCGGCTACTGAAACAGAATTGAAAGAACGCAAACTGCGCATCGAAGACGCGTTGAACGCAACTCGCGCAGCAGTTGAAGAAGGCATCGTGGCAGGCGGCGGTACAGCGTATATCAATGTCTACAATAACGTCGCAGAAATCCTTGAAACAACTGAAGGCGACGAAGCGACAGGCGTTAAAATCGTTCTTCGCGCACTTGAAGAGCCGGTTCGCCAAATCGCGACAAACGCTGGCCTTGAAGGATCGATCATCGTTCACCGCCTGAAATCAGAAGAAGTCGGCATCGGCTTCAACGCAGCGAACGGCACTTGGGTCAACATGCTTGAAGAAGGCATCGTAGATCCAACGAAAGTGTCCCGTTCTGCACTGCAAAACGCAGCATCCGTTGCGGCTATGTTCCTGACTACTGAAGCGGTAGTAGCGGACATTCCGGAAGAAAACAACGGCGGCGGCATGCCTGATATGGGCGGCATGGGCGGCATGATGTAATCCCGTTCAATCATAAAGAAAACTCCTCTCACATAGTGGGAGGAGTTTTTTCTTGGAAAAAAATAATTAAATCACTCAGCTGTCCGTTTTGAAGTATAAGTGAAAATAGGACCCATCAATTCAAAGTCATAACTGTCGCTGTCCACTTTTCCGATCGTCTTGTCGCTGTCGTAGAGATCCAGCATGAATTGGGCCATTTCTTTTGCGGTGTGGTATTTTTGAACATTGTCACTGTAGCTGAAGTCGTCCAGCTCACGGGCGGTTTTTACAAACTCCGTTTCTGTCATGGACGGTGCCAGTATTTTCACTTTCATGGGTGAATCATGATCCTGCAATTCCTGGGCGAGCCCTTCTGTAAAGGCGCTCACATAGAACTTGGTCGCGGCATACGACACGGCATTCGGTACGATCCGGTAGCCCAAATCAGACGATACATTGATTAATTGTGCACCTTCTTTATTGGAATAATCGCGTGCATATAGCGTGGAGAGGCTGGTAAGGGCTTCAACATTTACACGCAGCATCTTTTCGATCTTCTTAACATCCTGCTTGGCCACAGGCGCGCTGTTCCCGAAGCCGGCGTTATTGACCCAGGTTTCAATGTCGTATTCTTTGAGGCTGTCGTATAATTTGTGGACTTGTTCACTTTCGGAAAGGTCTGCGGGTTTGATGACGACATCCAGTTCGGCGTTGATGCCGTGGATGGCTTCTTTCAATTCAGCCAGCTGCGCTTCCCGTCTTGCTACGAGAATGAGGTTTTTATTGCGTGCCGCAAAAGCTAACGCGGTTTCGTAGCCGATGCCTGAGCTGGCTCCAGTAATGACGGTGTATTTCATAAGAATTCCTCCAGTGAAATTTATTATGATACACAGTTATCGTACTGTTAACTTTATCCATAAAGCAAATGATGTGAAGCGGGCCCATGGTTTGCTGCTCCAACTGAAGATATGTTCATATTATGTCGGCCTGCCTCAAGTTTTCTCCTTATATGACAGCTGTCACTGTCCACCTGGGATGCGTTACTGTAAATTAGCGATAGTCCACAGATCCTTAAAGGATACAGACTGTAAAGGAGATTTATCTAATGAAAAAAATAGCTTGGATTACCGATACAGCCGCTCAGCTGGATGAAGCATTCATCCAGGAATATAAGGTCCACGTCCTGCCGCTCAGTGTTGTATTTGCCGACGGGACATACAGAGAATCCATCGATCTTACACAGGAAGAATTCTACGATAAATTGCGATCAGCTAAAGTCTCACCGAAAACGTCGCAGCCGGCAATCGGCGAGATGCTTGCTTTATATGAAAAGCTAGAGGCGGAAGGATATGATGCGGCGATTGCGCTTCATTTGTCCAAGGGACTTTCCGGTACATTCGAAAGCGCCCAGTCCGCTTCGAAAATGACAGGCTTAAAAGTTTACCCCATCGATTCGAAAATTGGTTCATTCCCGATGGTCAAGATGATCGAAGCCGGAAACGAGCTTTTGGAAAACGGCAAAGAAGTGGAAGAAGTGGTTGCGGCGCTTGAAGGGATGACAGCTAAAGTCCATTTATCATTCATTCCGTCGAGCCTGAACCAATTGCATAAAAGCGGCCGTGTTTCCGGAACGCAGAATTTCCTGAGCCACCTATTGAATATTAAACTGGTCATCACTTTTGTGGATGGCATCACTGTGATGAAAGAGAAAGTCCGTTCCATCAAGCGGGCTAAAAATAATGTGACTGATGCGCTTCGAGCGGATATGGCGGCAGGCACCGTGACCGAAGTTGCAGCGATCCACTGCAATAACGCCGCTGACGCCGAAACTTGGAAGAAAGAACTTCTGGAGGAGTTCCCGGAGTTGAAAGTCGAAGTGGTTCAGCTGAGTGTCTGCGTAGGGGTCCATGCGGGCGAAGGCACTACGGGTTTGAGTTGGCTGGCGAAATAAAATATAGAGAGGCGATACGACAATTCTACATTGTTGTATCGCTTTTTTTGTATTCCATGAAACGCACTGAGCGAATATTTCGTAAATAACTTGGTGATAAACGAATTTCAATGACGTAGTATAGAAACCATAAAAGAAATGAAAGTTGGGGCGGAAGGAGAAGGGCGTATGCGGTCATACTGGTTTTGGATTTTAATGCTCGGCACAGCCTGGACGCTGGGGCTGATTCAATTATCGATGGATGTCAGTGAAATGCCATTCCGTATTTTTGGCAGCGCCATTTTTTTCGGGCTGTTCTTCCTGATGCCATTGCTGAAAAGGATGCCGCTTTTAGCGTTGCTGAATTTAATGGGCATGGCTGCTTTGGCCATCTGGATTTTCTGGCCGGCACCGGGGTCACCTTTGAACCTTTATCCGCTGCTGATCTTTGCGATTATTGCAGGAAAAGCGGTGTACAGGCTGTCCGTGCAAGGCTCAGTCATCATAGGCATCGTTTTATTGGCTGGTGCTTTGCTCCATAGCTTGGCCGGAGATTCAGGTATATCGCCAATTTTCATGTTGCTCTATGCTTTATTGCTTGGCGCGGCATTATTGTTTTTCAGGAAAAGTTACATATTCGAAGACGGACTGCAGGAGCGGAACGAAGCGTTATTGAGTGAATACCGCAAGATGAAACGGCGTTTGCTGACGGATGAGCGGGCGGCGCGGCAGGAGGAACGGACGCAGATTGCCCGGGATATCCATGATTCGGTGGGCCATAAGCTGACGGCGCTGCTGATGCAGCTTGAAGTATTCCGGCTGCATGCGGACGGCGATACCGCGGAAGGGCTGCAGGACCTGAAATCATTGGCGAAAGAAAGCCTGGAGGAAACGCGCAACGCCGTGAAGACCCTGAAGCATGACGAAGCTGGGGGAGTCACGGCCATTATTGGCCTGATCCGGAAACTGGAGGCGGAAAGTTTTCTGCGCATCCAGTTTTCCGTGAAGCATGGTGCTTTGTCAGCACCTCTTGGCAACGAACAGATGGTGATTGTGTACCGGGCAGTGCAGGAAGCGCTGACGAATATCATGCGGCACAGTCCAGCGCGCGAAGCGGAGATCGTATTTGAAGCGCCAGGGGGCAGTATTTTCAGGTTTACGGTAAGCAATAAAACCGGAGAAACTTCTCTGTTTCGGGAAGGTTTCGGCCTGTCGTCAATGCGGGAGCGGGTTGAGCAGTCAGGCGGTGCCTTTAAGGCGGGACCGGAAAATGGTTTGTTCATCGTAAAAGGTTCCCTTCCTTTAATCGTTAAGGAGAGTGATTTGGAATGATTCGAGTGTTATTGGCTGAAGACCAGGCAATGGTGCGGCAAGGATTAAAAATGATGATTGAAACGGACATGGAAATTCAGGTGACGGGGGAAGCCGTAAATGGCAAGGAAGCGGTAGCGTTATGCGAAAGCCAGGCGTTCGACTTGATCATCATGGATATCCGGATGCCAGTGATGGACGGTTTGGAAGCCGCACGGATCATCCTGTCGCGGCGTCCGGAGAGCAAAGTGCTGATCCTGACCACTTTCAATGACGATGAATACGCATTGGAAGCACTGAAAAGCGGGGCTTGTGGCTATTTGTTAAAGGATGCCGATACGTTAGAGTTGATCCGTTCAATCCATAGCTGTATGGAAGGCGGTTTGGTGCTTGAAGATCAAGTGGCGGCCAATATCCTGCCGAAATTGATGAAAGGTACAGTGCAGGAAAAAGCGGATGCGTCTTTGACGCCAAGGGAATTGGACATCATTTGCCGGATCGGGGAAGGGCGCAGCAATCGGGAAATTTCCGATGAATTGGCGTTGTCGGTCGGCACAGTGAAAAATCATATCAGCATCATACTCGATAAACTGGAGCTGCGGGACCGTACACAAATCGCAATTTACGCCATCCGCCATGGACTGGTTTGACTCGAGATGACGAAAGTCATGTTTATCGATGAAAGTTATGACGCAAGGCAGTGGGTACACTGTCTTTTTTTACATACACTGATCTTAATGGAACGCAGATTGAAAGGAGAAGGAGACCATGCTTGAAACAGAGGAATTGAAGAAAGTGTTCAAAAGCAAGACGGCAGTGGAAGGAGCCAGCCTCTATATCGACAAAGGCGAATCGGTCGGATTGCTCGGCCCGAACGGAGCCGGGAAATCGACCACGATTTCCATGATTTCGACCCTATTGAAACCCACTTCCGGAGATGTTCGGCTGAACGGTAAAAGCGTCATTAAAAATCCAAGCGACATGCGGCGCGTGCTGGGTGTCGTTCCGCAGGAAATTGCCTTGTATGCAGAGCTGTCGGCATATGAAAACCTGAAATTCTTTGGCCGGATTTACGGGCTTACAGGAAAAGGGCTGGAAGATGCTATTCAGCGTTCGTTGGAATTAGTGGGATTGGTGGAGCGGCAGAAAGAGATCGTCAAAACCTATTCCGGGGGAATGAAGCGCAGGGTCAATATTGCCGCCGCTATGATGCACGAACCTGAAGTGATCATCATGGATGAACCGACTGTAGGCATCGATCCGCAATCACGCAGCCATATCCTTGAAATGGTGCGAAAACTTAATAAAGAAAAGGGATTGACGGTGCTTTACACCAGCCATTACATGGAAGAAGTGGAACGTCTTTGTGACCGTGTCTATATAATGGACCACGGCAAAATCATCGCCAGCGGAACGAAAGACGAGCTGAAAAGCATCCTGTCGAGCGAGGAAACGGTCTGGATCGAGCTCGACCGTCCATATCCGGCGTTTTTCAAAGAACTGCAATCAATTGAGTCGATCAAGCAGGCGATTGAAACGGAAAAAGGCATCAAGCTGATCCTTCCGAAAGGCAGTCGCGTACTGGGCAAAGTTTTTCAGGCGTCGGAACGCCATCATGTCCAGATCATCAATGTCAATGTTCAGACGCCAAGCCTTGAAGATGTATTTCTGCATTTGACCGGGCGGAAACTGAGAGATTAAGGAGGTGGGCTCCATGTTTGCATTTATGAAAAAAGATATGCTGATCTTAATTCGCGACCGCACGGAACTGGCGGTGCTGTTGGCGATGCCGTTCATATTGATCGCGATTCTGGGCTTTGCACTGAGCGGATTGCTCAGCGGCAATTCGGAAGTGCTGTCGATGGACGTGGCCATAGTGCAGGAAGACGATGAGCAGCAAGGGCTGGACCGTTTTGCGGAAGAATTGGGGAGTGCAGGAATCCCGGCAGAAGCCCAAGCCGGAATCATGGCGGCAGCTGAAGAAAGCAGCCCTTCTTCCATTCTTCAGGGAATTTTGACGGATGACAGTTTAAGCGGCTTGGTGACGGCCCAGGAAATGGACACGGCATCGGCAACTAGAGCGCTGGAAGAGGAAGAAGTGGTGGCCATCCTGACGATTCCTGAAAATTTCACATTCAAAGCTCTGCAGAAAATGATGTTGGACGCAGGGGACGGGGCGGAATTGCAATTGATGATTTCGGATCATGCGGAAACACAGTCAGAAGTTTTTCATGACATATTGGATGAATTCGTCTGGTCGCTGAATTTCGAAAGCGCCATTGCAAGAGCGGCGAATGGCGAAGGTGATCTGCCGGTAGCGGAGCAGACCCAGTTTGGCGGGGTGGAAAGTGTGTCAGCTGTGCAGCCGATCAGTTCGTTCCAGTATTACACAATCGGTATGGCGGTCATGTTTGCGTTATTTGTCGGTGCAACGATTTCGGGGATGGCCTATGTCGAGAAGCAGCAATTCGTCTTTAACCGCATTTTGCTGTCAGACCATCATCCGTTAGTCTATTTGGGCAGCAAAGCCATTTCAGCGGCAATCATAACGTTCCTGCAGTTCTGTATTCTATTCTTCTTATCGTCGCTGATTTTCGGTGCATTCGATCTGACGGAAGGGGCATTTTGGCCAGGGATGTTGCTCATTGCCTTCAGTCTGTCCATTTGCGTGGGCGCTGTAGCGGCATTTCTAACTGCATTGACGATGCGTTTTGATAATGACACGATCACTACGGTATTTTCTGGCGGAGTCGTGACGATTTTCGCATTTCTCGGCGGCAGTTTTACGCCGACCGAAGGGCTTCCGGTCTTCATACAGAAGCTCGGCAGCTGGACGCCGAACGGCGCAGCATTGAATGCCTTTCTATTGTGGGTTCAGAATTTGGAACTCGGCTTGCTGTGGGAACCGCTGGGGCGGCTCTTGCTGATTACAATCCTGCTGCTCGCTTTAGGTCTGCTGCTGTTTCCGAGAAAGGGGGAGGCTTAGCATGAAATCTGTGTATTTATTGCAATGGCAAAGATTTCGCCGAGCTCCCATTATGGTTCTGTCATTCTTTGTGATGACCATTATCTTTGTAGGGGCGCTGGCAGGCAATAATCCGGCTGAACGGCCGGCAGTCATGGTTTATGCGGATGACTCTTTGGCGAAAAATGAAGCTGAGGACTGGGTCGCTTCGCTCAATGAAGCAGAAGAATTCCAATTTCAATTGATGGATGAAGGCGCAGTGCGTGAAGCGGTTTCGAGCGGCGACACATCACTGGCAGTTCGTCTTTTGGAAGATGATTACCGGATTGTCCTTGCCGCAGACGATATGAGCCGCTTTGTCATCGAAGCCTTTCTCGACCGTAAATACCGGGAAGAGCTGCGGCTGCAGCAACTCGAACAGCAACCAGGCGCGGACGACATCCGGTCAGATGCGGCTGCAGAGATGGAAGAGCCTGCACTGCGGGTAACCACTTCCACTTTGGATGGCATAGACGAGTTTAAATATGACAACCAATTGCAGCTTCTGTTCGGCATGACTTTGTTCTTTTCTGTGTATACGATCATGTTCAGTCTGATGAAAATCGTCGAAGAGAAGAAACAGGGTACGTGGAATCGGCTGATCTTGTCCCCGGTAGCCAAATGGGAAATTTATCTGGGGCATCTGGCGTACAGCTTCACCATCGGTTATTTGCAAATCGTGATGATATTCCTGTTATTCCAATATGTCTTCAACTTTGATATCGGCGACCGCTTCGGTGCGATATTACTGATCATCGCCTGCTACACTTTCGCAATTGTGGCGCTCAGCATGCTCGTGATGAGCCTCGTCAGCCGGCCGCAGCAGCTGCAGGCAGTTGTGCCGATCATTGCAACGGGTATGGCGATGATCGGCGGTGCGTTCTGGCCGATTGAACTGGTCAGCAATCAATTATTGCTGGCAATTTCCAAAGTCCTGCCGATCACTTACGGTCTTGAGGCGTTGAAAGGCGTCGCAATCTATGACCGCAGCTGGCAGGAACTGAGCGAACCGATTTCGATTTTACTGCTGTTCGGCGTGGCCTGCATGGGAATCGGCATCAATTTGATGGAGCGGCGCACGTATTGATAAACCAGGAAAAGGCAATCCATCCAGTCCGGACGGCGGCTGGATGGGTTGCCTTTTCATTTATTAAACAGCTCACTTTCCACAAACGCCTGATTCGTGTAAACTGTATAAGGTTAAGAATGACTGAAATGTAAATTGATTTTATTGAATGCAATTATAGATGCAAAAAGAGTCAGGAACGAAAGGATTGGAATGGAATTATGAAAGAGAATTTTTGGCAGGATCTGCCGCGGCCGTTTTTTGTATTGGCACCGATGGAAGATGTGACGAATGTCGTTTTTCGCCATGTAGTGGCTGAAGCGGCTCGTCCGGATGTGTTTTTCACGGAGTTTACGAATACGGAAAGCTATTGCCATCCGGAAGGGATCTTCAGCGTGCGCGGCCGATTGACGTTCACGGAAGATGAGCAGCCGATGGTAGCCCATATCTGGGGCAATAAACCCGAGCATTTCCGCGAAATGAGCATCGGCATGGCGAAACAGGGCTTTAAAGGCGTCGACATCAATATGGGCTGCCCTGTGCCGAACGTTGCCGCTAAAGGAAAAGGCAGCGGCCTGATCAATTACCCGGACAACGCAGCCGAGATTATCCAGGCGGCGAAAGCTGGCGGATTGCCGGTCAGCGTCAAAACGCGTCTGGGCTATACTAGCGTGGACGAATGGAAAGGCTGGCTGACACATGTGCTTGAACAGGACATCGCCAATCTGTCGATTCACTTGCGGACGAAAAAGGAAATGAGCGCAGTTCCCGCGCATTGGGAATTGATCCCTGAAATCAAGCAATTGCGTGATGAAATCGCGCCGGATACACTTATCACGATCAACGGCGATATCCCCGACCATAAGACGGGTATGGAGCTTGCCGAGAAATACGGCATCGACGGCGTCATGATCGGGCGTGGGATTTTCCACAATCCATTCGCATTCGAAAAAGAGCCGAGAGAGCACAGCAGTGAAGAATTATTTGATCTGTTGCGCCTGCATCTGGATCTTCATGATAAGTATTCCACGGATATCGAACCTATCGCGTTCAAACCGCTGCGACGCTTCTTTAAGATTTACGTTAAAGGTGTCCGCGGCGCCGGTGAACTGCGGAACGAATTGATGTACACCGAGACGACGGATGAAGTCCGTGAGCTGCTCAATAAATTCGAAGCAATGTCTAAAGTGAAAAGTTGACCAAAAAACAGCGCATTCCCTGGAATTCAGGAAATGCGCTGTTTTGGATTGATTCAGATTCGGCCGATCAGGTTCTCTATCAATGTTTCATTGAGCATATTCTTCTCGTTCGGCAATGGCAAAGCCCTTTTGCCGGTCTGTACGTCTTCAACAAATATAATCTCCCGGCGTACTGTATTTGAAAAGCAGATCATGTATTTTTTATCATTAAAATCAATAACACTGAAACGGGTTCGATCCGTAAGAAACCAATTTGGAGATATCACTTGATGGCCGCCTTTACTGAGGGATTTTTAAAATATTATGCCATGATATGGGAATGAAGTAAATATAAAAACTCCCGCAAGTCGGGAGTCAGATCACTTTGCTTTGGTTGAGCTGAAGATCGATCACGACAGCTGCTTCTTCGATTGTGTTGTAACGTTCGACTACGGAAGTTTCAAGGAACGTCAATTCCAGTACCGTTGTGTTGGGAACGCAGCGGGCGATGATTAAATCCTTGTTTTCAAAAGTGAATGTCTGGGTGATGCGCACGTTATTGTATTGGCAAATCGTGCTGAGCAAATCACTGATATGGTTTATTTTCAATAGGATTCTCCTCCCTTAAATGGAAAGTGACTAAAGAAAGTCTGTAGAATCCACGGTTTTTTATTACCCTATGGACCAACAGTAACACTGTGAAGGGACAATGAACAGCAGGAACTGTTTTTATTGAAAACAGGGGCACGGGCAGAGATGGCCGGGCCGTGCTATAATGAGGAACTTGGGAATACCACAGCAAGTGGATGCCTGAAAAATGGAATTACCAATAAATTATAGAGGTGTAATAGAATGAACAAAAGATGGACGATCGATAAAATAAGAGAGTTTACCGAAAAGAACTCAACCAGCACGTTATTGTCGAAGGAATATCACGGATTTTCGCAAAAGCTGATGTTCAAATGTGAATGCGGCAATAATTTTGTGAAGACCTTTACGAAGTTCAACAAGAATAACCAACGCAAATGTGATGTGTGCCAACCGCCGAAAGAGCCGCGCGGCGCATGATATTAAGGGGAAAGACGCTGATTTCCGTAAGTGGAGATCAGCGTTTTCTTTTAACTTAAAAAGATTGAATAATTAGATAATAATTGTTTACTTTAACTTGAGATGGGTGTAGAATATACGGAACAGGTGTTCTTATCGAGAGTGTTTGGCGTTCTTGTAATTTTTCGTTGACCGGACTCATTAGCCACGGATTATTCCTTAGTTTCAGAGGAAAGGGTGAGCAGAGTGAGAGGTGTAAGTTTGGAAGCGGCACCTGATTGGGCAATTGAAGCGAAAGGTCTTGTGAAGATTTTTGGCAAACATCGGGCCGTGGATGGCGTGGATTTGACCGTACGAAGAGGCACTGTATTCGGGTTTTTGGGACCGAACGGAGCTGGCAAAACGACAACAATCCGTTTACTTGCCACTTTACTGAAGCCTGACGGTGGATCGGCACGGATATTCGGCCATGATTTAAGCAAAGAAGGAGATGAAATCCGAAGCCGCATCAGTCTGACTGGCCAATATGCCTCCATTGATGAAGATTTGACCGGAATGGAGAATCTGGTCATGATGGGCAGGCTGATGGGGTACGGGCGAGCTGCCGCAAAGGCGAGGGCAGCAGAACTTTTAAAAGCATTCGGGCTGCAGGAAGCGGCGAAACGGCAAGTGAAGAATTACTCCGGTGGTATGCGTCGTCGCATCGATATCGCGGCCAGCATAGTTGTGACCCCTGAACTGCTGTTCCTGGACGAACCGACGGCGGGGCTGGATCCGAGAAGCCGGAACCAGGTATGGGATATTATTCGCGCACTGGTCGGAAGCGGCACGACGGTGCTGCTGACGACGCAGTATCTGGAAGAGGCAGACCAGCTGGCAGACCGCATTGCTGTCATCAACCAAGGCAAAATCATCGCCGAAGGAACAAGCAGTGAGCTGAAAGCTTCGGTCGGCACAGGCACGTTGAGCCTTCAACTGGTCAACGCGGAAGACCGTCCGCGTGCAGTGAATATCCTGGAAGATAAACTTTCCGCTGCTGTCCGCTTAATGCCTGATTCCACCTCATTGACGGCTCAGATCAACGATTCGTTTCTGGTCGCGGACGCTTTAAGTGAACTGGCAAGGAACAAAATTGCCGTAAGTGATTTTTCATTCGGACGGCCAAGCCTCGACGAAGTATTCCTGACATTAACCGGACATGAAGCCGCACAAGAGGCACAATCCGAGGAGGGCGTATCATGACAGGTTATATCGAACAAAGAGAAAAAGAAGCAAACGAACTGCGGCTTAACGAATCGATCGCTTCAAGTGACAGGCCAAAACCGCCCAGTGCGGTGGCTTCGACAATGACATTCGCTACAAGGGCTCTGTTGCGCATTAAACATGTTCCTGAGCAGATGTTTGATGTGACGGTTTTCCCGGTCATTTTTTTATTGATGTTCACCTACCTGTTTGGCGGCGCCATCGCTGGGTCAACGGAAGAATATCTTCAATTCCTTTTGCCAGGGATTTTGGTGATGACTGTTGCTCAAATTACGATGTATACCGGAATTGACTTGAATAACGATATCCGCAAAGGGATATTTGACCGTTTCCGTACATTACCAATCTGGCTGCCGTCTGCATTGATCGGCTCGCTGCTGGTCGATGTGATCCGTTACTCGATGGCATCAGTGATTATGATCACGCTTGGTTTTGCGCTCGGTTTCCGTCCGGAAGGCGGTTTGATGGGTGTACTGGGTGCTATTGCGTTAATTTTGGTGTTCTCTTTCAGCCTGTCATGGATTTGGACAGTCTGCGGTTTGATTGTGCGCTCGGAGAAAGCCTTGATGATGATCAGCTTCATGGTGCTGTTCCCACTGACATTCGTCAGTAACGTATTCGTCGATCCGCGGACTTTACCATCCTGGCTGGAGAGCTTTGTTGATGTCAATCCGATTTCGATTCTGGCTACGGCCGTGCGCGGCGCTATGCATGGAACGGTTACCACACAGCAAGTGATATTGGTGCTTATCGTTTCCGTGATCATGACGGCAATATTTGCGCCAATCACCGTCTACTTGTACCGCAATAAAAAATGAGTTGAAGAAACGCTGATTCCCGAGTGGGTGATTGGCGTTTTGTATTTCAAGCCCTGCCCCAGCTGAGTATGCTATCATGATAGAAGATAAATTTGCTTAGGCTACAGGAGGTTTCACGATGGATAATAACGATATTCTGATCCGGCTGAGGTACGCGCTGGATATTAAAAATAATGATATGGTGGAGATTTTCAAACTGGGCGGCATCCAGCTGACGAAGGAAGATGTGCAGAAGGTGCTGACAAAGTCGCCGGAACGCGATGAAGATGCAGACGACAGCATTTTCACTGAAAGTGCAAACGAAGATCATATTCCTGTAGACAATGCGATGCTTGAGTCGTTTCTGAACGGCTTCATCATCCACAAACGCGGACGCCAGGAAGGGCAGACGGGGACACCGCCTCTGACGAACGAACCATCGAAGAATCTGTTGCTGAAAAAAGTGAAGATCGCGCTGCAATTGACGAGCGAAGATATGATTGAGATTCTGAAACTTGCAGGCGTCACGGTTTCGAAAAGTGAACTGAGCGGAATCCTGCGCAAACAAGGACATAAAAACTACAGCCTCTGCGGCGACCGCTATGCACGTAATTTCTTAAAAGGTCTTGCCATCAAGTATAGAAAATAAGCTAATTCAACCGCACCTTTTTGGTGCGGTTTTTGTTTTGGACTGATCAGCAAATTTAAATGGAATAAAAGACAATAATTTCTAAGGGACGAGGATGTTTTTATTCGCGGGAATCGGTATGATTATGGAAATGATCCGATTTGGAAAAGGGGATGAAGAGGGATGGATTTTCTGCCGCCGACTTTGAAGAAGCTGAAGGCGTTTGATGAGTTATTACATAAGGAAGGCTTCTCGCTCGATGAAGGCATTGGGCTGCAGTGGGCGGACAGTTCGATCGCGTATGACCAGACGCCGTACGATGTGCTGCCGTTCATGAGTCCAGGGGTGGACGGAATTCATGTCGGGTTGCTGACGGATTTTGGCAAAGTGACCGATCTGGAAGAAGCGTTTGTCGTGTGTGTGCATCCGATGGAAGCACCGGGTTCGCTCAAATTGCTGGCGCGCAACCCAAAGGAATTCGTCGACTTTCTTTACAGCGACCGGCATTTGATGATGCTGTATAATTTCATGATGATCGAATCGGCTGAGCAGTATCAGGCGATGGTGGATGAAGCGGATAAAGATTACGAGGAATCTCCTGAGCTGGCGGAAGCTCGTAATCGAGTGCTGCCGATGATGAAGGAATATATGGGTTGTGAGCGGATTAAAAATGTCTATGATTACGTTGAAGATGTAGCGGCGTCGCGTCGAGGGCAGATAGTGCTGTCTACCAACGACGGGATAGGTGTAGCTCTACTCAATAAAACCGATGCTGATTTACCGATTTATAAAGTTTCAGAAGATGATGATATTAACCTGGATGAAGTGCAGGCATTTTTTGCGTCTGCTTCAATTGAGAGCAAATTGGCTTTTATTCGCGATGCGCAGCATGCGGGATTGATTAATAATGAATCACCATTGAAAGGGTTCATCATGTCAGAACTGAAGAAGATGGGGATGGACGGGGAAGTTGAGCGGCTGAAAAGTTTGGATTGGTAGGATTGTTGAGGTGGCATCGCCAATGGACAGTATTTGGGTGCTAATGGACAGTAAATGGCCTGTAACGGACAGTAATTCATCCATAACGGACAGTATTGCAGCTTTAATGGACAGTAAATCCATAAAATGGAAATAAATAAATTAAAAACTCTATTGAACACGTCTAATCTAGACTGAAAAGAATTCAAAATCAACCTGAACAAGCAACAACGACCCAAAATTCCATAATCACGACCAGTTTCCCTTAAAAACTTTAACTCTCCAGCCGACAGGTATACAATCGACACTAACTAATCCTGAAACCGGAAGGAGAAGCCCAATGGAACAGAATCATGCAACTTGCTGTTCGGCCAGTCGGCAAGATTTTGAGACAACTAAAAAATCGGAGGAAATGGACGGGTTCCCATCCATCCGCCAAAAGAAGAAGTTGCGCTTTCACGAAAAAATGGTGCGTATCGAAGGCGGCTCATTCTTAATGGGCACGGATGATGAAGAAGGATTTCAAGCTGATCACGAAGGGCCGGTCAGGGAAGAATACGTGAAGCCGTTCCTGGTGGACAGCTTTACGGTGACCAACGATGAGTTTGCGCAATTCGTGAAGGAAACAAGTTACATTACGGAGGCTGAACGATTCGGCTGGTCGTTTGTGTTCTTTCGGTTTATTGCCCGGGACATTCAAGTGGAAGTGCGGCAAGTGGCGGCGACGCCGTGGTGGTTCGCGGTGGAGCAGGCGTATTGGCACCAGCCGGAGGGGCCGGATTCATCGATAGAAGACAGGATGGACCATCCGGTGATCCATGTGTCGTGGAACGATGCGCAGGCTTTCGCCAGCTGGGCAGGCAAGCGATTGCCGAGTGAAAGTGAATGGGAGTTTGCGGCGCGCGGCGGTCTGGTGCAGCAGAAATATCCTTGGGGGAATGAGCTGACGCCGAACGGGCAACATTATTGCAATATCTGGCAAGGTGCATTTCCGAATACAAACACGTTGGAAGATGGTTACATCGGAACCGCGCCAGCTGTTTCATTTCCGCAGAATGGATTTGGACTCTATAATATGGCGGGCAACGTATGGGAATGGTGTTCGGATCCATTTGCACCGCAGAATGATAAAGAATCATCACAAGAAAATATCCACCGGGTCATGCGCGGCGGATCGTATTTATGCCATGAATCCTATTGCAACAGATACAGGGTGGCGGCGCGCACGTCGAATACAATGGACAGTTCGCTGGCAATTTCTGTAATTTGAGCGGAATTTGCATCTGGACAGCGGTTTTGCTGAACGGATTGTACACTGGATATCGCCTAAGGGCAAAGAAGTTAAAATCCACTTCAGGCGTCTGGTATCATTCAATGTAAAGGAACTGTTCGCCATCGATATTAAAGTGGAAACCATCACGCCGGTCGAAGAGGTGAAAATCGTTTCCACGGTCAATGGCGATGTAACGAATTTTGTGGACAAAGACGATCCGCGTGTGGCATCCGGGCATGCCAAAAGGCTGCAAGTCACTGAAACCGGGCTGGAAGATGGAGTCGCTATTGTAAAAGACACTACATACGTGACTGAACTCAAGGTGGTGTGCGTTTCTTCTTCCGCTCTGGCATCCGGAAATTACGATTACGACAGCAGGCTGACCGAGACTGCCCTGGAAGAAACCTATGTATGTGCAGGCCATGAAACGGTTCATTTCACAAAATACGCAATTTATACCGAAACCTTGCGGCATGGTGAAAATGTTGTCGATGAAGGGCTGGTCCTCCTTCGACAAGTTCAGGATAAGAGTTTCGACGAACTTCTGGAAGACCAGAAAGCTTATTTGGACGTTTACTGGAAAATTTCGGATATTGTTATCGAAGGAGACCAGCGGGTCCAGGAAGGCATCCGCTTTAATCTTTTTCAGCTGCTCCAATCCGTCGGCAAAGACCCTGCGAGCAATATTGCGGCGAAAGGGCTGTCAGGCGAAGGGTACGAAGGGCATTATTTCTGGGACACCGAAATCTATATTTTCCCTGTCTTTTTAATGACGAATCCGGAGATTGCGAAAAATATGCTGTTGCACAGGTATTCGATTTTGGATCACGCGAGGGAGCGGGCAAGGGAAATGGAGCATGAAAAAGGTGCATTATTCCCTTGGCGCACGATTACGGGAACGGAAAGTTCCGCCTTTTTCCCTGCCGGCACTGCGCAATACCACATCAGCGCAGATATCGCCTATAGTTATATCCAATATTATTTAGCGACGAAAGATGAAGACTTCATGAAACGCTATATGGCGGAAGTGCTCTTTGAAACAGCACGCCTATGGGAAGACACCGGCCATTTGCAGAACGGCAAATTCCGGATCGATGATGTAACAGGTCCCGATGAATACACCTGTCTCGTAAACAATAATTATTATACGAATGTCATGGCCAAGCACAATTTAAGCTGGGCCGCCAAAATCTATTATTTATTGGATGAAACAGACAGCGACCATTTGAAAGAGGTGGCAAGCCGGCTCGAATTGACCGAAACAGAAGTCGGCAATTGGCAGATAGCGGCCGACAGCATGTATCTTCCATATGATGAAACCCTGCAGATCAACGCGCAGGATGACAGTTTCCTTCAAAAGGCGAGATGGGACCTGAAAAATACACCGCCTGAGAAGTTTCCATTATTGCTGAATTACCACCCATTGACGTTGTACCGGTATCAGGTGCTGAAACAGGCCGATACCGTGCTCGCTCATTTTCTTCTCGAAGATGAACAGGATTTTGAAACCATCAAAAATTCATACGATTATTATGAAGCGATCACGACACATGATTCTTCATTATCATCGTGCGTCCACAGCATTATGGCGTCGAAGCTCGGCTATCCGGAAAAAGCCTACAGCTATTTCAATGAAAACGCGCGCCTCGATCTCGAGAATACCTATAAAAACAAGAAAGACGGCTTGCACATGTATCCGCATTCGCCCCAAGTATGAACCGGTATTCCTGGACCATTCACCGGAAACGAAAATCCGGGCGCATATCGAAGTGGCTGAATTGATGGGTTCGGAAATCGTCCTTTATTCGATCGTAAACAACCAGGATTTCATCGCCCGTGTCGATTCCCGGTTCAACGTCCAGGCCGGGCAGACGATCGATATGGCTTTCGACATGAACCGCGCGCATTTCTTCGACAAGGAAACGGAACTTCGGATTAAACGGTAGAAATGACCGTTGAAAGCCCCGGCATCTGCTGGGGCTTTTCTTTATGGATTTTGTCTCTGTGTATACGGACTCGACAAAAAATGCCGCTGCGCAAATAAAAACGATTTTGCGCAAATAAATCAGGATCTGCGCAAATAAAATTCGTTTTCCGCAAACAAATTCAAATCTGCGCAAATAAATCCATTTCACCGCAAACAAACCATTCCTGTCTGCCGCAACTCGCATGCTAAACTAATAGCAACTTGAAAAAAAGGCGGGAAACTCATGATTTCATTAAGCATTCTGGATTATTCGCCGATCGATGAAGGTATGGCGGCCGGAGAGGCGCTGCAGCAGACGACCCGGCTCGCGCAAATGGCTGAACAGCTGGGCTTTAAGCGCTTCTGGGTGGCTGAACATCACCAGGTGTTTTCGGTGGCCGGCAGTTCACCGGAAATGCTGATGATGCATCTCGCAGGCGCGACCGAAAAGATCCGCATCGGCTCCGGGGGTGTCATGCTGCCGCATTACAGTTCCTATAAAGTGGCGGAAAACTTCCGGCTGCTCGAAGCGCTCCATCCCGGCAGGATCGACCTCGGCATCGGCCGCTCGCGCAGCTACCGGTTGGTCAATAAAGCATTGAACGAGTCCAAAGGGATACCGGTTTCCTATGAACAGCAAATCGCCGATATCCAAAAATATTTCACGGACGATACAGAATCGGAGCATCGCTTTCAGAAACTCCGCGCTACTCCGGTAAGCGGAACCGCCCCTGACATGTGGGTGCTCGGCACGGGGGAAGGCAGCGCAAAAGTGGCGGCAGAAGCTGGAGCAGGTTATGTCTATGCCCATTTTGCGAAACCGCTTAAATCGAGTGCCCGATTGTTCAGGGCGTATGAGGAGCAATTCCAGCCGGCGAAACTGCAGGATGCGTCCAAAACGATGGTCTCGGTTTTTGTTGTTGTCGGGGAGACGGAAGAAGAGGCGCAGGAACTGGCGAGGGCGTTCGACCTATGGCTGCTGTTCATCGAGTCGGAAACACCTCCGCCGTATTATCCTTCTGTGGAAACGGCAGCGCAGCGCGGTTTCAGCACGAGCGAAAAAGAGAAAGTCGAACGCAACCGGAAGCGCATGCTGGTCGGTACAGCGGAAGAAGTGAAACGGCAGATCGAAGAAATTGCCGAAGTTTTTCAGACCGATGAAATTTTGGTCATACCGAATGTTGCCGGCGCAGAAAATAGGATGAAAGGAATCCGTCTGTTGTCGGAAGCATTTGGACTGGAAGAATAGAAGAAAAAGCCGCTTGAAAGCATGAATGCTTTCAAGCGGCTTTAATGTGTCCGTTATTTATTTTCTTTGTAGATGAAGTAATCAAAATCAGCAGCTAACCCTGCTCCGGACGTATCCTGGCATTGCATGCCGACGAATGCGCCGGTGAAGAAGCCGCCGCCCTGGATGTAATCATCCGATAATTTATGCGACCGGAAAGGGACCGGGATCAAGGTCCAGTTTTCACCGTCGAAGGAGTAGGAATACTGATAGATGCCTGTTTGGACGTCGACACGCATATGCACATAGTCGACATGGTCGGGCACTTCGATTTCTTCGCCTTGCAGCGGCTGGTCGAATGCGGTATTGTCGCACACGGTCAATTCGAGGATGCGTCCTTTTTCTTCATTCCATGAAATCTGGAGGGCCGTCCAGTTTTCAGTATTGTAGTAATTGACAAGGCCAGCGCCTTGCTGGAACGTCGTCGGATTGAACGCGACTTTCGTTTGGGCTGTGAAGTTGAAATGCTGCCAGCGGCGCGCGACGAAGGCTTGGGTGAATTTCGACGTCAGTGATTCGCGTCCGTGGATGCGCAAGTGGCCTGGATTTTCCGTCAGCGAGACGATTTCTTCGCCGAGCGGGATGCGCAAAGTCTGGAAATGCGCGTTCAATTGCTCGGAATCGAAATCGTCTTTTTCCGGGAAGTCTTCGTCCCACACATGTTCATCGATTGCCGGTCCGTCGATTTCGAGTGAAGGCTGGTTGCCGCCGACAACATAGGGCCAATCGTTTTTCCATTCCAACCGTTGAATCGCTGTTTCACGTCCAAGCGGGCAGAAACCGCGCGGATCCAGCAATGCCTGATCTTGCTGTGGCAACGGACGGCCCGTCAAATGGACAAGGAACCATTCATCGGTATGCGTCTGGACGATGGAAGCATGCCCTGCTTTTTGCAGCGGATTCCGCGGATAAGGAAACGACGTGATCAGCGGATTTTCAGGGTGCACTTCATACGGGCCGTCAATCGTTTTAGAGTGGGCAATGGGTTGACCATCATGTTCAATTGGCTGACACGGTTAAGCGGCCGTGAAGCGAGACGCCAGTTTTTCAGGTCTTTGGAATGGTAAATGCCGACGCCGGGGAACCATTCAAAAGTGGAAACGGCTATGTAATAATCTTCTCCCACACGGCAGATGCTTGGGTCGGGATTGAATCCCGGCAAAATCGGGTTAAGAATCTTCGTCAAAATAATCCATCCTTTGCAATATATTTTCACATGTAAGTGCTTACAAAAATCCTGCCGGAAAAGATCCGGCAGCGGACCAGCCTAGACAGATAGCACGTTCTTCTGGCGGATGCTGACCTGCAGGAAGTTTTCGATTGAAAAAGCAGCCACGCCAAGGGCTGTCGAGAACGTGGACAGCTCTGAGAATTTGATCTCCAGATCATTTTTCTGGAACCACAGCGCCTGGTTGGCGACGCGGTTGTTCAACGGCTGTTCCAATAATTCTTTTGCGGATGCCAGCCGGTTGCCGATGATGACCTGCTGTGGATTGAACGTATTGATGATGTTGTTGATGCCGACGCCCAAATAATCACCTGTTTGTTCAAACAGGGCGATGACGTCTTTATTGCCGGCTGCAGCCAGTGCCTGCAGATTGGTCAAGTCGAATTCTTCGTGGTCGGCGAGTGGCAAGCCCATCGGTTCCGCCCGCTTGATCAAAGCCTGTTCGGAAGCATACAGTTCCCAGCAGCCTTTATTGCCGCAGCGGCAAGTTTCACCGTCGATCTGGATGGTCATATGGCCGAGTTCCCCCGAGAAGCCGTTCGATCCTTTGTAAAGTTCACCGTTCAGGATCAATCCGACGCCGATGCCGATGCCCGCGCTGACGTAGACGATATTATCGCATTCCGTTCCGGCTCCGAATTTCTTCTCGCCATAAGCACCCGCGTTGGCTTCGTTTTCGATGATCACCGGAAGACCATATTTGTCTTCCAAAATCGCTTGGAGGTTCAAGTTCTTCCAGTTCAAGTTCGGCGCCAGCAGGATATTGCCGTCGTTGTCGACGATACCCGGTACCCCGACACCGATGCCGATGATGCCATGCGGACTTGATGGAGCGGATGCCTGCAAATGATCGATGACCGCAAACAGTTTCGCTTCGATCTCTTCATAAGAAAGAACTTTGAATGTAACTTCTTTTTTCAGGACGATATTGCCACTCAGGTCAGTCAGGATGCCCAGCAGGTAATTGACCCCGATATCGATGCCGATCGAATGTCCAGCTTTTTCATTGAACAAGAGCATGACCGGGCGCCTGCCGCCGCTTGAAACGCCGGGACCGGATTCGTAAATCAGATGATCTTCCAGCAGATCATTGACTAAAGAGGAAACCGTCCCTTTATTCAAGCCGACTTCGCTTGCGACCGACGCCCTTGAAATAGGGGAGCAGTCGATGATCTTGTTGAGCACCAACGATTTATTTCCTTCTTTAACTACATGATGGTTAAAAGTCCTGGTTACCACGGTTTTCATCAGCTTCAGCTCTTTCTCTGTTTTTATTCTATTCTAACAAATTAAACATGTTATTTATGTTGAATAAGTAATAATTTACATTACCGATATTCCGCAAAACAGCTTCTCTTTCCTTTGGGATTGGACTGAGCTAACTAAAACCCTTGCTCCTGCATCAATTATGGCTGCATCATTACAGAAATTCTGGCACCCGATAAGACGGGGCAACCGGAAAACATCGTATTGGGATTTGATTCCCTGGAGGAATACGAGCGCGACGTCCATTATCTCGGCGCGGTGGCTGGCCGGTTTGCCGGACGCATCAAAGACGGTGCAGCTGACATTGCAGGTGCGCGCCATCAATTGGGCCGGAACGCAAACGGCCATCATCTCCACGGCGGCGCTGGCGGATTCCACTCAGTGGTTTGGAACGCCTCGCCATTTGAAAAGCCGGACGGGGCAGGTGTGGACTTTACATACATGAGCCCTGACGGCGAAGAAGGCTATCCGGGAAATGTGGAGATGAAAGTGCGCTATATGGTCAAACATGACCGCAACGAACTCGTCGTTTCCTATAGCGGAACTTCGGACCAGCCCACGCTGCTGAATCCGACGAACCATGCATATTTCAATTTAAGCGGCAACTTGAAGCGCGATGTACTGGACCATCATCTGCAGCTGCCAAGTGATGAATTCCTGGAGCTCGGCGCTGACCTGCTGCCGACAGGCACTCTGCTGCCGGTGGCCGGTACGGTTTTCGATCTTCGGAATGGCAATAAAATACGGCATGCTGCGGAGTCGGATCACCCGCAGACCCGACTTGCCGGGCATGGCTATAATCATCCGTTTGTGCTCAGGCAAGCGGCAGGAAACGCCATTTTGCTGGCAGATGAAGAAAGCGGCCGCACGCTTTCGGTGGCGACGACTGAACCGGCTGTTGTGCTTTACACCGGCAACGGGCTCGGCGGTCCCTATAGTTTGCGCGGCACGCCAGCGAGAAATCACCTGGGTCTTTGCCTGGAAACGCAGAAGCTGCCCGATTCATCGCGGCACAAAAATTTCGGTTCATCGGTGCTGGAAGCGGGACAGCGATACCAATCTGAAACGATCTTCAGTTTTGGCGTTCTTGGTTCTGCTCCTATAGAAGAAAAAAGCTGAAAGAAGCATGCAGCAGGCTCTCCGCCTGATGCATGCTTTTTCGATTCAGATGGATTTTTTTAAATTACAACTTACGCCGAATAATCGAAATTTTTCAAAATATATACATTCAACTTGGAAAATAAGGTAGCATTAGATAGGAAATGAAAAATTAGACAAAGGGGAGTCAGTAAACATGAAGGGGATTATTCGTTTTTCAAATAATTTGATGGAAAGATATTTGCCGGATCCGTTTTTATTCGTCATTATCCTGACGCTTGTCGTTTTCGGACTTGGTCTTGGATTGACCGGTTCTTCACCGGTCGAGATGGTGGCTTTCTGGGGTGAAGGCTTCTGGGCGCTATTGGCGTTCTCGATGCAGATGGTACTGGTATTGGTTACGGGATTTGTACTGGCCAGCAGCCCGATTTTCAAAAAGGGCCTTGGCAAACTTGCGAGTTTTGCAAAGTCACCGGGAAGCGCAATTATTTGGGTGACTTTAGTGTCACTTGCAGCAAGCTGGATCAACTGGGGATTCGGTCTGGTCATCGGGGCGCTGTTTGCGAAAGAATTGGCGAAGCGGGTTGAAAACGTCGACTACCGATTGCTGATTGCCAGCGCCTATTCAGGGTTCCTGATCTGGCATGCCGGCTTTTCGGGGTCGATTCCTCTGTCAATCGCGACAGATGGCCACCCATTCGTGGACCGGATCGGCATCATTCCGACCACAGACACGATTTTTGCCAGCTATAACCTGATCATCATTGCGGCTTTGGTCGTCATTCTTCCGTTATTGAACCGTTTGATGATGCCGAAAAAAGAAGAAACAGTTACTGTGGATCCAAAGGTATTGGTGGAACCGGAAGTTGAGGAACAACCGGCTAAAGGCGGTCAGACGCCTGCAGAGCGGCTGGAAAACAGCTGGATTCTGTCGATGATCATCGGCGTTCTCGGTATTGCTTTCATCGCTTATTATTTCGTCCAAAACGGTTTTGCGTTAACACTCGATTTGGTCAATTTCATGTTCCTGTTCCTCGGCATCCTGTTCCACGGCACGCCGCGGAAATATTTGATCGCCGTTCAGGAAGCGGTCAAAGGAGCTGGGGGTATCATTGTCCAATTTCCATTCTATGCGGGGATCATGGGTATGATGACGGCTTCGGGACTGGCAGCTGTCATTTCGGAAGCATTCGTCGGCATCTCGACGACACAGACTTTCCCGCTTTTCGCCTTCCTTAGCGCAGGGCTTGTCAACTTCTTCGTCCCTTCAGGCGGAGGCCAGTGGGCAGTCCAGGCACCGATCATGCTTGAAGCAGCGGAAATGCTGGGGAGCGACACGGCGAAAGTCGCCATGGCTGTGGCGTGGGGCGATGCCTGGACGAATATGATCCAGCCGTTCTGGGCTTTGCCTGCGCTCGCCATTGCAGGTCTCAAAGCCAAAGACATCATGGGCTTCTGTTTGATCGTCCTGTTTGTCAGCGGAGTCGTCATCGGACTCGGCCTGCTATTCCTTTAATTCGAAACTGCTGGTTCAGCCTTGCCGTCATTGCGTAAGAGAACATAAAGCAGCCGTTTCATCAGGCTGAATAGATCGATAGAAAAAGGGCATGCCTCAATGGCATGCCCTTTGCTTATTTCCCGGGAAATTATTTGGCGGTCTGGCCGCCGTCGATCAAATGTTCAGCGCCTGTGATGAAGCGGGCTTCGTCTGAAGCCAGGAACAGTGCCAGATAAGCGACGTCTTCCGGTTCGCCGATGATGCCGAGGGGAATATCCTTCAAGGCATTCGTGGTCATTGCCTCGTCGTCCAGCACGACAGAAGTCATCGGTGTATTGATGAAGCCGGGATGGATGGAATTGACTCGGATATTATCCGGTCCAAGTTCCACAGCGGCTCCTTTCGTCAATAAACGCGTCGCACCTTTGGAAGCTGTATAATGGACGCCGGCAGCACCGCCGATCATGCCAGCCATGGAAGAGATATTGACGATGGAGCCTTTGCCGTTCTTGCGCATTTCCGGCACGACCGCTTTGATGCCGAGGAAATTGCTGGTTGCATTGACCGTCATGAATTTATTCCAGCCGTCCAGATCGATTGAATCAATCAGACCAAAACCTTCGGCGCCGCCGATACCGGCATTATTGATCAGGATGTCCACCTTGCCGAAACGGTTGACAGTTTCTTTTACGACCATCTCCCAATCTTCCTGTTTCGTTACGTCATGGTTGAAGGAAAGTGCTTCTCCGCCGGAACCTGTAATTTCTTCAGCTACAGCTTTGACTTTGTCCACCTGGATATCCGTTGCCACCACTTTCGCGCCTTCTCGTGCGAAAATGCGTGCTTCTTCCGCACCTTGTCCGCTTCCTGCACCTGTAATAATTGCTACTTTACCGTCTAATCTGCCCATTTGGAACCTCCTTGTTTTACTGTGTTTTATAAAAGTCTTCCCTGAACCCCGTTTTTTTAAACAAGATGAAAACAGCTGCCATTAAATCGACAAGCAGCCTCGCTAAAAAATGCATAATTTTTCGGTATAATGAACAAAAGGAAAATGGAAGGCAGGGATTTTATATGAATAAACGATTTTTAACCGTTGCACTGGCTGCAGGTTTGATTGCTGCAGGGTGCAGTGACGGTTCTGATAATGGCGCAGCAGAAAAAGCGGCACCGCCGGAAGAAGAGGCGACAGAACAGGAGGCATCCACAGAAAAAAATGAAACGGATGATTTCCTTGTGCCATTTGATGAAACCCTGACGCATGTGCATGGTATGGGCTATATGGAAAGTGAAGGCGGTTTGTATTTTGCCTCGCATATCGGTTTGAAAGTCTACAGGGACGGCGAGTGGTTTGAGACGGACGGCATGTATAACGATTATATGGGGTTCAACGCAGTCGATGAAGGCTTCTATACATCGGGGCATCCGGGCATGGATTCGGATTTGCCGAACCCGATCGGCATTCAGAAAAGTACGGACGGCGGCCGTTCACTTG
The DNA here is from genome assembly GCF_002836425.1 of Planomicrobium sp. MB-3u-38. NCBI lineage: Bacteria > Bacillati > Bacillota > Bacilli > Caryophanales > Caryophanaceae > Planomicrobium > Planomicrobium sp. MB-3u-38. The sequence goes on along the minus strand of NZ_PJBO01000011.1, from coordinate 60,722 downwards.
AAGAGATCGGCTTAGTCGGGGAAACGGACTTTCATTTGATGGCGGCAGGCTACCGCAGCCATGATCTGTTCGTGATGAACCCGCAGGCCAATTCGGAAATGGAAGCCGGTTTTTACTTTAGTGACAACGACGGGGCAGACTGGGAGCAATTGGATCCGAAAGGTATCGAAGGCGAAATCATGGCACTCGCAATCCATCCGGACGACTCGCAGTTAATGGCGGCGGCGAGCAACGCAGGTGTATTCCTGTCGGAAGACGGCGGCGCCACTTTCGAGCGGCTGACTCCAGAAGGTGAGTTTGGCACAGCGCTTCACTTTACGGATTCGGAATTGCTGTACGCTAGCCACGGCAGTGCGGCGGCAATGAAATCCTACTCCTTGGAAGATGGTGAGACGCAATCGCTTGAGCTTCCGGAATTGGGCGAAGACGGTGCGATTTTTATCGCAGCCAATCCGGCGAAACCGGAAGAAATGGCATTTTACACAGCCATGGGTGACAGCTACCTTTCAGGTGACGGCGGCGGGTCGTGGCAGGAAATTTTGAGTGAAGGCAAGATTCAATAAAAGAAATGTGACTGAAAAACCCCCTTTCCGTAATTTCGGAAAGGGGGTTTTCTTTGAATTATGCAATGTTTTTGCAGGCTTCTGCGCATTTGAAGCATGCTTCTGCACAGCGCTGGCAATGTTCGTGGTCGTGTTTTTTGCATTCATTGCCGCAGGCTTCGCAAATTGTTGCGCAAACCTGTGCCAATTCCTTAACAAACGGTGAGTTGCGGGAAATTGCCTGTTCAAGATAACCGCAGATATCCGCGCATTCACGGTCCAGTCGGATACATTCTGCCATCATCTTCACATCGTCTTCTTTTAGGCAGGCGTCGAAACAATGGTTACATTCGGTCATGCACTCGTGCAAAACCTTCAATAATTCTGCATGTTGTTCATGTGCCACATTAAAACCTCCAGTTTCAGATTTTTCTTGCCTCATTATCCTAGTTTTTCCTTCTTGCGGTGGATTTAAACATTCCCAAAGGCAGCAAAGTTCCATTGCTCCGATTCAAATCTTCTAATGGGAATGCGGATCGTTTTCCAAATCACTCAGCCGCCGGTGATAATCCTCTTCCGTAATTTCGCCTCTGTCATATTGGTCCTGCAATGTGCGCGCATCGTTATTCGCGGGCAATTCATCCACTTTCTGCGATCTCGGGTTGTTTTTCGCCATGAAGAACCAGAAGGCGATCAGCACGCCGACGATCAATGCGCCAAGACCGGCTAATAGACGGAGTGGGATGGGGAAAGTCGTCAGTAAAACAAATTCCAAAACCTTCAGCCTCCCTTAGACATTTTTATTCTGTCTCTCTTCTATTTCCCTCAATCGTCTGTGATATTCCGATTCCGTTATTTCTCCACGTGCAAAGCGGTCTTCCAGTTGCGCTTCCTCTGTCGTCGGCACGCCAGAATCCACTCCTTTTGTCTTTCGGGCTTTTTTAGCGGCGAAGAATGCAACGGCAATGGCAGCAAGCGCCACTACTATAATAAGGACTGTGGTGTACATATCCATTCCAATCACTCCTTTATAATTTTTTTGGCGGCATTCCGTCTATTATTTATTAAATTATCAGCTCTTTATTCATAGTCTACCCTAATTTAGTCAGAATATTAAGAAATAAACTTTTTTATTTTTTAATGAACCAGGTAGTGAAAGTTTCTCGAAATCAGATACAGGGGAAACATTAGTTAAGCATTTAAAAGATGTATTGTACTATAGGAAGTAGCAAGCATGAGACATGAATAAGGGAATTGATTTTTAATGAGCAGCAGGAAGTGAGGCATAGTTATGTATGTGTTGGGCATAGATGGAGGAGGCACGAAAACTACGGGAGTCGTGGCTGACGAAAACGGTAAAGTCTATATGGAATCACACACAGGTCCAAGTAATCCGAATAATTTGGGTCAAAGTGAGTTTGAAGAAGTGCTGAAAGGTTTAGTGGAGGACCTGGAGAAGCAGGATCCTGTTATTTTCTCAGAATTGGCAGTCTGTTTTGCAGGCATGTCGGGAGCTGGGGACAGCAGCCTGCGCGATGCGGAATTTGAAAAATTATTGAAGAAGTTCCTGCCGGATCAGGCAGGAATCATCGTGAAGAACGACGCGTATAATGTCCTGTATTCCGAGACGCTCGGCGAGCCGGGAATTGTGCAAATTGCAGGGACGGGATCCATTTCGTTCGGAATAAACTCTGAAAATGAAACAGCCCGTTCCGGTGGCTGGGGATATTTATTCGATGAGGCGGGCAGTGCTTATCATTTAGGCAATGAAGCCTTGCGCGCTGTTTTTAGAAATTACGACGGACGAGGGCCGGAGACTGTATTGACGAAGGAAATCATCAAGCACTTTGATGTAAATGACGTGAAGGATCTGGTCGATAAAGTCCATGGACCTCTACATCCGCGCTCGGTAATAGCACCGTTGGCTTCCCTGATAATCACTGCGGCAGAAAGCGGTGATGGAGTAGCAATAGAAATCATCCGCCAGGCGTGTGCAGAAATAATGGGATGCATCGAAGCCTGCCACAATAAATTATTCACCGCAGATCAACAGACACTTGTTGTCCTGTCAGGCGGCGTATTTGCCAATTCCCTGCAGCTTCTAGAGTGTTTAAGGAAGTTAAGCAAGAAAAAGCTTCCGAATATTGTATGGCAGCAAGCTCAGGCAGCACCTGTCAGCGGCGCGGTTGTCGGCGGACTTATGGCAATGGGTTTCAAGGGCATCGACATAAAAATTACAGAGCGGATAAATCGCCAATTGCAGAAAAAATAATCGTATAAATTTTAAAAAGAAGGTGTCCTGATGACTCGCATGCTGATAAAAAATATACAGCTCGTCCAGCCGGAAGGCGAATTGACAGAAGGCACGATTCTAATTGAAAACGGCAAAATTGCTGCAGCTTCAACAGGAACGATGACTGATTGGGAAGGCGATTGTTTTGACGGCGGCGGTTCAATTGCGCTGCCCGGATTTATTGATATACATATCCACGGGGCTGGTGGAGCGGATTTCATGGATGATGACCGTTCAGCGACTGCTAAGATTGCAGGTGCTTTGCCTGCTGAAGGCACAACGTCCTTTTTGGCGACAACCTTGACGCAATCGCCCGACCGAATTGCAAATGCGGTTCGGCTTGGCCGGCATTTCATGGAAAATGCAGAACAAGGAGCGGAGATGCTCGGCTTCCATCTGGAAGGTCCGTTCATCCATCCGGATCAGGCAGGGGCCCAGCCTTCCGCCTACATCTGCGAACCTTCAATGGAGAAATTGTACGGATGGTTGGGTGATGCCTTGAAAGATCTGAAAATCATCACGATGGCACCGGAACAGGATGCCGATTTTCAAGTCATCCGGGAATTGGCTGAACGCGGTGTCATCGTGTCAGCCGGCCATACAACGGCGGATTATGAAACAGTCAGCCATGCACAATCAGCTGGCCTGTCGCATTTGACACATTACGGCAACGCCATGCGCGGCTTGCATCACCGGGAAATCGGAGTGGTGGGAGCGGGCATGCTGAATGGAGAATTATTCTGCGAAATCATCGCGGATGGCATACATCTGTCCCGGGATATGCTGAAACTGATCGTGAAGGTGATCGGGCGGGATCGGTTATTGCTCATTACCGATTCGATGCGCGCCAAAGGATTGCCGGACGGTTCCTACACGCTTGGCGACCAGGATGTGACTGTATCGGGCAAGGAAGCGGTGCTCAGTGACGGTACGCTTGCCGGCAGTGTACTGAAGATGAATGAAGGGCTGCGGCAGTTACGTGAGGCCGCAGGAATTTCATGGAGTGATGCCATTAAGCTGTCGTCTGAAAATGCGGCACGCCGGCTTGGAGTCTACAATCGGAAAGGCAGCCTGGATCCGGGAAAGGATGCTGATATTGTATTGGTAACAGATGATTTCAGTGTCCGCTACACCTTTTGCAGAGGAAGGATGAGTTTCGCTCATGATCGATTGGATTAAAGCCAGCAGCTACGAACAGATGAGTGAAATCGCAGCAGACATTTTCACGGAGCAATTAGCGAAGAAACCGGACAGTGTGCTGGGCCTCGCAACTGGCGGCAGTCCACTTGGATTTTATAAGGTGATGGTGCGGCGCTGCCAGGCAGAGGAAATATCTTTTGCCCGTGCTACGACTTTCAATCTCGACGAATACGTTGGCAAAGGCCCAGGGGATGCTACCAGCTACCACGAATTCATGTGCCGGAATTTATTTCGTCAAATCGATCTGCCGGAAACGCGCCACCACCTGCCGAATGGTTTGGCCGAGGATCTGGCAGCTGAATGTGTGCGTTATGAAAAGCTGATTGAAGCAAGCGGCGGCATCGATCTGCAATTGCTCGGAATCGGAGTCAACGGCCATATTGGATTCAATGAACCCGGTTCCCGGTTTAATTCGCGTACACAGGTCATCGAATTGACGGAAGCGACACGGAAATCGAATGCGAGATACTTCGAAAAAGAAGAAGCTATTCCTGCAAAAGCGATCACGATGGGCATTGGAACGATCATGTCCGCCCGTAAAATTGTGCTGCTGGCTTTCGGAGCCAATAAAACGGATGCGGTAGAGCGCCTGAAGAGCGGTGCCGTAACGGAAGAGTTTCCGGCCAGCGTCCTGCACAAACATCCGCATGTCACCGTGATATACGGTAAATAATAGAGATGATTTTGGTGGGCGGTGAAGCAGGTTAAGGGAGAGTGTAATGCAGTTGTCGTATAGACCGATTTTGTTGTCATATAGAATCGATTTGGTGTCGTATAAAATGTTTTTAGTAATGGATAGCCGATTTTAGCTCATACGAATAAAGAAGAGCGTAAAGTTGCAGCCGCTTCGGCGCTCCGGAGATGCCTCCCGCAACAAGCCTGGCTGGAGTGATGCCAGTCTTGTTGCTTCGGCTACTCCATAGCCGCGCCTTTGCTTGGAGTGGGGGTTAAGAGGAAGAAAGTTGGAAGAAGGAAAGGTTCTGGAGGTTTGTTTTTTAGGATTTATGTCTTCTGTACCTTCTATTTAAAGAAAGTTGAAGCAGGTTAACGTATAGAATGCCTGGCAGATCGTGTAAGTGGATTATGGTGTCGTATAGAATCGATTTGGTGTCGTATAAAATGTTTTTAGTGATGGATAGCCGAGTTTAGCTCATGCGAATAAAGAAGAGCGTAAAGTTGCAGCCGCTTCGGCGCTCTGGAGAAGCCTTTGCTTGGGGTGGGGGTTAAGAGGAAGAGAAGTGGAAAAAGAAGCGGTTCTGGATTTTAACTCATATTTCGTCCAAAAGACGCTTTACAAAAAGCTGGAAGGGCTTGGTTTGAAACAGCTGGCGCACGCCAGCTGCCTGGGGCGGCGCGCCGCCCGATGAAATCAGCTCTTTTTCTTTTGAATTGCGGTTTTTGTTTTTTATCTTACGGTTTTGACCTTTTATCTTATGATTTCACTTTTTTGTCTTACGCTTCGCGTTTCGTATCTAACGATCAGCAATTATGTCCAATTCCACGAATTATAAAACCTAGAAACTGCTGAAGGCCCATCAGATATCTATAAAAAGCGCCTCTTCCATCCCGCTGGTCAGTCTTTCAAAGCCGACTATTGCCCTAGTTGCCTCCCCAATCTCAACTCCACACAGATTTTATTCCTGAAAACGGCTTCACAATGATTGTTACAAATAGGTAAAATTTATTGAATTATCAAATAATGATTATCAAAAGCCGCCTGTTTAGTATAATTAAATTGATTCACAAACTAAGCAGAAGGAGCTGGAAGAATGTCAATGTATAGAAGATTGGCGATGGTGCTGGCGGCACTGGTATTAGCTTTAAGCGGTTTGTTTACCGGAGGAGCCGCGGATGCGGCAAAACCGGATAAGGGCAATAAATTGAAGCCGATCGATGTATCGCTTCGCATAATGGGTACGACGGATTTGCATACGAACTTCATGAATTACGATTATTACCAGGATAAAGTGTCCAACGAATTGGGCCTAGCGAAAACGGGTGTGTTAATAGAAGAAGCCCGCGCGGAAAACCCGAATAATCTTTTATTGGACAACGGAGATTTGATCCAAGGAACGCCGTTCGGCGCGTATAAAGTGTCGGTGGATCCGCTTGAGGAAGGCGAATTGCACCCGGCATACGCGGCACTCGAATCCCTTGAATTCGATGCGTCGACGCTCGGGAACCACGAGTTCAACTTCGGGTTGGATTATTTGGACGAGGCATTGGATGATGCTCCGTTCCCGGTGCTGAACGCAAACGTGCTGGATGCGGCAACGGGAGAAAATAAATACCAGCCTTACACAGTGATCGACAAAGAAGTTGTTGATGGGATGGGCAGAACACGTACGCTGCAAGTGGGCGTCATCGGTGTTGTTGCACCGAAAATCATGCAATGGGATCGTACGCATCTTGAAGGCAAAGTCATTGCCGAAGACGCTGTGCAGTCAGTTGAGAAATTCATTCCGGAAATGAAAGCGGAAGGGGCTGACGTCATTGTCGTTCTTTCGCATTCAGGAATTGGCGATGCAACTCATGAAATCGGTGAAGAAGATGTAACGTACCAGATTTCACAAGTCGAAGGTGTTGATGCCATCATCACGGGTCACGACCACGATGTCTTCCCTGGCGCATACGGTGATTTGCCGAATGTCGATCAGGAAAAAGGCACGATCAACGGCACACCGGTTGTCATGGCCGGCAATTTCGGCAGCCATCTGGGTGTCATTGATTTGACATTGAGCCCGCGCGGCAACGGCAAGCGTTGGGTAGTGACTTCCGAAAAAGCGGAACTGCGCGAAATCGATTCCACGACTGGAGAAGTTGCTGAGGATGTAGTGGAAGCGGTCGAGGAAGCGCACGAAGGCACGATTGAATATGTCAACACACCGGTTGCTGAAACGACAGCACCGATCAACAGCTATTTTGCTTTGGTAAATGATGATCCATCCATCCAATTGGTCAATAACGCCCAGACTTGGTATGTGGAGCAGCAGGTAGCTGGCACTGCGAACGAAGATTTGCCGATCCTGTCAGCTGCGGCACCGTTTAAAGCAGGCGGGCGCAACGGCGGCGATTATTATACGGATATCGAAGCCGGTCAAATTGCGATTAAAAACGTCGCTGACCTGTACGTTTTCGATAACACGACATTCGCATTGAAAATGACGGGGGCAGATGTGCAGGAATGGCTGGAAATGTCAGCTGGCCAATTCAATCAGATCGATCCGAACGCTGCTGGTGAGCAGCAATTGATCAATAACGATTTCCGTACGTACAACTTCGATGTCATCGACGGTGTCACGTATGAAATCGATGTAACGGAGCCGGCGAAATATGACCTGGCCGGCAATGTAATCAATGAAGGCGCAAACCGCATCAAGAACCTTTCTTATGCAGGCGAGCCGATCGATCCGAGCCAGGAATTCCTGGTAGTGACGAATAATTACCGCGCAAGCGGCAGCTTCCCGGGCGTTGTGAACGCAACGGAAGTGATCGACTATGCTTATGAGAACCGCCAAGTGGTCATTGATTATTTGGAAGGACTCGGCACCATCGATCCTTCTGCAGACAACAACTGGACATTCGCACCGGTTGCTGGCGACCAGTCGATCGTCTTTGAGACATCCAACAATGCGCAGGACAAAATTCCGGCAGACAGCGGCATCACGTATATTGCGCCGACTGTGAACGGTTTTGCCAAGTATGGCATTGCGATCGACTAATAAAATCTTGAGTGAGTGGCCCATCCGCGGGAGCGGGTGGGTTTTTTATATGTGGAAGAGTGGGGGCGTAGCCGCTTTGGTGTGTAAGCTATCTTATAAATCTATTTTGATGTCGTATAGAATCGTTTTGATGTCGTATAACTTGATAACGGTGACGGATAGCGGGTTTTGCCTCATATATATTAAAGGGACATTAAAGGAAGAGGGAGTTCGTAGCCGCTTTGGCGCTCTGGAGAAGCCTCCCGCAACAAGCCTGGCTGGAGTGATGCCAGTCTTGTTGCTTCGGCCACTCCATTGCCGCGCCTTTGCTCAGGATGGGGGTTAAGAAGAAGATAGTTGGAAGAAGAAGCGGTTCTGGAAGTGTGTTGTTTCGAGTTTATTTCTACGGGACCTTCTATTTAAAGAAAGTTGAAGCCGGTTAACGTATAGCATGCCTGGCATATCGTATAAGTGGATTATGTTGTCATATAGAATCGTTTTGGTGCCGTATAAAATGTTTTTAGTGACGGATAGCCGAGTTTATCTCATGCGAATAAAGAAGGGTGTAAAGTTGCAGCCGCTTTGGCGCTCTGGAGAAGCCTCCCGCAACAAGCCTGGCTAGAGTGATGCCAGTCTTGTTGCTTCGGCCACTCCATTGCCGCGCCTTTGCTTGGGGTGGGGGTTAAGAGGAAGAGACTTGAAAGAAGAAGCGGTTCTGGAAGTGTGTTGTTTCGAGTTTATTTCTACGGGACCTTCTATTTAAAGAAAGTTGAAGCCGGTTAATGTATAGCATGCCTGGCATATCGTGTAAGTGGATTATGGTGTCGTATAGAATCGTTTTGGTGCCGTATAAAATGTTTTTAGTGACGGATAGCCGAGTTTAGCTCATGCGAATAAAGAAGGGGGTAAAGTTGCAGCCGCTTTGGCGCTCTGGAGAAGCCTCCCGCAACAAGCCTGGCTGGAGTGATGCCAGTCTCGTTGCTTCGGCCACTCCAATGCCGCGCCTTTGCTTGGAGTAGGGGTTAAGAGGAAGAGACTTGAAAGAAGAAGCGGTTCTGGAAGTGTGTTGTTTCGAGTTCATTTCTTCGGGACCTTCTATTGAATGGGGGCGTATAGCTTGAGGGAGATGTCGTATAGATTGGTTTTGGTGTCTTATAGAGTCGCTTTGGTGTCGTATAGATCGGTTTTAGTGACGGATAACCGATTTTAGTTCATTTCTATCAAAAATGTCGCCAAATAAGAAGCTACAAGAGATTGGTTTGAGACAGCTGGCGCACGCCAGCTGCCTGGGGCGGCGCGCCGCCCGATCAAAGCAGTTCTTGCACTGTTGTCTTATGGTTTTTGTTTTTAATCTTATGTTTTTGAAGTTCTATCTTATGTTTTTGTGTTTCTATCTTACGGTTTGTGTTTCTTATCAAACGTTCAACAAAAATGTTCTTTTCTCAAAGAGGACAAAATCGTTTTTGAAACAGCTGGCGCACGCCAGCTGCCTGGGGCGGCGCGCCGCCCGATCAAAACAGTTCTTGCACTGTTGTCTTATGGTTTTTGTTTTTAATCTTATGTTTTTGAAGTTCTATCTTATGTTTTTGTGTTTCTATCTTACGATTTCATCATGCTATCTTACGGTTTGTGTTTCTTATCAAACGTTCAACAAAAATGTTCTTTTCTCAAAGAGGACAAAATCGTTTTTGAAACAGCTGGCTCACGCCAGCTGTCTGGGGCGGCGCGCCGCCCGATCACAACAGTTCTTGCACTGTTGTGTTATGGTTTTTGTTTTTTATCTTACGTTTTTGAAGTTCTATCTTACGATTTCGCGATTCTATCTTACGTTTGAGAATTTTTATCTAACGGTTCTTGCGTCTGCTTCTAGACCAACCGCTTCAAAGCGATGGAGCGGGCGGCATGGATGCCGCTTGTGGCTGCGCCGATTGTGCCGCCGCCTGGGAAGACGTGGTCGCCGCAGACGTAGAGGTTCGGAATGCCGGAATGATGCGAGATGGAATTGAACAGGGCGGAGTCCAAGGTTTGGGGGAAGCCGCCGACGAAGCCGTTCGGTCTGCCGGTGTAGCGCTCCCATGCTTTTGGGGCGCCTGTTTCAAGATGCACAATTGATTCGCGGAAACCGGGAATTTGCTGTTCGATTGCCTGGAGCATGCGCTCAGTTAGGATTTCTCTGGTGGCTTCATATTTTTCCTGCGTATCCCAAAAGCCGGCTTTGGAATGGGTGGAAATTGTCACGGTCTGATAGCCGTCAGGCGCGCGTAAAGTGTCGCCCGGAAGAGAGGCGGACATGAAAAAGTGAGCGCCTTCAGCCATGCCGGCTCCTGTTGAAATCTGCCGGAAAGGAGGCAATGGCTGAGACAGTTTGCTGGAATCGACCGCAATATAGAGAGTCAGGGTGGTCCAAGTTTCACTCGTTGCACCTTCTAGCAGGGGCTTTTTCAACTGGCGTGCAAGTTCAGGAGGCAGCATGCCAGGCAGCAGGTGGAGCGGGGCATTGACGATGACTGCATCGGATTGGTATTGATTGCCGCGGTGATCGGTTGCCATCCAGCCCTTGTCAGTTTGCGCCAATTGGGTGACGGTACGGCGCTTTTTCAGCACGCCGCCGTTCTCTGTTATGCTGTCGCCCATGAGCTCGGCGAAACGGTACAGTCCGCCGGGTACATAGTATGCACCTTCATGATAAATATCGAGCGCTACCGCAGCCAGCAAATAGGATACATCTTCGGAGCCGGTCTGCATGCTGTCGATCAGGAGGCCGTCCAGCATATGGCGGAACGCGGAGAGCTGGTCAAGGCCGTGGTGTTTCAGTCGGTTGCCGAGCGTCTTATTGAAATGCAGCAAAAGTTTCACATGGACCGGGCGGATGGCGTCAGTCAAGGCTGCCCATTCCTTCGCTGTTGCCGGAGGCAGTGCAGGAAGCGGGCCCATTAATGTGCGGACGATTGAAGCGGTCGTGTAGATTTCTTTGTAAAAGGCACGGATTTTCGACTCGTAGGCGGGGAAATGGCTGACGATTTGATCGACGTGCTGGTCCCGGTCTTTGATGAATACAAATTTATGATCAGGATGGATCATTTCCATTACCGTTTCCAATGGTTCGAGCGAAAACGGCTTCCCGAGGAACCGGAAAACCCGTTCATGGATGCCGCCGCTCTCCAGGCCCATGCCGAGCGTGGCGCCGGCAGGGTAGAGGAATTGATGCCGTTTGAATTTCCCTGCGCATCCGCCCAGTTCCGAAGATGCTTCGAGAAGTGTGACGCGTTCCCCGTTTTTTGCCAGCAGCGCACCAGCGGTCAATCCGCCGATGCCGGCGCCTATAACTAAGATGTTTTTCGGCATGTCCACCCCTCCTTGGGAATTTTACTGATACACAATCGAATTTATTTGCAATAAAATTTATTTGAATGTGGAAAAGATGCAGATTTCGGAATAGCCAGGCAAAAAAATTGCGAAGCTTAACGTATTTATTAAAGTACCATAATTACTGGCGGCGAGAAAATCTGTGGATTGCAAAGATGCATAATATTCCATATTCTCACAGCTGCCCGGTTGTGCTACGCTGAATACAATAAATGGAGGGATCGAAGATGTTTACATACCGGATTGATGAAGAGTTGTCGCTGAAATTATTGGAAGACAAAGATGCGGAGCGGGTGTTTGAGCTGACGGACGGTTCGCGCACTTATTTGAAGGAATGGCTGCCGTGGCTCGATTATACGAAGACAGTTGAGGACTCGCGTGATTTTATTCGCATGAGCCGCAAGAATTATGCGGAAAACAAGACCTTGAATACAGGGATTGTTTATAAAGGTGAGGTTGTTGGCCTGGCTGGATTCAATGAGCTGGCGTGGGCGAATAAAACGGCGAAAATCGGTTATTGGCTGGGGCAGGATTATCAGGGACACGGGATTATGACGAGAGTGGCGGAAGCGCTGACGGAAATTTCGTTTGGGCAACTGGGCATGAACCGCACGGAAATCCGCGTGGCGACAGGAAATCTGAAAAGCCGCGGGATTCCGGAACGTCTCGGTTATACGGAAGAAGGGACGCTACGCCAGGTGGAATGGCTGTATGACCATTTTGTCGATCACATTGTTTACGGAATGCTTGCATCGGAGTGGAAAAAGTAAAACGAGCGGGGTGCTGACATGAATCACATGATCCGGGTCAAAGGTTTGAGCAAGAGTTTCGGAAAGCAGCGCGTGTTGAAGGACATCGAGTTGACGGTGGCTGAAGGGCAGATCTATGGGTTGATCGGTCCGTCCGGCTCCGGCAAGACGACGCTCGTCAAGATGATTGTCGGCATCGATTCGCCGGATTCAGGAACAGTGACTGTCATGGACAAACGGGTGCCGGATTTGGGTCTGCTGCAGGATATCGGTTATATGGCACAGTCGGATGCCTTGTATCCTGAATTGACCGGCAAAGAGAACCTGGCGTTTTTTGCATCGCTATTCAACTTGAAAGGAAGCAGGCTGAAAGAACGGATTGACTACGTGGCAAAAATAGTGGATCTGGAAACTTCTTTGAATAAGAAAGTCGCCGCCTATTCCGGCGGCATGAAGCGGCGGCTGTCGCTTGCGATTGCATTGGTCCATGATCCGAAGCTGCTGATCCTGGATGAGCCGACGGTCGGCATCGACCCCGAATTGCGGCAGTCGGTGTGGCAGGAACTGCTCGAATTGATGGCTCAGGGCAAAACGATCATACTGACGACCCATGTCATGGATGAAGCGGCGAAATGCGAGATGATTGCGTTGGTCCGTGATGGCGGAATTTTAGCGAGCGGCTCGCCTGAAGAGTTGAAAGCGAAATTCGGCGCGTCTGATCTGGAAGGCGTCTTTCTGGCAGCGGGGAGGGGAGCGGAATGAGAATTTCAGCTCTCGTGAAACGCATCATGCTGCAGATGTTCCGGGACAAACGGACATTGGCGTTGCTGTTTCTGGCGCCGTTGCTGGTTCTGACATTGATGTACCTGATTTTCGACAGCAATGAGGAAGAAATGACATTGGGTGTAGTGGGCGGAAGCGAGATGCTCATTGAAACCCTGGAAACGCAAGGAATCCAAGTGGCGGATTTTGAGTCGGCTGACAGCAGGACAGTATTGAAAAAAAGTCTGGACGGCTTGCTTGAAATAGAAGCTGATGGCGCGATGTTGACGCTGGAGAACGATGATCCGGCGAAAGCGAAAGCGCTGTTGGCGCAGATCAGCCAGATTCTGGCGCTGCATGGGCAAGGATCTGCGGAACAAAACACTTCCAGCCCTGCACTCGAAACCGATTATATTTATGGCAATGAAGACACAGAATTTTTTGATGTGATCGGACCGATTCTGGTCGGCTTCTTCGTCTTCTTTTTCGTTTTTCTCATTTCAGGAATCGGCTTATTGAAGGAGCGCGTTTCCGGCACTTTGGAACGGGTATTGGCAACACCCGTCAAACGCTGGGAAATCGTTGCGGCTTATTTGGCGGGCTTCGGCATATTCGCGGTGATCCAGACGACGATCGTCGTTTTCTTTGCCATCTGGATTCTGGATATGGTGATGGAAGGTGAAATTTGGCATGTCATCGTCATCAATTTGATGCTCGCGCTTGTGGCGCTGTCGCTCGGAATTTTATTGTCCACGTTTGCGGGATCTGAATTCCAGATGGTCCAGTTCATCCCGCTGGTCATTGTGCCGCAAATCTTTTTCTCGGGCCTTTTTCCACTCGACGGCATGGCGGACTGGCTGCAGAATCTGGGCCGCATCATGCCGCTCTATTACGGGGCCGATGCGCTAAAAGCCGTGATGTACAGAGGGGAAGGGCTCATCGATGTATGGGAAGATCTGCTGGTATTGGGGCTTTTCGCGTTATTATTCATCGTCTTGAATATCCTGGCGCTGAAGAGGTATAGAAAATTATAGTTTATTTTAGCCCAGTCCCCGTTTATCATGAATAATAGAGAAACAATAAATTACAGCATGGAGGAAGACAGAATGAAATTTTTAGGAATTGGAATTGTCACGGCGGCCATCAGCCTCTTGCTCGGCTATTTCCTGGAAGACTGGAACCTGGCATTCCTGATCGCAGGAATCCTCGGAATCGTCGGTGTCCTTTGGGCATTGCTGTTTTCAGGTGTACTTAAAGGGAACAGCGGCATGGAGCGTATGACCAGCTCTGAACGCCGCAAGGAAAGCGCAAGACGCAACGCGAGAATGAGAAACGCGTTTCTATTCGCATTGCCGAATCTATTGGCTGCCCTCGCAGCTTTGTGGATTTTCTGATAGGACTTACCAAAATGACCTTCGAGCCAAATAGGCTGGGAGGTTATTTTTTTATTTGCATAAAGGTTTTTTAAAACATTACGGCGAATTAAATCTGGGTATATGAGATAATTTGGAAAAGGGTTGAGGAGGCGCGATGTGCTAAAGAAGATTCTGATAGGTGCCGCACTTATGGTTCTGGGATTCATCATGAAAGATATAAGAAATGGTGAAGGAATGATTTTAGAAAATATTCTGATATACGGCGGCATAGCTTTAGGAGTTATCGCGTTCAAGGAGTGGGTGGCAGTGCCCTACGATTGGGATAAGCATAAAAATAAAGATAAGGATTAATGAGAAGAAAAATCTCAATTAGGTTGGGATTTTTTAATTTGTTGAAAATAGTATTGGTTGTAAAACCGATATTACGCAAAACAGCTTCGCTTTCCTTGGGGCTTGCACTGAGCTAACTCGGTCTCGTTTCACTTCACCCGAGTGGATCTCAGTACTTCGCTCGAAGCGGAGTTGGAAAGCCAACTCTGCTTCTGTTCCCTTGGGAGTCTTCGCTGTTTTGCTCCATATCTCAATTGGTTTTTAATCTAAAATATTACATTTACTTCGCGGAAACAACAGAGAACACCACAAGGTTTCCATTTTCAGAAAAAGGGGAATACTTTGGGAACAAATTTTTTTAGAAGCGAAGGAGGGCATCCGATGTTGGGATATTACAGCAAGCTATCAACGGAAGTCTATGGAGTCGATAAACCGATAGGGACATCGTTCGGCGATGTGGAATTCTATCTGGACCGGCTGGCCGGCATCACCGGGCGCATTCTTGAACCGGCAACCGGGACCGGGCGCATGCTCGTGCCTTTGCTTGAGAATAATCTGAGCGTGGACGGATTCGACAGTTCACCGGAAATGCTGGAGATGTGCAAAAAGAATTGTGAGGAGCGGGGGTTGGCCCCGAATCTGTTTGAAGCGGATATGCTCACTTTTTCACTTGGCACGGAATATGAAGCCATCGTCGTGCCGGCCGGAACTTTCCTGCTGCTGCATGAAAGGGAAGCGTCGATCAAAGCGCTGAAGAATTTCCATCAGCATTTGAAACCGGGCGGCAAGCTGATCTTGGATCTGTATTTGCCGACGGACAATGAAGTCGGGAATTCGACGCTGCGTTCGTGGGAACTGGAAGACGGCGAAGTGATCACGCTTGAAACGACGACAAAAGAAATCGATCACATCAATCAATTCAGCGTGTCGCATAACCGCTATGAGCGCTGGAAATCCGGCAAGCTGCTGGATACGGAGCTCGAACGTTTTGCGATGCGCTGGTACGGTGTTGAGGAATTCCGTACGATTCTTGAGAATCACGGCTACCGCGATATTGTGATTTCCGCCGATTACCAATACGGACAATATCCGGAGAGTCCGAAGCAGAGTATCACGTTTGAAGCGGTTGCGGAGAAATAATGGAAGCAAAAAGAGCCTGGAGATTTCTCCAGGCTCTTATCTTTGGGGTTATTTCGCTGTCGTTTCTTCGTCATTCCGGTATTCCAGAATGTCGCCGGGCTGGCAATCGAGGGCTTTGCAGATGGCCTCGAGAGTTGAAAAGCGGATCGCTTTCGCTTTGCCGTTTTTCAGGATGGACAGGTTCGCCATCGTGATGCCGACTTTTTCCGTCAGTTCCGTCACGCTCATTTTCCGTTTTGCCAACATAACATCAATATTGATAATAATCGCCATTATCGTCACCTCAGACCGTTAAATCGTTTTCAGATTTTATTTCAATCGCATTTTCAAAAAGCTTTTGGAGCACTGCCGCAAAAACGGCGATGACAAAGGCACCGAATGTAATGACCATGCCAAGTCCGCCAAGGCCAGGCGCATCATCGACCTGTGCCATATACAAGATGAGCGGCAGGCACAGAATGTAAATCCCCGTTATGGTCAGCGCGCAGTACTTGATGTTTTTCAGCGCCTTGACCGACAGTTCCGAGAACGCGATGTTCTTGTCGATATAGCTCAGCAGCTTAAGCGACTGGTACAGCGCAATAAAATAGGCGATTGCCGTTATATAGAGGGCAATCATGAAGATCCATCGCAGGAATGCCCATTCCGGCAAGAGTTCAGCCACAAATGAGCTGAGCGGCGGCACGACAAATATGCAGATTGCCAATACCGGCAGCGCCATCAAAACGATGACGATTTTCAAAAAGATGGTTTCCCGTTTCATATTCAGCACCTCGTTCACAATTTCTTATATTGAAGATACCATATATTTTATCGAATATCAATAAATAATTATTGAGTAATGATTGAATTAAAGGGATTGAAAGTTAGAGGAATAGATTTAGGTTTTCTCGGAATTTGATATAAAGATCCATATAATAGCGACCAATAGTATTACTAACAACAACCAGGCAATCAATACGAAGGGAATTCCTGAGTATCCCTTGCCAAGTACATATATCTGCAATACACAGTAAAATAGGCCATATATAATCACTATGACCGGTATGAATCTCCGATAATTTTTATTTTTCATAACTAAAGAAAGCCCTATTGTTAAACCGATGATCGTTAAAACAAATAAAGGAAGGGACCAGGAAAGCTCAAGTATACGCAAGTTCAATCTAATTCCTCCAGACTAAAGAAAGTGGCATTTCTTTAAGCAAAAAAATAAGATGAATATTAATGGTAAAATGAATACAGAGTTTGCATGATAAAGGAATATTTGAAAAGGGGGAGGATATTATGAAAAAGGTGTTGCTCCTGATTGGCGTGGTACTTATTTTCTTTATTTTTTTCTACTTTGATAATCCTCCTGAATTCGAGCCTTATGTAGAAGGTTATGTAGTAGAAGCAGACATTAACAGACTTTTAGTTGTCAGCGGTATATCTGAAGAACAAGCGGAAAATATGAATCAGATAGAAGTTGTGAACCTTTCGAACGTGGAGGCGATTTGGGTCAGCAAGTATAACTTTTTCCGATTCAGAGAAGGACAAAAAGTAAGAGTTTGGATAAGCGGAAGTGTGGCAGAATCCTTTCCGGAACAAGCAAAAGCAGATTATGTAGAGGTAATCCGTGATTGATTTCTTGATTATTAATTAGTGAAAGTATTAATGAAATTGATTAATTAGCTATTGAAAATAGGACAGAAAATGAAGCTCAGTTCAGTGAACTGAGCTTTATAATTTGTTGGGAAAGAAGGGAAGGAAACCGATATTCCTTCCTATTCTATTATTGCCCCGCATCCTTCATGCGGTGGCTGGCATTAATGTAAAACAAGGTGGCGATGATGAAAAGAATAACTGTCAGCATCGTCACAATCCCTGAATAATCGCCGTCAAAGAAACTGAAATTCGCTAAGTTGACGAACATGATGAGAATCAGGCTTATGTATAATCCTTTGAGCTGGTTCACGGGTTCACCTCTTTTGTAAAAGTGTTGGATTTTTTACTTCAAACCATACTCCAAAAGAATGGCAGCGCCAAAATGACGATTATAAGTATTACGGCCAATTGCCCATCCATTTTCTTTTGAAAGAATTCAAAGCGGTCTTCGAGTTTCTGTATGACAAACATCAGCCCGAAGAAAAGAACCATGTAAATCAGAAAGGCGGCGATGCGGTTCGAAGCGAACATCGGATCAATCACAAAGAAAAAAATCGCGACTGATATCATGATCAGACCTGAACTAATGACTGTACCAACCTTCATAATAACTCCACCTTACTTCCTGTTAAGATCAACCGCATCCCAAATCAGGAACTTCAGTTTTTCTTCATCAATTTCGTCTGCTTTACGGATTCGGACGTGGCGCATTTTCTTGCCGTCACCTTCGAGCAATCCGTTGCGGTCTTCCAGTTCGGTGCCGCGGTAGAAGCCGAAATTCACGTGGCTCTTCGCAGTCTGCATATAGCACACGAGCCCTTCTTTCGAATAGCTCGGTTTTGACCATTTGATCCCTTCCTCGATTTCCGGATAAGCTTCAAACACCACGCCTCTCAAGCGTTTGACGATTGCCTGTACCGGTTCGCCCAGCCCATCGATCCATTCGTCCACTTGCGGATCCAATCTGCTTTGCATTCTTGCCGCCCCCTTATTCGTCTATGGTTATACTCATTATAACGTTAATGATGTGCCAATTGGGGATAGTTTACAGAATCGTTTATTCGAATAAAACTGGAAACTACTGGAAGGGGGACTTCACGTGCAGCAATACCAAGGGTTTCTAATTACGATTGCATTGATTTTATTGATTGTGTTCACCAGCCGTTATTTCAAATGGTGGATGAAGGGGATAATTACAATCTATTACATCGCTTTTGCTTATATTTTCATCACCGGCAGAAATGAAATCGATAAAATATACGAAGGCATACTGCCGGTACCGGAAGCTTATTGGGACGAAAATTCCGAATGGGTCTACAATATGAGTCATTTTCTGTATGTGCCGCTTTTTGTGATTCTTGTCTATATCTATATCAGGTGGATTATGCGGGTGGATACAGCCTGGGCTAAGGTGCTGATTGTGCTGACCATCATTCCAGTGACGCTGCTTTTCCTGTTCTCTCACTTTTTTTTCAACTTCGGTTATGGCTATCGACCGTAAATAGTTTTATTTAAAAATTAAATTATGCTATATTTTATTTATAAATAAAAATTAAGGTGTGAGGAAATGGAGTTTAATGCTAAAAATTTCGGGCAGATTCTGCGGTTTCTGAGAGAGCATGACGGCTTATCGATGCTGTCGCTGGGGAAAAAGCTGGGGACGTCGGCCAGCCGCATCAAAAGTTGGGAAAACGGCGACTCCGTGCCGTCGGCGAAATGGATTGTGATGTTGAGCAGTGTGCTTGATGTGCCGGTGGATGTGCTGCTCATTACGCCGAAGGAAGAAGTCGTGCATTACAGCGACGCGGAATGGGACGATATCATGAATGGCATCGCGGCGGAAGACGAAGTTGCGCCGGAGGACTGGCTGCCGGTGGAATTGACGAAGGCGGATTATCTGGAGAGGCTGCTGTCGATTTCATCAGAGTTGAGCAAGCAGGATGTGTTGGAGTTATATACGTTAGCGAAGGTGAAGGCGGAAAAGGCTGAACGTTGATATAATCACCTGAACGTAGATATAATTTTTTGAACGTTGATATATTTTCCTGAGCGTTGATATAATTTCCTGAACGGAGATATCCGTCGAAAACTATATATTTCTTATTCGATTCTCCCTCTCACAAAGGTCAAAAGCATAAGAAAGGACGCTTTTCGCCAGCGAAAAGCCCTGATTAGAGCAGACCCTAAAACCAAAAACAAAAAAAGATGCATTTCGCTTGCGAAATGCATCCAATCAAGTGGTTTTTAAAAAAGTTCCGCCAAAAAACGCCGCGGCTGCAAATCAGCCGTGGCGTTCTGTTTATACTTCGATTTCCTTGATAACACGGGCAGGATTGCCACCGACAACTGTATTGGCCGGCACATCTTTCACGACAACTGCGCCTGATGCAATAACGGCATTGTCACCGACGGTCACACCGGGATTGATAACGGCGCGTCCGCCAATCCATACATTATTGCCGATGATCACGGGTTTGCCGAACTCCTTGCCGGCATTTCGTTCATCGGGATGGAGCGGGTGGGTAGCTGTATAAATGTGGACACCAGGTCCAAGCTGGCAATTGTCACCGAAACGAATTTCACAGACGTCCAGCAGGCATGTATCGAAATTAGCATAGAAATTTTCGCCAATGTGGATATTATAGCCGTAATCACAGCGGATATTAGGCTCCACATAAAACTTATCGCCCGTTGATCCGATCAATTCCTTCAACAGCAGCTTCCGGTCCGTGCCGTCCATCTCGGAAGACTTATTGAACAGCCGGCTCAGCCGCCGCGCATTCAACCGCTCATTCTGAAGCGTATTGTCCGTTGGATCATACATCTCCCCGCCCAACATTTTCTCCTTTTCGCTTTTCACCCTGCATCGCCCCTTTGTCTGAAACTTGCTACGGCTATTATAGCAGTTTCCTTTGCGCTCCCTCCAATAAATGCGGAATTGCTGTTAATTAAAAGAAGGATTATGTTCATTTAACAGACAACGTATGTGAGCTGCCGTATAGCAAGATGTTAGTGTCGTATAGATGATGGATGTTGTCGTATAAGCGTTTTTTGTTGTCGCATAAGCTTTTTAACATCACAACACTCTCTTAACTACTACTCACTCAGTAAAAAAGCTGAATGGTCGCAGTCCGCCGCGCGGACTGCTGGGGCGGGGCCAGAGCCCCGCCCGTCTTTCGGCCAATAAGGGGGCTGCTCTTTGGCTGAAGGTTCGATGGCATATAGAGAAGCTTTATTGCCGTATAGAAGCCTTTTGTTGTCGTATGGATAGAAGGCAGTATCGTATAAACAGATTTTATTAACGTATGGAAATTTTCATCTCACAATTGAAATAAACCACTCTCAAGCCGGAGGCATTTTCCACCAAAAAACGGGGTATGAGTTCCATAAGGAGTGATAGGGATGGCATTCGATTATGATTTGGATTATGAGAAATTGGATCTGCGGAAGAATCCGGAGCTGTACCGGGTCGGCAAAGGGGAGCAGGGCGTGTTGCTGGTGGAGCCTTACAAGAGTGAGATTTTGCCGCATTGGCGATTCAAGACGCCGGAAATTGCACAGGAGTCGTGTGACAAGATTTCGGATATGTTTGAGGAATACCGCAAGCAGGATGATTTTGTCGGCATGGACATGGCGCGGAAATTCATCCAGATGGGCTATACGCGGGCGCGGCGTTACACGAATTACAAAGGCGGCCGCAAATACAATGAAGACCGCACCATCAAAGAGCGGCAGATTGACCCGGTGAAAGCCGAGTCGGCGGCGATTTTCAAGAAGCGCTGGGATGAAATCCGGGAAGACGAGGATTACAACCGGCGCAAACGGGAGCACCAGCATAAATACGGTGAGTTAAAATCTAAAAATAAAAAGGCGGATCAATCAATGGGCGAGAATGACTTTCCAAAAGGAGTCGGCAAGCCGGCGACAAGAGCGCTGATCGGAGCGGGTTACACGAAGGTCGAACAATTGAAAGACGTTACTGAAAAAGAAATCCGGGAGCTGCACGGCGTCGGTCCGAAAGCGATTAAAGTATTGAAGCAGGAACTCGCTTCAAAAGGACTGGAATTTAAAAAGTGAAAACAAAAACGCCATTCCAATAGGAACGGCGTTTTAAACTGCGGCCATTTCACTGACAAGCTGTGCCAGACGCTCACGCGTCTCCGGCAACCTGTCTTTGATAGCTTCATTATCCCAGACATCATCCGTATAAAAGCTGGAGAAGTCCTGATTTTCCTGGCGTGGCACGATGTGCATATGGAAATGCGTCAGATCGTCAAAGGTGCCGCCGTTCTGGCAGATTGAAATGCCATCCGGTGCATACGCCATTTTGATGGCACGCGAGAGCAATTGCGCCGCCTTCATCACCGATACAGCCGTTTCTGTATCAAATTCATCGATGAATCTGTAATGCTGTTTCGGCAAAATCAGCACATGGCCTTCATTGAACGGGTCGTGGTCAAGGATGCACGTAATCCATTCGTTTTCATAAACCACATGCGTTTCCAATTCGTTATTGGCCAGCTTGCAGCCCAGGCAGTCCTCTATCTTTTTCATATCCTGTGCTCCTCCCGGGTTTATTACCACATCGGTTCGTTTTCGTTTGTCAATTCAGCCATTTGCGGATACGTCAGCATGAAGACGGCGAACAGAAACAGCGCTACCGCCAGTACTGAGACGATTTCCAAGTCAAACAGCCAGGCGGACCCGATTAAAAGTGGTGCCGGAAAAAAGTTCGCAATCCCCAATCGTTTCCGTGATTTCTTGGTCAGGTATTGCGTTTTGCCGCATTCCGGGCATTCCATTCCTTCGCCGAGCGTAAACGATTTACGCAAAGTCGTTCCCCATGACCATTCATTGTTGCAATTCTCGCAGTGTGGCATCTGAAGTCCTCCATTCGAATCCAATAATTTCTTTTCATGCTAAAGCATGCAGCCAATAAATTCCACAACATTTCCCGGGAAATAAAAACTGTTGAAGAATTGAATCACTTTTTAGTGTCCGATTCCTTCTTCTTTTTGCGGTAGCTGAAACGCCAGCTATAATAGATGGCCAAACCGATCATCATTATTAAAAAGGGCAAATATCTGGATGTGGGTTCATTTGTGAACAAAGCGATGGAACCAAGGATAAAAACAGGGACCATAATCATAAACCACATCTTCACTTCTTTATTCTTGAAACTCATGTCAACTCGTTCCGCCAACTTCCTCACCCCTTGCAAAAAATTTCCTGATGGTTTCATTAATATCATGCTATAGTATTTATACGATTGGAACTCTTGGAAGTTTCATGGAATTCCTCTTGTGAAATATAAATTGAAAATAGGAGCGGAGCACGCAACCTCCCTCGAAAAGAAGCGTTTAATAGGAAGAGATAACAATAGAAAGCAGGATGAAACATGGAATGGTTGGATTTACTGAAAGCCCTTATTTTGGGCTTTGTGGAAGGCATGACAGAATTTGCGCCGGTATCGTCAACGGGACACTTGATCATCGTCGATGATATGTGGCTGAAATCGCAGGAATTCCTCGGGAAATACCCGGCAAATACATTTAAGATCGTCATACAATTAGGCTCGATTCTGGCAGTGGTCGTCGTGTTCTGGAAGCGGCTGTTCAGCCTGGTCGGCTTGTATAAAATCGAAGGGCAGACTGCCAATACCAGCTTCAACTTATTGCACGTCATCGTCGGCATGCTGCCGGCAGTCGTGCTCGGCTTTGCTTTCAAAGACCTGATCGATGACCATTTATTCGGCGTCGAAACCGTCATTTACGCCTTGATCGCCGGCTCGATCCTGATGATCGCCGCCGACAAGTTCGGTCCGAAGACGCCAACTGTCAACAGTCTCGATGAAATCACTTATATACAGGCATTCAAAGTCGGAATGGTGCAATGTTTGTCGCTTTGGCCAGGCTTTTCGCGCTCGGGCGCAACGATTTCCGGCGGCGTACTGTTCGGCCTCAACCACCGCACCGCCGCGGATTTCACTTTCATCATGGCCGTGCCGATCATGTTCGGCGCAAGCCTTGTGTCGGTCCTGAAAAACTGGGACACATTGTCGATGGATTACCTGTCGTTTTACATCGTCGGCTTCGTCAGCGCATTCCTCTTCGCTTTGATTTCCATCCGTTTCTTCCTGAAACTGATTTCGAAAGTCAAATTGATGCCGTTCGCCATTTACCGACTGGTACTCGCGGCAATCCTGATCGTCATCGTTTTCTTCTAAAATAAAACCAGCGGATCGAGTGTGGTAGATTGCTCTTGATCCGCTATTTTTATGGAAAAAATTCAGTGTCAAAAGAGAGCCTTATGGTAAAATGACAAAAATGGAAAAAAGGGGTAAGTCGAGATGGAGTATTTTATTGGCATTGTACCGCCTGAAAATGAATTGAAGAAACTGAAGGAATTCAGGAAGCAATGGCCGGCGAACCGAATCGATGATTTGGTCGAGCCGCATATCACGCTGAAAGCGCAAGGCGGCCTCAGCGCTGACGAAGGCTGGCTCGAGAACGTGAAAGCGGCGGCCGCTGACTTTCCGGCTTTCAGGGTCCAACTCGCGGAACCGCGCTTTTTCGGCGAAGACGTTTTGTATCTGAGCATGGATTCGCCGGAAGTCAGCGAACTGCACAGCGTTTTGGTCGAAGCGGTCGGCTCCAACCCGGAACAGATTGCCCAATATTTTGAACTGGACCAGTTCGTGGGGCATCTGACCTTAGCCAAGACGTCGCACGGCGTGTCGCGGGAAGAACTGAAGAAAATGGCGGCAGCAGCAAGTCACGAACTAGCGCCATATCCGCATTTTCAAGTGGATACGATCTGGATCTACCGGAAGCAGGATGAACAGCGGAGTTACGAAAAGTATTTGGAAGTGCCGCTGAAAAAGATGTCCAACTAAAAAAGAGATGCTGTAGTGAGTATATTACTCAAAACAGCATCTCTTTTTTCACTTTTTCATCCCCCTCAAAAAATCAAACATCTCCTCTACATCATCCGACTTGAACAGCATGCCTTTCCCATCGAAAACGAGGACTACGGGGAACTCTTCAATCTCCAGTTCTTCTTTGAAATCTACCACGAAATCCTTGTCGTATTCGTGCCATGAAGCATTAACCTGTTTCCCGGTTTCTTCGAGTATCTCATTCGCCTTCTCGAATAGGGGTTCGGCATCCTTCATCTCTTTAGGCAATCTTTCCCCGTACTCATACATGATTACAATTCTTATTCCATCGTTGGACGCCAGCAGCTGTTCGTATTTTTCATCGTATGTCATATCCAATAAAATAATCTCTTCCGCATAGCCTTCAAAACTGTCTCCTCTTGGCGGGTTGATCTGCACTTTTTGCCCGAATTTGATGTCATCAAGAGAAGCTTCAGTGCCGTCTTCATTTCTTACGATAGTTTCGTCGTCATAATGGGCATCGTAGCCGATTCCTTCATGGGTGATTTCAGGCCCGTCATGCCGCTTTTCCCATTCTCCAATCCCGACTCCCAGAATCTTGCGTTCCTTATCCGGCGGACCGGATGTGCCGATCATTTTATCGTCTTCGTAGTGAGTGGCTGCAGATTGGTCAATTTCGTCATCATAAACTGTTTCTTCGACTGTGTCCTCGGTGCCGCACGCAGTAAGGGTTAATGCAATAAACAGCAGATTTACTGCAAGCAATGATTTGAATTTCATCTCTTTACTCCTCTCGAATGGACGCTTTTTAAGAAAGGGCTATGACGTTCTTATGTCATTTAAGTGTCATGTGATACTGCCTTCTTATGATTAGCCACTAAATGATTCGTCTATATACCCAGTAGACTGCAACCAGCTGAAAACGTTTCACCTTAAAGTAAACGCCCTTCAAATCCATCGTTGATTTGAGGGGCGCTTTTTTAACAGGTTTATCTGCATATCGGTTTTATCATGCTTTATTCGTCCGCTTCATTATAGAAATTACATTCAAACACTTTCACTTCAAAGCCGGACTTCACGACTTTTGGGAAGCCGCCCTGGTCATAGCATTGATCCGAAGACGATTTGACCTGCTGGTAACTGAAATAGGATTGTGTTAGGAAGACGGCGCTTGAAATCAGCAGGACTCCCGCGAATAAAAGGAATAATTTTTGCCACGCGTTCAATTTGTTTTTCATGAGGGACACTCCTGTCAGACATTAGATGGTTTTATTAACATAACTAAAGGCTAACATAATTTGGCAGGAGTGACAGCCGAATTCCAAAAAAATTAATGAAATCTGATAAATCCGTAAAAAAGTGAATCTTTTCCAGTAGTTCAAACGTCTAAAGGATATAGGAAAAAAGCAGAGGGGTTTTTTGTATGCTGAAAAAGATTGTACTGGCAGGCGGCACCGGTTTTATCGGACAATATTTGGAACGCACATATACAAATCAGGGCTATATCGTACATATCATTTCGAGGCAGCCGGGGCAGATCTCATGGAACGACGAGGCGGCGATGGTGGATGCACTGGAAAATGCGGGTATGGTCATTAATTTAGCTGGGAAATCGGTAAACTGCCGTTATAACGAAAAAAACAAGCGGGAAATCTATGAATCCCGGACGCGGACGACGGAAGCGCTGGGCAAGGCGATCGGGAAATGCCAGAACCCGCCGGAGCTATGGATCAATTCCAGCACGGCAACGATTTACCGCCACGCGGAAGACCGGCCGATGACGGAAGCGACGGGGGAGCTCGGCACAGGATTTTCAGTGGATGTCGGAAAAGCGTGGGAAGACGTCTTCTTCCGTTTCAATCTGCCTAAAACCCGTCAAATCGCATTGCGCCTTGCCATTGTGCTCGGAGCGGACGGCGGCGTGATGGAACCTTACATCAATATGGTGCGCTTCGGCCTCGGCGGCAAGCAAGGCGAAGGCAAGCAGATGTTCAGCTGGATTCATATCGAAGATGTCTACCGGATCATCGAATTCCTGAAACAGCGAAAAGATTTGAGCGGCATCTTCAATGCTTCTTCTCCGAATCCGGTGACCAATAAAGAATTGATGGAGCAGATGCGAAAAGTGATGGGACGCCGCAGAGGGTTGCCTGCACCGGGATGGATGCTCGAAATGGGCGCCGTATTCCTCGGCACCGAAACGGAACTGATTTTGAAAAGCCGCTGGGTGGTGCCGGAGCGGCTTGAAAGAGCGGGGTTCCGTTTCAGCTATGACCGCCTGGACCGCGCCTTATGGCAAATTCTCCAGGAACAAAAGCAAGAACAAGAACAGTATTAGACGCTGTTCCGCTTTATTGCGGAGCAGTTTTTTGATTTATACAGAAGAGAATTCGCATGTGACAAAGGAAATCCAGGAAGTTTGGGGAATATAGTAACAACGGATTAATACATGGATTCCGGTGTCCAGATTCCACCGGTTCAGTCATTTTCGAGATAAAAATTCATTTCTCAAACAAGACCGAGTATAATCTTTTAAAAGAAGAGATAAGGGGGAAGACGATGAAATACTTTACTAAAGAATGGTATGACGAAATGCAAGTGTCCGGTTTTCTGACCTTCCCTGAAACCGAAGAAGAATGGGAAGAAGGCCAGGCCGCCTACCGGGAACAAGGCATCGACCCGCAAGAAGTGCACCGCCGTGACCTTGAAGATAAGAAAGAGGATCTTCTGAAGTTTTTGCCTGATTCCTTTCATCCATATATTTATGACGGTACGCTCAATTCAACGTATCCGACTCCGGAACTCCGCGAAATGGCGGACAGATGGGAAGCGGATTACGAAACCCGCTTTGACGCGCTGCTGGATGATTACAGCCGGCATTATGAATCCATCAAGGAATTTTTGCCGCCGGGTGCGATTCAGCTGACGGAAAAAAGCCTGCATGACTGCATTGTGAAAAACGTGGATCATCCAGCTGACGGCGAACTCGTCCTCGTGATCGATTGCAGCAGTGGCTTCCATTACTTCAAGGATGTCAAAGTGAAATTCACCGGGGTCAGCGAAGCCCTAATTCCTGAAGACATTACCGGTGCCTGGTGGTTATATAATGAGATTTATTTGAACGGTGATCAAGTTGAGTTACATGTGCTGTTCGATACCCCGATGACGGAAGTGACGATCGTGTTCAAGGACATTGAAATTGAGGAATTGGAATAAAACCAGTTTTTCTTTTTGAGTTTATCTGTTAATAAATTCCTTATAATAAGCCGTTAGAACCTATAAAGTATACAAAATACATGAAAATCATCTTTTTTGAATGAAATTTGCAAAAATTACACCTTTTATTTCAACTGGGAGTTTAGCCTTAGATGAGGCGGGTAGTTTGAGATAGAGGGGTGACGGAATGCGAGCAGATGAACGATTGATCAAAGCTTTATTGCAGCGGGATAAAAAAGCGTTCGAAGAATTATACGACCGCTACCATTTATTGCTGTGGAAAATTGTCGCTGAAGCCGAAGCCGATCATCGCATTTGCGAGCAGCTTGTCACACAGGTATTTAAACAAGTATGGCAAAAACCGCATGAATTCATGGGCGATAAAAGGCTGGCATTACTGTTGATCGAATGCTGCCGCGCCAAGATGAAGGAGCGGCCCAGGCCGCGGGCAATTTGCCTGAATTCAATAGAACCACAAGTATGCTGCGGATAACGGATCCGCAGCTTTTTTGTTGTTATATAAGTTCCAATAATAAAACTCGGTAGTCGATATTCCGCAAAACAGCTCGCTTTCCTGGCTGCTTGTGCTGAGCTAACTCGTGCTCGTTACACTTCACCCGAGTGGATCTCATCACTTCGCTTGGTCGCCTGGGAGTCTTCGCAGTTTTGCTCCATATCTAAAAGTGGATTTCAGCGAAGGAACGGCATATTTACCGTAAATCTTTAGTTGAAATAATATAGTTAACGAACAATAAACCAATAAACACAGACGATCCCCAGATCGCCGAGGCCGTGACCGATGATGGTGGCGGTGATCGAACCGGTGCGTTCACGGATATAGCCCCAGAACAATCCGGCTATCAGCACGGGGATGACGGCGACGAGCGTGTAGGCGACTTCGAAAAGCTGCATGACCGTCAGCACATGATAGAGCGTATAAAAGGCTGCAGTCACGATAATGGCAGTGGCGGCGCTGCCTTTTTTGTGGATCTTTTCAAACATATAACCCCGCCAATAGACTTCTTCCAGCACCGGATTGAGCAGCAGCAGCACCAGCACAAGCAAAATCTCAGCCGGTCCGATGAAGCCCCAATCGACGAGCAGTTCCCGCAAGGTTTCCACATCCAGCAGGTATTCATGCAACCAGATCATCCCGCCGAAAATGAAGATGAAGAAAATCCCTCCGCTGGTAATTCCCAAAAGTAGGCCTTGCTTCGATAAGCGCATGCGCTCTTTCGGAAAAGCTTTGCCGAGAAGAGGCGCTCCGAGCAGCCAGCCATAAAAAAGCATAAACGTAGCCGCGACATTTTCTATTACATAGAGGCCGATGTACATCATGATCGTCGGACCGATCAGCAATAACATCATTTTCATCGCAATCTCTCCGAATCATCTGCGTAGTAGTCCGCTGCAATCGGCCTTAAGAAGCCATCGACCACAGCGTTAAATTTCCTGAATGAACGAGGCGGCACCTGATGGTCTCCGCCTTCAATGAACACGACTTGCGTCTGCGGCGCTGCTCGCTGAAATGGGATGCGGTAATGATGCATCGGTTTTTCGAGAGATCCGTAAACGAGCAGGATCGGCATCTTCAGCCGGTGCAGCGAATGGGTCGACACATAATCCAAGCCGGTCCGGCAGAATTCATACGAACGCTGCGGATCCGACTTCCGCGCAAGACTGTAAATCTTTTTATCATCACCGGGATAGTATTTATTGAGCTTTGCCTGCAGCTTTGCAGCGACCGGTACCATCCGGAATTTCGAAAGGTACATCACCGATTTGATGAAGAATTTCGGTGAGAAATTATTCAGCTCCGAATAACCGCCGGACAGGATGACGGCAATCGTCCGTTCAGGATAATTGAGCGCAAATTCCTGCGCCACGAGGCCGCCGTGCGAATAGCCGCAGACGACGACTTGGTCGATGCCGATCCGGTCGAGCAGTTTTCTGAGGTGCTCCGCCAGCAGATGGATCGTCAGCGGCACATCGCCTTTCGTGCTATTGCCGTGGCCGGCCATATCGAAAAAGATGGTCCGGTATTCCTCGGCCAGCGGCTCCTGATGCATAAATACATTATGCGCCATCACGAACGGATGGATGAAGACAATTGGCAGTCCTTCACCTTTTGTCTGGTAATAAAGCGTCAGCGAGTCATCGATTTTAGCATAGGGCATATACGGGAATCACTCCTAAATGATAGATGATTGTCTAAGTGGAATACCCTTCAAAAGGGAGGGGTAAAACGTGTTGGGTTGGGCTTGTGTGAGGATATGGAGGCTATACGACAGTAAACCGCCGCTATAAGATAACAAAAGTAATCTATACGACACTAAACGTCATCCATACGACATCTAACCGTCACCCAAAGAGCCAAACCCCTTATTGGCCGAAAACGGGCGGGGCCGCAGCCCCGCCCCAGCAGTCCGCGCGACGGACTGCGACCAATCGGATCTTCAAACGAGAGAGTGGATGTGAATTGGGGCACGTGAGGATATTGCGTTTATACGACAGCAAACCGCCGTTATACGACAACAAAAGCAATCTATACGACACTAAAAATCGCTTATACGACATCACCCCCCCCACAAATTCATCCCGCGTCTCGCAACCCAAGATATGAGAATGGATGCAGATACATAAATTATTTGATGTAAAAACAAGAACTATTGTTTAATTTAACCTATTCGGACCATGCAATAATAATTCATTCGGTCGATATATTAATGCATAAATTATGTATATTATTAAAATTAGTTAATATTTATACATTTTTATTCAAATAGGGGAGAGTGGAATATGAAGAAGTCAGTCAGTGTTTTATTGGCAGCGAGCCTTTTGGCGTCTGCGCCGTGGTCATCGGTTGTGGCGTACTCGCCGAAAGTTACATACGTGAACGCGCTGGAAGAGCAGGATGGCAGCAAATTCAACAGCGAGAATTATGATTTCACGAAGTTTTCGGCAATCGGGCCGAAGCTTGAGGAAATCGCGAAATCATCGAACCGCGTGAAAGTGGAAGTGACAGGAACCTCGTCTGAGGACATCCATTATACGTCGTGACGATTGCGGATCCGGAGTCACAAGGCAAGTTCGGCAAAATCCAGGCGTTGCGCAAGCAGATGTTCAAAAATCCGGCGAAAGCACAGGATTGGGTAGCGGAAAATCCAGATTTTAAAGTGCCGATCATGATCAACGGCTCGATTCATGGCACGGAATTTGTCGGCAGTGACGCGACATTGCAGCTGATCGAGCGTTTTGCGACGCAAAACGATGACACGACAAAAGATATTTTGGCGAATAACGTCCTCATTTTCAACGTCGTGGCCAACCCGGATGGCCGTGTCGACGCGACGCGCTTTAACGGCGAAGGCATCGATTTGAACCGCGATTTCGTCACGCAGTCGCAGCCGGAAACGCAGCAGACCGTTGATTTGATTACCGAATGGAATCCGATGGTGTTCCTTGACACCCACGGCTACGTGAAGAATTATGCGCCGAACAAGCAGGGCCTGATCGAGCCATGTACGCCGCCGCATAATCCGAACTATGAATATGATCTGTACAATAAATGGGCTTATGGCCAAGCTGAAGCGATGGAAGCGGAAATCATGGACAATAAAGCCGAATACGAAGGCGCGCTTTATCAGGACATGACGGGTACTTACGTGCCGCAGCGCGATGACGCGGCCGGCTGGGACGATTACCCGCCAATCTTCACACCGATGTATGCCATGTACCACGGTGCATACGGTCACACCCTTGAAGCGCCGACCAACGATGAAGACGGCGTGAAATGGATGTACGATGCAGTGATGGGCGCGTTAAAATACGCGACAGACAATAAACAGGAAATGATTTCTGACCAGATGGAAGTGTTCGAACGCGGCATCAATTTCGAC
Organism: Planomicrobium sp. MB-3u-38; assembly: GCF_002836425.1. NCBI lineage: Bacteria > Bacillati > Bacillota > Bacilli > Caryophanales > Caryophanaceae > Planomicrobium > Planomicrobium sp. MB-3u-38. The sequence goes on along the minus strand of NZ_PJBO01000011.1, from coordinate 29,606 downwards.
CACCCGACGCACGCGGAAGGTTTCTTCCCGAAAGCGTACGTCCTGCCGGTCGATGAACAAGATCCGACTGTCACTGAAAAAGCGGTCAACCATTTGATCAAAAACGACATCGACGTGGTGCGCGCATCCAAAGCCTTCACAGTTGAAGGTGTCACTTACGAAAAAGGTTCGTATATCGTCCACATGGATCAGGCGAAAGCCGGTCTTGCCAACACATTCCTGTGGGACGGGGAGGACATCACGGACGACACGCCTTCCATGTACGATATTTCCGCATGGAGCCTGCCTGAACTTTGGGGCTTCGAGGCAAATCCTGTGACAACCGCTGTTGATGTGGCGGCGGCCAAAGTCAAAGAAGTGAAGAACCAGGGCTCCGTTACCGGCAAAGGGCCGTTCATCATCCCGAATTCTTCCGTCCAAGCGGTCGAGCTCGTCAACAACCTGCTCGCTTCAGGCGTTGAAGTGAAGCGCAGTGAGGAAGGTGATTTCTACACAGCAGCTCCAGCGAATAAAATCGCATCTGCCGTAAAAGAATCCGGCCTGCAAATCGAAACAGCAAAAGTTCCAGCTGACGCGGAAGCCATCTCTTCCGTCAAAGTGGCCTTGCTTGAAGACGGCGGGATGAATAAACAACAGACCCACGCCGGCATGAACTTGGCACTTGAACGTCTCGGATTTGAAGTCACGGAATTATCGCCAGTCGAAGTGGTGGAGGCGGGTCTTAGCGGATTCGATGCTTTCATTTACAATGGCACTGAAAGCCTGATCGCTACGCGCCTCAGTGCAGCGAACCAGGAATTCGGATTCGAAAATCCAGCCCAATACGACGCCTTTAAAGCGAATGTCGAAAGCTTTATCGCTGACGGCGGCAAATACATCGCAGCAGGCGCCGGTGCATCACGCGCGTCCAAAACACTCGGCTTGACCGATGCGACAGTCAATGTCGGCGGCTATAACAGCAACGGCATCGTCTCCGTCGATTATGACGGCAGCGGCCTGACTGCCGGCTACACGCAGGATGACATCGGCTTTGTTTACCGTCCGGTTTGGTACAGCGGAGTCGAGGAGGATGAAGTGCAAGCGTCTTACGACGAAAGCGACTTCTTCATCGCCGGCCACTGGAAAGGCAACGAAGCCGCAACCGGCCAGCCTGTATTAATCCAGGAAAATGATAAGGACGTAACGCTGATCGGTCTCGAGCCAACATTCCGCGACCACACCGATTACCTGTTCCGTCTGGTGTCGAATGCATTGTTCACTAAATGAAGATGAGAGGGAGGAGCCATGGGGCTTCTCTCTTTTTTGTGGTGTTAGCTTGTTTGGCTTATACGACACCAAAATGACGTTATACGACAACAACAGCAATCTATACGACATTAAAAATCCCATATACGACATCTAACCGTCACCCAAAGAACCAAACCCCTGATTGGCCGAAAACGGGCGGGGACGAAGCCCCGCCCCAGCAGTCCGCGCGGCGGACTGCGACCAATCGGATCTCCAGCCGAGTGAGTGGATGTGGATTGGGGCACGTGAGGATATTGAGTCTATACGACAACAAACCGACGCTATACGACACTAAAAGAGAGCTATACGGTAACAAACGGCATCCATACGACATCACCCCTCCATAAAAAAGAAGCCACGGATTAACCGCAGCTCCTTTGAAACAAATCCTATTCAAATTTTCACTTTCAACAAACGCTGATTTTCTTCTTCCTTCGGCATAATCATAAACTTGGAAACTAGGAACGCCGCCAAAAACAGGAAACAGGCAAACCCCGTGTTATTGCTGTTGATGAGCGCATGCTGCACAGTATCCGGACGAATATGAGACAGCGTGCCGACCGTCACATTCAGCAAGTACGAACCGAAGAATCCGGCGAAGGCGATGACCATCAAATAATGCCCACCCAGTTTTCTTTTATCGAAACGCGTTTCCCACCGTGTCGTCCGCTTGATTTCCAATGTATCCCGAATCTGCCACACCAGCGCATATCCGAATCCGGCTATCGTCAGCGCCACAAAAATATAGCCTATGAAATTCTCCATATTCCAGCCTCCTTTTATTTAGCATCTTCAAACAAAAATCTATAGATTCCCCAAATAATAAATCCTATACCGCACAATATGAATAAAGAGAAGATCCCCCATATCAAAGCGGGCGGCGGGATGCTGCTGCCATCCCCAATCGGTCCGATTCGCGGGTCCGTTAACTCGTGGATTGCCAAGAAGGATAAGAGAATCATGGCAATTCCGCCGTATAGCAGCACATGCTTTTTCCGCCGTTCCCTTGTCATTGGCACCCCTCCTTTTCCTCTTAATAAAAGATTCTGATTATTAATACGTTCTAACTGTACGACAAGTTTCAAAAATGAAAACCATGATTTCAATGAGGATGCACCATTTTTATTATTCATTCAATAAAAACGCAATCAGCTCATCAACATCCTCATATTTCATCCGATCTTCATATCCGATCTCTAACTTTTCTAGTGATGGAACTTTTCCATCAATATAAACAAACTCGATTTTGATTTCAGGTTCCAGATGCATCTCGATAAATGTGAAAATTGACGTCAAATCTTCTTTTAAATGAGGATTGCCCGCGTTGAGCTTATCTTCTTGATAAGTAACCGATAGCACTGCAGAAGTACATTCTGCAGACTCGTTAACTTCAGTGCAGTATAACCAGGAGTCAAAAGGATCATCGTATGTGTGATCATAATGGTTTCCGAAATTGAAACGATCATTATTAAGATTTTTCACTTCTGTGGCATACTGGCTTTCAATTTCATGATTTATAATTTCTTTATGCGTTTCCTTCATCAATATTAAGAATTCTTCTTTATTGTAGAGTTTGGCTAATGGATCCCAGTATAAAGATATACCTTCATCAAGCTTGCTCCCAGCCACGGCATAACTGCCTATTTCAGCTTCACTCATTCTGATCAGTCTATATAACTCATAGTAACGATCCAAATTTTCTTCCGCAAAGTTTTCAAAACTAACGTCTGTTTTGCTTTCAAGAAATAAGTAAACGGAGTCATGATTGTAACTGATGCGAATATTGGTATTCGCAACTCCAGTGAAACCCAACTCTCCGATAGCAGGCAGAACAGGTTTTAGCTTTTGAAATTCTTTGTCTGCTTCTAAAGCAAAATGATAGTCATCTTCAATTACCGTAAAATTAGAAGGGTCAGTTACCACTCGGAAACTGATGTCTTTATTATTTGTCGGTGATACGATCACTTCATCCGGTGCGCCAACTACAGCCCAGTCATCTTCGACAACATCCACTTCAAAGCCATATTTTTCTTCCGCATAATCTTTTGCCAATTGCTCGATTTCAGTCAACTCAGGTTCCGGTTCGACTTCCTCAGCTTTGGTTTCATTTACTGTGGTTTCAGTCTCAGTTTTATTCGATAATGGAGTTTCCTTCGAATAGAAAAAACTAAAGGCAAGTGCGATTGTTGCGATAAAAAATCCGGCTATACATAAGAGGACTATCATTTTTTTGTTCACAGTTTTTATCCCTCGATTCCTCAATTCAAGGTTAATGATCCATAGAGCGATTATTATTTATTCAATAAAAACGCAATCAGCTCATTAACATTTTCATATTTCATCCGATCTTCATACCCGATTTCCAGGCTGTCACCCGAAAGATCATCCGCTTCGAGCGAAAGGAGTTCAACACGGATTTCTGGTTCCACGTGGGTGGAAATGAAATCAAAGATTGTTTCCAGGTCTTCCGCAAAATAAAGGTTGCTCGAAGTGAAGCCACCTTCCTGGTACGTAATTGTTATATGAGCAGATGTGCATTCGGCAGTTTCGCTCACTTCTATACAGTGTAACCAAGGGTCTTCGTCATCCCCGTGCTCTTTGGCAAATTGATTGCCGAAATAGAAACGCTCGTTTTCAATAGCCGCTGCTTCATCTTGCAGCTGTCGCACCAATTCATGGGAAACTATTAGCGGGTGGTATGTCTTTAATATGGTCAAAAACTCTTCTTTATTTTTAGCTGCAGCGAGTGGTTCCATGAAAAGATCCAGGGAATAGGGGGAGGATTCATCGGCGATAACAATATTATCAAGGTCGGCCTGACTCTCCACGATCAACTGGTAGAGGGCGTAGTAACGGTCCAGTCCATCTGGCGCAAACATTTTAAAATTTATACCTTCATGATCCATCAAGATTAAGGAAATGGATTCATAATTATAATTCAACCGAATGTCGGGATGCTCTTCACCTGTGAAACCCATTTCCTCAATAACCGGAATAACGGTTTTTAATTTCTGAAATTCTTTATCCGCTTCCAGTGCATATGAATAATCATCTTCGATTACTGAATGGTCGGAAGAATCAACAATGACATTAAAGCGTATATCTTCATCGGTTTCAGGAGATACGATGAATTCAGGCGAGGCGCCCATTCCATACGTCCGTGTCTCGATAATATCTATTTCAAAGCCATATTTTTCTTCTATATAATTCTTGACGACATAATCAGGCGGAGCATTTTCCATTAACGGAGAGAATTGAAAATAGAGATAGCCGATACTGACTGCAATCAAGGCAACGAACAGGCCAACCACACTTAGAATAATTTTCATCGTTTTGCTCACTATTATCCCCCTCCAGCTCTACTCTAATTAAACCACAATTCTGTATATTGTCATGGATTTTTTTGGTAATATTAATGAAAAGAAAAAAGCTTGTGAAAACTGGAGTCAGAAGGGGGGAGCGGTTATGGGGAAACGATTTTTGATGGTTCTGGCTGGACTTGCTGCTGTAATTGTCGTCGGCTGGCTTGCCATGTGGTTCATCGCAATATATGAGCCGACACCCGATCAGCGAGAAGTTGAAGAAATGGTGCGTGAACGGGATCTGGTGGAATTCGGGGAAGTCGAAGGGGCGTTTCTGCTGACTCCAAGAAATTATGGTTACTTCGACAGCGAGAATATCTACGTGGTTGAGCAGTATCTCGATAAAGGCGGCGATTATGCCAACCAATATGCCGTTATTGAAAAAGGTACGGCATTAACGGAAGCTGATGGGCCTGCTATCGCGGAGCTTACTGCTAAAGAGACATTTCAAAATGATTATGTGGATGATTTCCAAGTGCTTTCAAAACACCGTGTGACTGTCTTTAGAAATGAAGAAAAGACCGAGGAGCATTGGTTTTTCAAAGTGACCTACAAATATGACGGCGAGTACTTTTTGACATTTGTGCTTCCGGAACCCGCCATCGAAAACAGGTTCAACTTTTTTGCGGAGGGTTATGAGCAATTTTTGCAGTTTTAATTAAGGGAAGAAAGCAGATGTGACCATCCAGATCTTTTACTGGATGACTGGATTTATACGGCAAAAAAGTTTATACGTCACTATAACGCCGCTATACGACACCATAAGCAAGCTATACGACACCAAATTAAACCTATACGACATCGCCACCCCAAACCTCCAAAAGAAGCAGCTGCGGCAATCGCAGCTGCTTTCTTTCATTCCAGTTTCAATTCGCTTTCACCAACAAGCTCCCTCTCCCCAAGGCCACTCTTCACCCGCTTCAGCTGCGCGACAATGATGATGCTGATGATGACCAATAGCGCCCAGGAACTGATCTTGCCGATGTGGACGATGGTCCAGGCGGCTTGCTGGTCGGGGTATTGCCAGGCGCCGAAAAAGGTGGTGATGTTTTCGGCGATCCAGATGAAGAAGCCGATTAGCACGAATGCCAGCAGGAGGGGCATTTTGAAGACGCGGTCGAGCAGGCGGAACGACACGAACGTCTTGAAGAACACGACAACCAGCAGCGCTTTCAGCACCCAGCGCACATCATACGAGAAATGATGCGTGAAAAAGTTCAGATAGATCAGCGCGCTGATGCCGCCGGCGTAAACGGCTTTCGGCCAGTGGATCATCTGCAGATCGAGTCGCCGCCACGACTGGATGATGTAACTCGCGACGCTTGCATACATAAAGCCGCTGTAGAGCGGCACGCCGAACACTTTGCTGTAGGCGTCTTCTGGATACGCCCAGGAACCCATATGCACTTTGAAGATTTCGAGTGCCAGCCCGATCAAGTGAAAGACGCAGATCGTCTTCAGTTCGTCTTTCGTCTCGAGGCCCGACGCCAGCATGAACACCTGCCCGAGAAGGCAGGCGATTAGCAGGAAATCATAGCGGGGCAAATAGGGAATCTCGACAAATTTCGAAACGGCCAGCGCAGCGAAGATGATGAGCGGGAAGATGCAGGCAAGCGCTTGCTGCCACGTAAAATGGATGAGGTATTTCACGGTTCGGCACCTCCGGTTTTATTCGAATAAAGCTCTTAGCTTAAGAAGACGACAGTGCCGGGGATCAGGTTTCCTGCAGAAAAATAAAGGATTATCAGAATTTACAGAGAATTTATAAATATAAAGAATATGGTTAATGTCGCTTGAGCAGAATTGAATGGAGGGAAACGGATGGACAAAAAGCTTCTCGGGATTTTTGCATTTATACTTTTGATCATTCTCCTTGCAGGCTGTCAGGAAGAACCGGAAGAAGAGACGACGCCGGACGAAGCGAAATCGGAAGAGACGTCGCAGGCGGAAACGCGGGCGCAGCAGTACATCGAGCTGTGGAACAACCAGGAATTTTCGAAGATGTATGGTTCCTTCCTGAATAAGGGGTCGAAAGACGTCTACGGCTCCCAAAATTTTGTGGCGTGGCAGGAAGACATTTATGAACAGCTCGGGGTCAGCGATGTCAATGTGACGTATACGCCGCCGGAAGAAGCGGTGGATTACACGGCGGACATGCCGGCGGATTTTGATATCCACGTGGAGATGGAGACGATGGCGGGGCCGGTTGAATTCGACCAGACGCTGACGCTCCTGTACGAGACCCATCAGGAGATGGAGGACTGGTTTGTCGAATGGAACCCGACGTACATTTTGCCGCGTCTTGAAATGGGCGATGAAGTCGAGGTGCGTCTGACGGAACCGGTGCGCGGTGAACTTGTCGACCGCAATGACAAACCGATTGCCGTCAACAGCGACGCGATGATGGTCGGCGTCGTGCCGCAGAATTTCAATACGCCGGAGCAGAAGGAAAAACTGGCTCGGGCACTCGAGATGGATGTATCGGAAATCGAAGCGGCCATGAATAAAAGCTGGGTGCAGCCGCATTATTTCGTGCCGATCAAACAAGTGCCGTCGAGCGACCAGCTGACCCTTGACCGCGTATTTGCGGTGCCGGGCACGAAACAGGAGCCATCGGAGTTCCGTGAATATCCGTACGGCGAAGCGCTGGCGCATCTGATCGGCTATATCGGGCCGATTACGGGCGAGCAATTGGAGCAGTTGAAAGACCAGGGCTACGGCCCGAATGATATGATCGGCCGCCAAGGATTGGAGCGGGCGCTCGAAGACCGCCTGCGCGGCAAACCGGGCATGCAGGTCATCGCCCATAAACCGGCAGCGGGCACGGATCCTGTGACACTGTATGAAAACGATGCAGGCGAAGGCGAAGTCATCAAACTGACGATCGATGCCGAACTGCAGAAATCGATATTCGAATCGATGGCGGGTGAGCCCGGTGCCAGCGCTGCGGTCGACCCGGAAACCGGTGAAACCCTGGCACTGGTCAGTTCACCGTCCTACAATCCGAACGAATTCGTGAAAGGCATCACCGGCTCACGCTACCAGGAGCTGAACGATGCCAAGAACAAACCGCTGTTCAACCGTTTTGCCGCTTCCTATTCACCGGGCTCGGCAATCAAACCGGTGACCGCGGCGATCGGGCTTGAATCAGGTGCCATCGATCCGGAAGAAGGCATCGACATCGAAGGCAAACGCTGGCAGCTGAACGGTTCATGGGGCGGCTTCCATATTACGCGCCTTCACGATGACGTCAAAAATCCGGTCGATTTGCACAAAGCATTGGTCTATTCGGATAATATTTATTTCGCGCAAAAAGGGCTGGATATCGGCCGCGAAGACATGATCGACGGCTTCAAGGACTTCGGCTTCACGGAAGATATTCCGTTCGTGCTGAACCTGCAGCCGTCGCAGATCACAAATAACGGCTCGCTCGGTTCCGACGGGCAGACAGCGGACACGGCTTACGGCCAGGGGCAGATGCTCGTCAACATCCTGCATCTCGCGGCGATGTACGAGCCGTTCCTGAACGGCGGCACAATGTACGAAGCATCGATTTTCCTGGAAGAAGACGAGCCGACCGTCTGGAAAGAAGGACTGGTGAGCGACAACCACGCGGAGCTGCTGCAGACAGCGATGCGAAGCGCCATCACTGACGGCTACGCGAAATCCGCCAATATCGGCGAAGTCGCTGTCGCCGGCAAGACAGGCACCGCCGAACTCAAGATGCGCACAGGAGACGCAGGCAAGGAAAACGGCTACTTCGTCGGCTACGACTCCGAGAACCCGAACGCCATCATTGCCATGATGATCGAAGGAATCGAAGACGAGTCGAACGGCAGTGATTATGTGGCCGGCAAAGTGGCGGGCGTGTTGAAGGCGCACAAGGAATAAAGATGTGAGGGAAGAAGCGGCTGCGGCTGCTTCTTTTTTTGGGTTTTTTGGCGAGTTGGGCATAAAACGGGTGAAGTTGGGCATATATGGGTCAAAGTTGGGCATAAATGGAGTAAAGTTGGGCATATTCCGCATGAAGTTGGGCATAAAATTTTGGGAGGCAGCGCCTGCCTTTTGTTTTCAAGATGAGATAAAACTTAATAATAGAATGACTGTATAAATCCTCCTCTTTTACCATTTTATTCAGAATACTTATGTTAAGCTTAAAGGAGACGAAATAAGAGGTAAAGGGGCAATTTATCTATGTATGCACAAGGAGGAGACCCGGATTTTTGGTGGAAGTGGCTGTTGCTGATGGCAGTTGTGATTCTTTTGCTAATGGCATTCAATTTCATCACAAGAAGAATATTCAAGGTGGAGCGGCAGAAACTCTTCTCCTATAACCATATTAATGAAAAGCATAAGAAAGTTGATTGGACAATCAGGCTTTCGACGATTGCTCTTCTGATCATAGGATTCGCTATAAACAGCACACGGAATCCAACCGAATGGTTCTGGTTTTTCCAAACCTGGTTTATTCTGCTTCTTTTTATCTTCAGTTCACAAACAGCGAAAGCAATAATGGAGCGTAAGTATGCGGAAAACAGAAACAGATATAAAGTGACAATCAGTGAAAGTGTCTTTATTATGTTCATTTTCTTAACGTTATACCTGACTGATTTCTGGGGATTATTATAATCTGTGAATGATGTTAAGGGTTATTCACCAGTCAAAACCCAAATAGATGCTTTTCGCAGGCGAAAAGCGAAAGTGCGAAAGACCGAAAACTGCCCTGGCCCAAGTGGCCCAGGCAGTTTTTTGCGAGTTGGGAATAAAAGCGGTGAAGTTGGGAGTAAACACAGCAAAGTTGGGAGTAAATCGCATGAAGTTGGGAGTATTCGGACCAAAGTTGGGAGTAAAGCAAAATAGAGGAATATCTAGCTCACACAAGGAATAGATTATTAACAACACATCAACTTCAATTGGAGGTCTCTCATGAAAATGCTGTTTCATTACAATTGGAAAGTCAGGGAAGAATGGTACGCATGGTGCGAAGGAGTCAGTGAAGAGGAATTGCTGAAGAAACGAACAGGGGGCGTCGGCAGCATCCTGGAAACGCTGTTCCACAACATCGACGTGGAATGGAGCTGGATCCGCGTGTTAAAAGGGGAAGATGATTTCAAGGAAGACTTCGAAAGCTACCGAAGCTTGGAAAAAGTGCGCGAACTGGATGCCCGGTTCAAGCCGGAAGTCGAGGAGTTTGTCGCCAATTGGGACAGCAGCATGGAAGACCGCGTGCTCGTTTCCACCGGCAAAGACGGCACCAAATACACCGATCCGTGGGGCGAAGTGATGCGGCATATCATCGCGCACGAAATCCATCACATCGGCCAATTATCGGTCTGGTCACGGGAACTGGACCGCGAACCGGTGTCAGCGGATTTGTTGGGCAGGGGATTAAGCGATAATCAATAAAGCAGGAGGGCGAAGAGTGATATCTTTGTCCTCTTTTCATATGCAAAAACTTGACGCCCATCAAGGGAATCACCACCAAACAGGCATAAGATGAAATTAAAGAACGGAACGTTTCCACGAATACATAAAAATAAGAAAGGAAGGATTCACATGTTCAGCTTATCTTTCATTCCAACATTAACCCAGGACGTTCCGTTCTTGTCACTTATGCAGGAAAATTTATGGCTGTTCATCCCGGCGATTGTCGTGCTGTGGCTGTCGTTGCTCATGCGTGTGAGAAAAGTGCTGGCGGCACAAGTGTTACTGCTGATCGGAATATTCATTGCGTGGAATATCGCTTCCGAAGCTTTATTCATCGGTATGATGGTGCTGCAGACAGCTCTCTCCATTTGGATGCTGATCCGGGTGGTCATCGAAATTGAATGGTCCTACTCGCGCCGGCTGGAGAAAACACATTTCATCCCGCGCAATATCACAAAAGGAGGGAACGCTGGCATCCGTGATTATCGGTTCTGACGTTAAAATGTTTGAGCAGTTGTTAGCTAAAAAATTATTAAGGTGTAGAGAATTTGCCAACTTCTAAATTTATTTTCAGATTTTCTTAACTTATAAAAAGGATCCTGAGATATGGAGTAAAACAGCGAAGACTCCCAGGGGAGTAGAAATGGAGTTGGTTTTCCAACTCCATTTCGGCGAAGTGTTGAGATCCACTCGGGCGAAGGGGATCAAGCCCGAGTTAGCTCAACGCAAGCCCCCAGGAAAGCGAAGCTGTTTTACGCAATATCGATTTATACGTTACTTTATTCAAAAACTAAAACGCCTGGACACAAAAATGTCCAGGCGTTTAAAATCACTCCTCCAACAACTCCATCACCGCAAAATAATTCTCTTCATCATCCGCAAAATTGAAGCTGCGGCCGATGCCCATATTCACCAGCTCGCCGGTGACCACGCCGCGTTCCTTGAAATCCGCGTACAGCTTGTCGACATTGTCCGTATAGAACATCAGCGAAGGCGTGCCCAGATTCAGCTCCGGCGACATCTTCGAAATGACTTCCTTGTCATGCAGAACAATCGTCGTCGCTGAATCCTCCGCCGGCGCAATCTCGATCCACCGGATGCCCATCTCCTCCGAACCCTCATCCGCAATCACCGTGAACCCAGCCTTCTCCGTCCAGAATTTCACCGCCTTGTCCTGATCCGCCACATACACCATCACTTGCCCGAGCTTCTTGATCAACCCAACCACTCCTTCGACAAATATCTTCTACGAAATAAAATTCGGGATGCCAATGCCAAAAACCTTCCATGAAAATAAAAAACGTCCGGACAATAACTCATGTCCCGACGTTAACCTGTTAACCTGACTAATTCTCTCTCGACAGAGCCTGCTCCGCCTTATACTTATCTTCTTTCTGCACAAAAAAGTCGTATTCCGTAGTATCCACAATCGCATTCCGCACAAACTGGTCGGCCATATGCGTGGATGAATCGTAAGTCTTAGCAGTTATTTTCAATTTCGCATCAAAGTCGATCCCTGCGCCATTCAAACGGCTCGACGCCCGGTAATAGCTGTCTTGCCCAAAAGCCGTATACACCAAATGCTTCTTCTTGAAAAATAAAAACCTGATCAAATCCATCCGATTCATCCCCTTCCGGAATATCTACCGTCTGCGCAGCTCCTCAGCAATCTGCTTCAGATATGCATTGCGTTCCTTCGTCAAATTCAGCCACATGACAATCACAAATATCGCAATTACGATTGGCAATAAAGAAAGTAAAAGTCCTATAACCGGAAATATCGTAAACATCGCGTCACCCATCATCAATCATCCCTCCTTGTACATACTATACGGCTATACTTGGAAAATGTTTCAATAGTAGGAATTTCCATCAGTTTAATAAATGATGTGAGCTTACATAAAGTTGAACAGGATTCTTTGGTTAAATTAATGTGCAAATCCAGAAATACAATATTGTTTATTTATTCTGATAATCGGAGTAGTGTTTATAAGAACAATAGAAAAGTAGTAGTTTCGTAAAAATTTAAAAAGAAGATTCTCTCTGTTTTGGCTCTCAAAATAAAACGAGGAGATGAATCCTTTGAAAAAAATTTCGTATAGTCTGGTTATTTTATTGATGTTGATCCTGGTATTTTTACTTTATTTGAATTTAAAATTTGGAAATGGGGAGCGCTCTACTCTCAATTCCAATGAAATTTTGAATGTGGCACACCGGGGTGCTTCCGGTCATGCTCCTGAGCATACATTAGCCGCGTATGAATTGGGAGAGCAGATGAAGGGGGATTTTATAGAAGTTGATTTGCAGATGACTGAAGATGGAGTTCTTATAGCCATGCATGATGAAAAGGTCGATAGGACAACTGATGGTTCCGGATTTGTAAAAGACATGACATTGGATGAAATTAAGCAGCTTGATGCCGGATCCTGGTTCAATGAAGCTTATCCGGATAAAGCTAAACCGGAATACGCAGGGCTTACAGTGCCGACTTTGGAAGAAATTATTGAGGAGTTTGGCAGAGGGTCGAGATACTATATCGAAACCAAGGGTCCGGATGTATATCCGGAAATGCAAGAAGAATTACTGCGGGTTCTATATAAACATAAATTGATTGGATCAAATGCGGCGTCCAGTAAAGTTTTGGTTCAATCTTTCAGCGCTGACAGTTTATTAGAAATGCATGAATTGGATCCTGAAATTCCTTTGATCCAATTGATTTCTTACTCAGAACCGGCAACGATTACTGATCAGGAGATATCAGTGATTAAAGAATATGCACTTGGCATTGGGACCAGTTATACGAGTATTGATAAAGAGTACGTCGAAAAAATTCGGGAAAATGAATTGTTGATTCATCCTTTCCTCGTTAATTCAAAAGCTGACATGGAACGGTTGTTGGATTGGGGGGTCACTGGCATGTTTACAAATTTCCCGGACCGTTTGGATGAAGTGCTGAAAAGCAGAGGGGATTAAAGAGATTTAATAGTAAAAAACCCGAGTGGCATTGCCGCTCGGGTTTTCAACTTATTGAGAAAGCTAGGAAACCGACATTCCACAAAACAGCTCCGCTTTCCAAAAAACGTGCTCCTGCATCGCTGCGCTAGCTTCGTCGCAAAGAGCCGGCCTCACTACCTTCGGCCAACTCTTGGCTCGCACTGAGCTAACTCGGTCTCGTTTCACTTCGTCCGAGTGGATCTCAGAACATCGCTTACTCACCTGGGAGTTTTCGCTGTTTTGTTCCATGTCTTAGAACCGCTTTCTATAAAGAAGTAATCTAACTATTTTTGTTTTCCAAGAGAATAATCACGTGTTTCTTTAGATTTAAAATGTAGCAGCAGGCGGCGAAGTGCAAAGATGTGCTCCTGCATCGCTGCGCTGCTTCGTCGCAAAGACTTGCCCTCGCAAGCCTCGGCCAATGTCTTCCCTGCGGAACGCGTCTGTCCCTGCATCGCTGCGTTAGCTTACAGACTCTTCCTCCGGCGTACCCAGCCGGTCCGTCAACGTATTGTAAATATCATCAAAATGATGCTCTTCGTAAAACATCTCGTTATACGAAGCGGAACGGATAATCGCTTCCTTATCGACTTTCACTACCTCGATCTGTACTGAATTGCTCTTGCCGGTCTCGTCAATCTCACGCCGCTTCTCCTTCGCGAACGCATCCACATCGCGCGGCTCATACTGCCGGAACGTCTCTACGACTTCATTGAACACCGATATCGTATCTTCCTCGCTCTTGAACAGCCAATAATAATCCTTCTTCGCACTCGACAGATGCAAATTCAATTGATAATGCATGTATAGTCCTCCTTCGGGAATAAAAAACCTATTTTCAGTATGTTGTTCTATACCCGATTCTGGAGGGGGAAACCTTTTATATGAAGAGAGTGGGTTGAGCACATTCGTAAGATAGAGAGGCGAAAACATAAGATAGAAAGCTGAAACCGTAAGATAAGAAATCAAAAACGTAAGATAAAATACGAAAACCGTAAGAAAGAAAAGAAAATCAGAAGACTTCGTTCGAGAAGTGAAAACACCTATTGGCCGAAACACAGGCGGGGCCACCAGCCCCGCCCACAGCAGTCCGCCACGGCGGACTGCGACCAATCAGCTCTTTGCCCTGGAGAGAGGCGATGAAAATTGGGAGTCGTTAAGTATAATGCGCTATCCGTGAGGTAAATTATTTTATACGGCACCAAAACGAGTCTATACGACACAATAATTACGCTATACGACACCATATCCATTCTATAAGAGAAAACAAAACCCCTTATTGGCCGAAAAACGGGCGGGGCTGGTGGCCCCGCCCAAAGCAGTCCGCCGGAGCGGACTGCGACCATTTAGCTCTTTGCCCTGGAGAGAGGCGATGAAAATTGGGAGTCGTTAAGTATAATGCGCTATCTGTGAGGATAATCATTTTATACAGCAGCAAAACGAGTCTATACGACACAATAAGGAAGCTATACGAACCATATCCATGCTATACGAGAAAACCCAACCCCTTATTGCCCGAAAAATGGGCGGGGCCGCAGACCCGCCCCCAGCAGTCCGCCGGGGCGGACTGCGACCGATCAGCTCTTTGCCCTGGAGAGAAGCGATGAAAATTTGGAGTCGTTAAGTATAATGCGCTATCCGTGAGGAAAAACATTTTATACGACACTAAAACAGATCTATACGACACAATAATCACGCTATACGACACCAACTCCATTCTAAACGTCATCACAAATCACAAATCACAAATCACAAATCCATCTTGAACCCTCCCTTGATTTGGGTTAAATTGGTAGAAAGGTGCTCACTCACCGACACAAGACCATACATAATTCATTGCACCAATAACAATATTGGGAAGGAACGAAAAAACACATGAAAAAGATGACGAGAGCCTTTTATTTCAGCGCAGCAATCGCCCTGTTGGCAGGCTGCGGCAACGATCCGGAGCCGGAAGTGACAGATTCCACTCCGAACGCTGCAACTGAAACGCCAGCAGAGGAAGCAGATGAAAACGCGGCAGCTGACCAAGATGAAAAAGAAGAAACAGACGACTCCGAGGCCGAAGAATCCGAGACGGCAGACGAAGAAAACACGGATGCTGAAACAGCGGAATCAGCACTGGACGCCTACTCCAGCGAACAGATCGAATACGCCAGAGTGTGGCTGCAGCTTGGGCCGAACCAGGAACTCGACGGCTTGTACGTGAAGCAAATCCCGGCGGGCACGCCGCTCAACCCCGATGATGAGACGAGCGGCGTTTATCCGGAAGACGTCATCCAGCTGGCCGGTTCGCGTCTGGTCGATGGATCCGTGACATACAGCGGCAACGGGGACGGCACGATTAATGTCTATAATGTGCCGCTGCGCTGGGACGGACAGTATCCGGCGGGGGAGGATTTCTATGAAGAAATCATCAACGACACCGAACTCGTGGCGATTGATACGGGAAATGATGAAGACGTCATACGGTTGATTGAACTGCAGGAATCCCAGCAGTAAACAAAAGCAACTCCAATCAGTAACAAAATATTTAACGCGAAATATTCTGCCAAATTAACACTGGACTCTCACCGGGAAATGAGGGATAGTTTATAGTTAAATGATGCATCCAGCAGAAATGATCATTTTTAAACCTTACTGAATTGGAGATGTGAAAATGACGAATCTTGTGAAGGAAGTTTCCGAAAAGATTACAGAAGCACATGAAGCGGGGGAGGCCACAGAATTTATCCGCCATCAGTATACGGTGGATGAACAGACGGCTTATGCTGTACAGGATGCAGTGGTCGATGCATTAAGCGCGGCCGGGCAAGGCGAGCTTGCCGGGTATAAGATCAGCATGACCAGTGCGGCGACGCAGGCGATCGCGAATACGCATGAGCCGGCATATGGAACGTTGCTGAAGTCGCACGTGCTAAAAAGTGGGGAGACGGTTTCACTTCCAAGCCTGTTTTCGCCGCTGATTGAAACCGAGATCATGTTCATCTTAACGAAAGATCTTTCTGCAGGAGCAGACGAGGAAGAGGTTTTACGGAAAAGCAAGATTGCCGCCGGTATTGAAGTTCCGGATTCCCGGTATAAAGACTGGTTTCCCAATTTCTCTTTGGCTGACTTGATTTGTGATAACACAGCGGTCGGATTGGTCGTAATTTCAGAACCTGTGTACCCGCCATCCTTCGAGGAATTGGCGAATATCCAGATGGAACTGTTTCACAACGGCGTGAAAATCAGTGAAGGAACGGCTTCTGCCGTGCTGGACAATCCCGCTTCAGCTGTTGCCTGGCTGTCCCGGAAGCTGGCGGCCAACGGGAAAGCCTTAACAAAAGGCATGGTGATTTCATCGGGCACATTCATCTCGCCGCTCGCCGCCGAAGAAGGCACATATACGGTGAAATACTCCACTTTGGGCCAAGCGGAAATCACTTTTTCAGCATAATAAAATCGCTTGTACATACTACAGAACTTTGCAGGGCTCTGCATTTATGTGCGCAAAAAAACACCTCCGAATCGGTACAAGTTTCGACTGTACCGGTTTGGAGGTGTTTTATTTATTTGAGATTAAGGATTCGTCGACCAAAGTCCAGCTGATTTCAACAGCACTCGAGGGTGCAGCTTCAACTGGGCAACCATCATCTGCGCCATATCTTCCGGCTGCATGACTTTGTCCGGATTGCCGTCCGTCAAATTAGACTCGATCGCGAGGTCAGTCGCAACGGTGCTTGGCGTCAAGGCAGTCACGCGGATGTTGTGCTTTCTGACTTCCAGCATCAACGATTCCGTGAGTCCCATCAAACCGAATTTCGATGCGCTGTACGCGCTCGTTACCGGTGCACCTTTTTGGCCCGCAGTCGACGCGATATTGATGATCTCACCAGACTCGCGCTCTATCATTTGCGGCAGAACGGCACGCGTCACATAATAAACGCCCATCAGGTTTGTATCGATAATCGCTTTCCATTCTTCCGGCGACAGTTCCATGAACTTGCCGAATTTGCCGATGCCGGCGTTGTTGATCAGAATATCGATCGATCCAAGTTCTTCTGTTATATGTTCAACTGCTGCGTTGACCGCTTCCATATCCGCGACGTCCGCCACAGCGAATACCGTTTTCACGCCGTATTGTTCAAGCTCCGCAGCCACTTTCTCCAAATTTGCCGCCGTGCGTCCGACAAGTCCGACGTTGATGCCTTCTGCTGCGAAAGCGATTGCCGTAGCTCTGCCGATCCCTTTACCGGCTCCTGTAATTAATGCGTTTTTCCCTTTTATATCTTGCATAGTGAACAGCTCCTCTAATTTCAATCAGTTTCGTCCTCTAGTGTAGCAAAGAAGGCAGGTGGAAATCCAAGTTGAGAACTTGAGAGGAATAAAAAAGACAGCAGGGTGGGGGTCTGCTGTTAGTGGAAGGTGATTTAATTGTTCATATATGGTGGAAGAAATTATTCAATCAAATTATCTCCCTCATCATAAAAGGTTAAATCAACCGGAAAAGCTCGTTCCACGTCACTTGGTATCTTCACGGATTGCAAAAATCTTTGATCATCCGATATATCGAATGTAATATCATACTCCCCGCTGAGAGCCGTTGCTAAAACATGGTCAACCGTCAAATCAGGATTTTCGCCGTATAAAATCAAATATTCTCCTTTATTGGTCTCAATGACTTGATAAGAAGAGTTAAGGAAACCGGAGCCATATCCTGCATGGTCGATCTTAAACTTTCCATTCAACCCTTTCAACAAGCGCGCATAACCGAAATCCCCATCATCCAATTGAAAAAAGATGATATGGGAAGTGGTATCCGCTATTTGTTTCACCTCTAATACTTCAGGATTAAGCTCTTCGCTGGGTGGCCGGTTCAGCCAGGTATCCAGATTGGATTGAATGGCTGCTTCATTATCTTCGATATAATATTCATTCGTATAATAAATAGAAAACCCTATAACCGCTACAGCAATTATAGCAGCGAAGAGCAGTATTATTTTGTTCAGATAAATGCCTCCTTTAGTAATGAACTTAACTTATAAACATTTCTATTCTGCTCATCTGAAACACTCTTTATATAAATTGTAAGCATAACAACCAAATAAAGGAAGTATCTTATTATCAGTATTCTTAATACACAGTTTGTTTACACCTGAAAAATTCGGGAACACTACCAGACAAGTTGATTTTTAATTTAAGGGAGGAAACATAAATGGCTAAAGTATTAGCAGTCCTATCAAGCGGACACAAAGACGAGGAAAACAATTACGAAACCGGCTGGTGGGGTGAAGAATTGTTTGCGCCGATGGAGATATTGGAAAAGGCGGGGCATGAATTGGAACTGGCTTCACCGCTCGGCGGCAAACCGACGATCGATCAGGCGAGCCTGACGGAAGAAACGGATCCACAAGGGAAGTACAAGAAAATGTATGAAGCGGGCTTGGCTGACAATACCAAAAAGCTGTCGGACATCAATCCCGAAGACTATGATGCAGTGTTCATCGTAGGCGGCCACGGTGCCATGTTTGACCTGGCGAAAAACGAGACCTTGCACAAGATTATCAATGGCGTCTACGACAACGGCAACATCGTGTCGGCCGTCTGCCACGGACCGGCTCCGTTGATCTGGACGAAACGTCCGGACGGCAAAAGCATCATCGATGGACTTGACGTAACGGGCTATCCTGAAAACGTTGAACCCGAAGGCCTTCCGGCTTTATTGCCATTCAGCCTTGAAGAAGAAATGGATAAAGTGGGGAACTACTCAGCAGACCAAAAAGTGGTCTGGGGCAATGAGCAATTATTGACGGGACGCGACCCGTTTTCCGCTGAAGATCTGGGCAACGAATTGGTGAAAGCACTGGATAAACGCAGCAAAAAGGAGGACTGAGCGATGGAACCCATCGTCGTTACAGCCATCCTGAAACCCAAGGAA
This sequence comes from Planomicrobium sp. MB-3u-38, assembly GCF_002836425.1. NCBI lineage: Bacteria > Bacillati > Bacillota > Bacilli > Caryophanales > Caryophanaceae > Planomicrobium > Planomicrobium sp. MB-3u-38. The sequence continues at coordinate 10,616 of NZ_PJBO01000011.1, read as the reverse complement.
CATATGGAAACGCAGCTATTGGCGGAACTGAACAAAGTACAGGAAGCGTCGCGCGCTGAAGCCGGCTGCCTGCACTATGTACTCCACCAATCGATTGAAGACGACACGTTTGTCCTCCACGAAACATGGCAGGACATCGACGCGCTGCAGAGCCACATCGGCTCCGCCCATTACCAGGAATACCGCACGAATACGGCGGATCTGGTGGAAAAGCGGGAAGTCTTCAAGCTGAAGGCACTTTAAATAAATAAAACCAAATGCAGAGCTCCGCGAACGATTGCGGAGTTCTGCATTTTTTGTTGTCAGACGGAGGGGAGGGGGGAGGTGTAAATATTAAGTGAATCCGCTTATACGACACTAAAAGGGTTCTATACGATAACAAACAGAGTCTATACGACAACATCACCCGGCTATACGACAACAAATCCCCGCTATACGAAAACAACCCCATTTATTATCCGAAAAACGGGCGGGACTGCAGCCCCGCCCAAAGCAGTCCGCCCCGGCGGACGGCGACCATTCAGCTTTTTATCAGAGAGTGGGCAAAAAATGGATTCGTTAGATACAAAGGCGAAACCGTAAGATAAGACAACCAAAACGTAAGATAAAAACCGAAAACCATAACAAAGAATAAAAACAGCACCGCCGGATGACGGTGCTGAATCAATTTTAATTTGCTTCCATATAGTACTTCCAATATCAAAAAATAGACCTGAATATTATTACACCCATTATCATAAACAATTGTATAAGAATCCCGGCAATACTGAAATTGAGGCCCGCGACTGCTATGCCTCTGCCGCCTTCGCCTGTCCATGCCATCTCATTAATAGCTTTTTTGTATAACACGATACCGAAGATGCCGATAGCTATCCCGAAAAAAGGTAAAACGTATGAAAAAATATCAAAAAATAAACCGAAAAATGGCAGCGGAATTGAAAGCAGCCCAACTATTAAAGTGGCTACAGCTTTACCATTAGTCACCGAACTATTATCTGGAGGCGTGTTATCGACCATTTTTATTCTCCTCAATATTTTAATGGAACAGCTATAAAAGCGGAATTACATAATCGCCATGTCAAAGAATGCTATAGATGAAAACAGGAACCACATCAATACCATGAACAACTGTGAAAGAATCCCGACGATACTGCAGATCAAGCCGGAAATTGCCAGTCCTTTGCCGCCTTCACCAGTCAAGGCTATCTCTTTTCTCGCTTTTCGGTAGACCACCAAGCCGATGATTCCAAGAAACAGCCCCAGCAATGGGATCAGGATTGAAAGGATTCCCAACGTTAACGTAATGATCGAATTGCTGTTGGTCTCCAGCTTCCTGCTATTATAATTTTCTTCAACCAATTTAATCTCTCCCCCTCGTTCAATCTTCTATTTCTTTTCATATCTTCTTCTATTCATTGTACCAATAATTTCCATCTAATATAGAAGAATTTTAAATTTTCATTCAAATAAAAACAGCGCCTTCAACAGAAGGGGCTTAAATTTGAATTCTAAAAAAACTGCTGTGAACAGCTGCATCGGTGATTTCATTTCAACTCGAAAGCTTGTACAATGTGAGGAATAGCAAATTATACTGCTATATTTGCAATGCCAATTAAATGCATGCCACTAGTGAAGAATGCAATCTTATGAATCGAATGGAAATATGAAAAAGGATTTTCGGGTGGAGGAATAAAATATGCAACATAAATATGCAAGAAGAGCCAATGCACTGGAGCCATCTGAAATGCGCCTGATCTTATCTTCTTCGGAACGGCCGGAATTGATTTCGTTTGCGGGCGGGCTTCCGGCCTCGGAGCTGTTTCCCATCGAAGAACTGAAAGCGGCAAGCCATGCGGTCCTGACGGATCAGGGAGCTGCGTCTCTGCAATACACATCCACGATGGGGTATATCCCGCTACGACAAGCGGTGATGGAGCGAATGGAAGCCATCGGAATCCAATCGGATTTGCAGCAAGTCATGATCACATCAGGATCCCAGCAGGCGATTGACCTGACAGGAAGAGTATTTCTGGATGAAGGCGATACCGTCATCTGCGAAAGTCCGACTTATCTTGCGGCCATCAACGCCTTTAACGCCTATCATGCAAATATCGTGGACGTGGAAATGGATGAAGACGGCATGAAAATGGATGCGCTGGAGCGGTGCCTTCAAGAAAATCCGAAGGCTAAATTCATTTATACGATTCCTGATTTTCAGAATCCAACGGGCAGGACGCTTACGCTTGAAAGAAGAAAGCGGATGATTGAACTCGCCAATCAATTCGATGTCTTGATCCTGGAAGACGATCCGTACGGAGCCATCCGTTTTTCAGGAACCCCGATTCCGCCCATCAAACAATTTGATACAGAAGGACGCGTCATTTACCTCAGTTCGTTTTCGAAGATCTTTGCACCTGGCCTTCGTTTGGGCTGGATATGTGCAGAAGAGGAAATACTCGAAAAGTATGCAGGTTTCAAAGAATCCGCTGACATGCATACCGACGGCCTGGCACAACAGATGACCGCCAAGTATATGGAACTGTATGATCTGGATGCCCATATCGAAACCATCAAAGCCGTCTACAGGGAACGATGTGAAACCATGTTGGATTGCATCGCTAACTATTTCCCTGAAAACATTTCATTCAATAAACCAGAGGGCGGATTATTCATTTGGGCAGAGCTTCCTGATTCCATGAATGCCGGCGACATAGCATTGAAATGCATGGAAAATAACGTGGCATTTGTACCCGGTGCACCATTCTATATCAAAGGAGCACAAAAAAACACGATGCGGCTGAACTTCTCCAACTCTAATCCGGAGCAGATCAAAGAAGGCATGAAGCGCATTGCTGAAGTGCTGCACCGTGAATTCAGTTCAGTGAATCGACCTATTGAAGAATTAGTCAAATAAACGCTGTGACTCCAGCAGCGAGTCATATTGAAAGAGCCCCTTCCACAAAGAAGGGGCTCTTACTTTATAGATTTATAATATCGCTTCTGCGATCACTCGATCCAGCTTCGCCATGAAAATTTTCCTCTATATAAGTTGAAGTAAATAATCTGTAGCAGCCGATATTCCGCAAAACAGCTTCGCTTTCCTGGGGGCTTGCACTGAGCTAACTCGGTCTCGTTCCACTTCGACCGAGTGGATCTCAGCACTTCGCTAGAAAGGGAGTTGGAATGCCAACTCCCTTTCTACTCCTCTGGGAGTCTTCGCTGTTTTGCTCCATACCTCTGATCACTTTCTATAAAGAAATACATGCTTAAGTTTTGCGGCTGATAACATGATACACCCTTCTCTACTTCGCGAATCCTGCTATACAATCATCTCATTATCCGACCGGATACGGGCCGCATCCTTCAACAGCTTCTGCAGCAATCCAGCAAAAACCGCAACGACAATGCTGGCGAACGAACCGATAGCACCCAGCGTGATGATATGCGTAATGTCCTCACCCCGAATCAGTGCAATCGTCGCCAGCTCGCCAAGCACGATAAACACGATGACCGCATACGCGCAATACCGGATGATCTTCAGCGATTTCACCGCCAGTTCCGAGAACGCCTGGTTCCGGTCGATATAGGTCAATAACTTGAAGGCCTGATACATGGCAATAAGAATGGGAATGAAAAATACATAAGCCGATATCAAAAACGGATACTGCAGATAAGCCGTCTCCGGATGCAGCTTGGCATCCATTGCTGCCATTCCCGGCAACCCGAATACACACAAGACGAGCAATGCAAGAGCCATCAGCAGCAGGACCACTTTCAGGAAGAGCGTCAAAGCTTGTTTGCGTGTCATAGAAAACACTCCGTTCATTTGTTGGTACGTTGAATATAGCATTTAATTTATTGAATATCAATAAATAAATGTTGATAATTGAGTTCGTTGAACTAGAAAAATTAAAAATAAATTTTTAGGAAAGTAATGTAAATTTTTTGATAAATGCTATTATTAAATGAGTTATATAAGTTTTCTAAAAAATTTTGATGAGAAGGTGAAGATTGTGGGTAAAGTTATCGAATGGTTTTTAAAGAAGGCATTTCCAATCATATTAGAATTGCTTAAAGTGTACGGTGAAGAGATAGTAAGAGGTTTAACTAAAGTTATCTTTACATATATGGCTGAACGAGAGAAGAAGAAAGCGGAAGACCATTTAAATAGTGCAAAGGAAAGTTTTGCAAAAGCTGAGAAAGCTGAAACAGAAGAAGTTAAGAATAAACATCTATTTGAATATGAATTCTATAAAAAACAAGCAGAGTTAAAATCGAATGAAATAAACGAACTTGCTAAAGACTTCGCCAAAATCGAACAAAAAACAGTGAAGTTGGTGGCTGAGGCAACTTCGAAAATGAAAGCGGAAGATCTATTCGATTTAAATAAGAAAAACCAATCTATTGAATTAACTTCAAAAGAAAATTACACGGGCATAGAAACTGCCACTGACATTTCTAACTTGAAATAAACTTCCTCAAAAATTAAGTGACACATAGCTAAGGAATCAAGTCCATATGGATTTGGTTCCTTTTCTTATATTACTATAGCCTTTCATAGCAGTTACACCTCAGCTTAAATGTGGTAAAATTATCTAAATAGAATGACTACCATAAGAGGGGGATATCTATGGTACATCAAACACGAACACAGTCCGAAGCGCAGCTGGAAAACGAGATGATTGCGCAGCTCGTCAAACAGGGATTTGAACGGGTCTCAATTCCTTCCGTCCAGGAGCTTCAGGCCAATTTCCGCAAACAGATCAACCGGCTGAACGAAGAAAGACTGAATGGCCAGCCTTTATCCGATAAGGAATTTGAACGCCTGCTTCTGAAGATAGAAGGGAAGAGCGTATTTGAATCCGCGAAAATTCTTCGCGATAAAGAAATCATTACACGCGATGATGACAGCACACTATACATATTAATGTTCGACACGCAAAACTACCAAAACAACAAACTCCAAGTAACCCACCAGACAACCGTCATTGGTCGCTACACGAACCGCTATGACGTGACGCTGCTCATCAATGGTCTGCCGCTTGTGCAGATTGAACTGAAAAAACGCGGCCTCCATTTTGCGGAAGCCTATAACCAGATCATGCGCTACCGGAAAGATTCCTACGGTGGCTTATTTAACTTTCTGCAGGTTTTCGTTGTTTCGAACGGCGTCGATACGAAGTATTTCGCGAACTCTGACCGCGAGCCTATGAAGAGCCTGATGTTTTTCTGGTCGGACGATGCCAATAAACGTATCACGAAACTCGACGAATTCACCGCTTCATTCCTGGAACCGGTGATGCTGCAGAACGTCCTTTCCAAATACATGATCATCAACGAAACTGATAAGCACCTGATGGTCATGCGCCCTTACCAGATCTATGCCGTCGAGCGCATTCTGCACCAGACAATCCAGAAAGAAGAAAACGGCTATGTCTGGCATACGACGGGTAGCGGGAAGACGTTGACGTCGTTCAAAGCGAGTGAACTTCTGGCGCAGCAGGAAGACATCAAGAAAGTGATTTTCCTCGTCGACCGGAAAGACCTCGATTCCCAGACAATGGAGGAATTCAATAAATTCGAGAAAGACTCGGTAGACCGCACGACGAAAACCGGTGTCCTTGTGAAGCAATTAAAAGATCCGAACCGCAAACGCATCATCACGACGATCCAAAAGATGGCGCATGCGGTCAAAACTGAACGTTACCGGGATATAATGAACATGTATGAAAACGAAAAAGTCGTCTTCGTTATCGATGAATGCCACCGTTCTCAGTTCGGCGAGATGAATCTGCTGATCAAACGCCATTTTAAACGTGCGCAGTATATTGGTTTTACCGGCACACCGCGTTTTGTCGACAATAAATCGCAGGACGGCCGCACGACTTCCGACTTGTTCCAGGATTGCCTCCATACCTATCTCATCAAAGATGCAATCCATGACGGCAATGTTCTCGGCTTCTCCGTGGAATACATCAGCACAATGAAAGGCAAGGAAGGCGTCGATGACGTCACGAAAGTGCCTGGCATCGACCAGCAGGAATTGTGGATGGGGGATTCGCGCATCGGAATGGTTGCCGAGCACATTGCGGAGATCCATTCGAATAAAACCCATAGCAAGAAGTACACAGGCTTATTGACGGTGGAAAGCATTCCGGCAGCCATCAAATATTACGACGCATTCAAAAAGATCAATTCAGATATGAAAATCACGTCGATTTTCAGTTTTGGCACAAACGAAGAAAGTGTTGAAGGCGAAGAGCATACGCGCCATTCACTTGAGCGCATCATGCAGGACTTCAATAAAGAATTCAGCACCAACCATAATACGGAGAACTTCTCGTCATATTTTGCTGACGTCTCGAAAAAGGTGAAGACGGCACAGATTGATCTGCTGATTGTGGTCGATATGTTCCTGACCGGATTTGATGCGAAAACCTTGAACACGCTTTACGTCGACCGAAACATGCAGCATCACGGTTTGATTCAGGCATACTCGCGCACCAACCGCGTTGCAGGTCCGAAGAAGATGTACGGCAATATTGTCTGTTACCGCAATTTGAAAGAAGCGACCGACATTGCAGTTCGCTTATTCTCTCAAACCGGTGATACAGGAACAGTACTCATGAAGAGTTATAATGAATACTTGGCCGACTTTAAAGACCAATTGGATAAGCTGCTCGATGTCGCATTAACACCGGAATCAGTTGATGAACTGGAAGGTGAGACGAAACAGAAAGAATTCGTCATCGCATTCCGTGATTTGACGCGGGTCCTGACGAAACTGAAGACGTTTGTTGAGTATGATTTCAATCAGGCCGACATGGGCATCAGCGAGCAGACCTATAAAGACTTCCGCAGCAAATACCTGCATCTGTATGAAAAAGAGAAAAGTGAAAAAGAAAAAGTTTCTGTCATCAATGACATCGATTTCGAAATCGAATTGATGCAGACCGACCGCATCAATGTAGACTACATTCTCGAGCTCTTGCGCAATACGAACTTCGAGAATAAAAATGAGCGGGACGCAGCGGTTCGCCGTGCGATTAAAGAAGTCAACGAAGCATCGAGCGATGAAATGCGCTTGAAGCGCGACTTGCTGCTCGAATTCCTGAAAGGCGTCGCACCGACACTGACCAACAACGATTCCGTCGATCAGAAATACCGCGACTTCGAAAACGAGCGCCGCAAGCACGAAATCCAGGCCATGTCGCAGCAATTGCAGGTCGGGGAAGACAAGCTGGAATATTTCATGAAAGAATATGAGTTCACCGGCGTATCACCTGACCAGGAAATCAACGATGCCATCAAAGCACCATTCAAGGAGAAACGAAAACGCGTGCAGGCATTGAAGGATTTCATCTATTCGAATGTAAAGAAATATTCATAACGCTCTCTTCGCGGCACGGTGACAAACGCAGTTGTTTCTCAAATAGGGGCGGTACACCAATACCTCGCGCCACGGTGAAAAACGCAATTGTTCCTCAAATTGCGTTTTACGCGGGGGCGCAATTCGAGAGTAGTAAAAAAATATATACCCATTCAAAGGAGAACAAAAATGACAACTTCAGAAAAGCAGCGCCAGCAACAGGCTGAACTGCATAAAAAGCTATGGACGATGGCCAATGATCTGCGTGGCCAGATGGAAGCATATGATTTCAAGAACTATATTCTCGGATTGATCTTCTACCGATACCTGTCGGAAAAGACGGAAGCACGTATCGAGAAGTTCTTGGAAGAAGACAATATCTCATATGAAGATGCATGGAAAGACGAAGAGTACCGCGAAGGCTTAGTGGAAGCTTTGCTTGAAGAAATCGGTTTCGTCATCGAACCGGACTTCCTGTTTTCTACGATGATCAAAGAAATACCAAAAGGCGAACTGGGCAAATTCGATGTGGAGCTTTTACATAAAGCGATCAAAGCGGTTGAGGAATCGACACTTGGGACAGACAGCCAGCAGGATTTTGAGCATCTGTTTGACGACATGGATCTGACTTCAACGAAGCTTGGCCGTGACGTGAAATCGCGTTCGAAACTGATTGCAAAAATTATGCTGAGCATCAACGATATTCCGTTCCTGCACGATGACGTCGATATTGATGTACTCGGTGATGCCTATGAGTATCTAATTTCGCAGTTCGCGGCGAACGCAGGAAAAAAAGCAGGCGAGTTCTACACGCCACAGCAAGTGTCCAAAATCCTAGCGAAAATCGTCACACACGAAAAGTCGAATTTGAAGAATGTCTATGACCCGACTTGCGGTTCGGGTTCTTTGATGCTGCGAGTTGCCAAAGAGTCGAATGTCCGACTGTTTTACGGACAGGAATTGACAACAACCACGTTCAACTTGGCGCGCATGAACATGCTGCTGCATGACCTGCGCTATACGGATTTTGATATTCAGAATGAAGATACTTTGGAAAATCCGAGACATGTCGATATGCGCTTTGAAGCGGTTGTAGCCAATCCGCCGTATTCCGCTAACTGGAGCGCAGACGCTAAATACCTGGACGATGAACGTTTCAGCGATTATGGCAAACTGGCGCCGAAATCGAAAGCGGATTTCGCTTTTGTGCAGCACATGATCCATCAACTGGACGATAAAGGCACGATGGCTGTTGTCTTGCCGCACGGTGTTTTATTCCGCGGAGCGGCTGAAGGGGTTATTCGCAAATTCCTAATCGAAGAAAAGAATTATCTGGATGCAGTCATCGGCTTGCCGGCCAACGTCTTTTTCGGCACGTCTATTCCGACATGCATACTGGTCTTCAAGAAGAACCGCAAAGCGGGTGCCGATGTGATTTTCATCGATGCATCGAACGAGTTCGAAAAAGGCAAGAACCAGAACAACCTGACAGACGAAAACGTCGACAAAATCGTCGATACGTATAAATCGCGCGAAACGATCGATAAGTATTCCTATGCTGCGACGCTGAAAGAAATCAAAGAAAACGACTATAACCTGAACATTCCGCGCTATGTCGATACCTTTGTCGAGGAAGAACCGGTGGACTTGGAAGCGGTGCAGGTGAGGCTGAAGGAGATCGACCAGGAGATAGAGGAGATTGACCGGGAGCTTGAGGAGTATTTTAGGGAATTGGGGGTTGGTTTAGGTGAACGTACCTCAGTTGAGATTTAGTGGGTTTGATGGGAAATGGGAGAATTTCGAGTTAAAAAAGCTCGTTAAATTAGAAGGTGGAGCGACTCCTTTGAAGTCTGAAAAAAGGTATTGGCAAGATGGTCATATTCCTTGGGTCTCTTCACAAGAGGTAGGATCTAAAAAACTAGATAAGACGACATTTAATATTACAGAAGCAGCCGTTTCAGAAACATCAACAAAGATGGTTGACAAGGATACTCTATTATTAGTAGTTAGAAGCGGCATTCTTGTAAGAAAAATTCCATTATCTATAACTTCGGTTCCTATGGCAATAAATCAGGATATTAAAGCCATGATTATTAAAGATAAGAAACTTCGCCCATTATTTTTGTATCAGTGGATGAAGAAAAATGAAAAAGCGATGTTGAGTAACGTCGTTAAAGGTGGGACAACAGTTCAATCGGTTAACACTCCAGATTTGCAAGATTATTTAATAGGAATTCCAAGTATAAATGAGCAAAATAAAATTGCTGAATTCTTTGAGCTAATTGATGAGAAAATTGAAAAGCTGCAAGAGAAAATTGAAAAACTGCAGCAATTTAAAAAAGGTATGATGCAGAAAATTTTCTCGCAGGAGCTGCGGTTTAAGGATGAGGATGGTGGGGAGTTTTCGGAGTGGGAAGAGAAGAAAGTTAGAGATATTTTTGAAATTACGAGAGGTACTGTAATTGCAAAACCTAGTATTAATGAAATTAAATCTAGTACCCATCCTTATCCCGTATATTCTTCCCAAACCAAAAATAAAGGTATTTTAGGCTGGGCTTCCACTTACGATTTTGAAGGAGACTTTCTTACATGGACTACAGATGGAGCGAATGCTGGTAGAGTCTTTTCAAGGGATGGAAAATTCAGATGTACTAACGTATGTGGAGTTCTTGTAGAAAAAAAAGAAACTAAAGGTTATGCAAATTTATTACTTGCTGAAATTCTAAATTTAGAAACTCCAAAACATGTTTCTTATGTTGGTAATCCTAAATTAATGAATGGAGTAATGGGGAATATTACTATTAAAATTCCCTCTGTAGAAGAACAACAAAAAATCCATATGGCATTAACTTCTTTTGACTTTAAAATTGAAAAGGAAAAAGAAAAGTTGATGGTTCTGGAGGAGCAGAAGAAAGGGTTTATGCAGGGGATGTTTATCTGAAAGAACTTGTGGATATTATTAAGAATCGCAAAAATCAGGGTTAATATAAATTAATCCGCTAGATGTTTCATTTTTGTCTTAAACAATTAATTTTAAAAAAGGGGAAATTTATATGGAAACAACTTCTCATAACGCGTCAATAATTTCTTTTATAAATATGAAAGGAGGAGTTGGGAAAACTACACTTTGTGTCGGAGTAGCCGATTACTTAGCAAATTACGAAAATAAAAAAGTCTTACTTATAGATATTGATCCACAGTTTAATGCGACTCAAACACTGATGGACCAATATTCTAGTCTAGACTA
>NZ_PJBO01000010.1:0-118380 GCF_002836425.1 Planomicrobium sp. MB-3u-38 | reverse complement strand
GTTAGTTCGCCTGAAAAATGGCAATTAAGAAGACCTAAGGGAGAGTCTTTAACTAATTATTACTACAAAAATGTTACTCGTACTTCTCAAAACTCAAAAACATTATCTTATTTCCGATCACAAGTAGAAAGTATAAATAGCTTGGAATGGAGATTTATTGGCTCTTCACTTACAGCGACTGGACTTTCTTGGTTGTCGTTTATTCTCTCTGTTCCTACTGCAGGCGCTGGTACGCTAGCTGCAGGGTTAGCAGCGTTAGGTGCTTATGGATCGGCTTTAGATGCAATGGTCAAAATACATGGTCATGTAAATAAAGCGAGAGCTTATTATTTCTCTCTGTAAAGAGATAGGAGGGTAAATTTGATAATCTTTGAACTAATAACCGTGCTACTGACTATCATAATTATTTCATTTGGACTGTATTATTTAAAATTCAAAAAATCAAAGAATAGGAACAGTTTTGTTCTTGGTTATTTGTATTTAATGTTCGGTACAATTGGATTGATTGTAACTGGCATAATGCTGATTTAAATAGATAGCCATCTTGAAATTGAGTAATGGGAAAAATATCAAAACACTTTGAAACCTATATAAATAACCGAAAAAAATCATAACCACAAAAAAAAAGGCAAGCGCACCCAGCGCTTGCCTTCTTCATTATTTCACTCTCCAAATATCTCTTCAGAAACTTCCACAATATAACGCAACTTCTCCCATTGCTGTTCTTCTGTGAGTTTATTGCCATGATGGGTTGACGCGAAACCGCATTGCGGGCTGATACAGAGCTGCTGTAATGGCACATACTGTGCGGCTTCCGCGACACGTGCTTTAATGACTTCCTTATCTTCAAGCTCCCCGTTCTTCGAAGTGAAGACGCCCAACACAACGCGCGGGCCGCCAGCTGGAATGTGCTCGAGCGGCTGGAAGCTGCCTGAGCGGTCGTCGTCGTATTCGAGGAAGAAGCCGTCGACTTTTTCTTTAGCGAAAAGGGTAGGTGCGATCAGCGCGTAGCTTCCTTCAAATGCCCAGTCGGACTGGTAATTGCCGCGGCAGAGGTGAGTGGTTACCGCAAGATCTTCCGGCTTGCCTTCAAGCACGCCGTTTGCGACGCGCAGCGCGAGGTCGATCAAAAACTCTCGATTATACTTGCCGTCGTTGAACGGGATTCCCGGCGCTGACAGCCCGGCGATATAGACATCGTCAATCTGAATATAGCGTGCGCCTAAATCATAGAAGGTTTTGAAAGCGTCGCGGTAAGCCTGGATGACGTCTTTTGCATAGTCTTCAATATCCGGATAGATGTTTTCGTCGCGGATGCCCTGATTGAAAAACTGGTTCGGACTTGGAATCGTCAGTTTCGGAATGGCGCGGTCGCCGACAATCTCTTTAAATTCAATAAAGTCTTGGATGAAAGGATGGTTTCCATTGAATGAGACTTTGCCGATATTGCGTACGTCGTAAGCTTCGGTCTCTACATTTTTAAATTTATAGCCATGTTCCGGTGTATAGCCTTCAAAGCCGTTGATGCCAGCCATGAAATCGGTGTGCCAGAATGTGCGGCGGAATTCGCCGTCAGTGACGGCTTTCAAGCCGACTTCGATTTGCTTGTCGACGATGCGCTTGATTTCTGTCGTTTCGATTTCGCGTAATTGCTCTGCCGTGATAACACCTTCTTTAAAGTCTTTTCTTGCCTGATGGATGCTTTCCGGACGCAGCAGGCTGCCGACGTGATCTGCCTTGAAAGGTGCTTTTACCGCTGTTTTTGTTGTTTCTGTGATTGGATTTGTCATGGGGAATTCCTGCTTTCTGATTTTAGTTTTTATTTGGCGTATAGATTAGTTCGCAATGCTGAGCTTGCTTTTCACTCGGACTTTCTCCAGTGCCTGCTCCAGATCTTCGAGCAGGTCGTCGGTGTGCTCGAGGCCGACGGAGAAACGGAACAGGCCGTCGGTGATGCCGCGTTTCTCGCGTTCTTCCTTCGGCATCGCGGCGTGCGACATGGTCGCCGGATACGACAGAATCGTTTCGACAGCGCCGAGGCTGACGGCGAAAACCGGAATCCGCAAGGCGTCCTTGAAGATGCGCGCCGAATTTTTGTCCGGCAGCTTTAATGATAGGACTGCACCATAGCCGCTTGCCTGCCGCTGCTGGATCGGATTGACGGGATGGAAGGAGAAGCCCGGATAATAAACTTCTTCGACAACCGGATGGCGATGCAGGAACTCAGCGATTTTCTGTGCGGATTCACTCGACTGCTTGAGACGCGCGCCGAGCGTTTTGATTCCTTGAATCAATAAATAGGAATCCTGTGCGCCTAAGACCGAACCGAAGGAGTTTTGGATAAAGCCGAGGCGGTCACCGAGTGCCGTGTCTTTTGTAACGGCGAGTCCTGCAACGATATCGCTGTGGCCGGACAGGAATTTCGTCGCGCTGTGAAGCACAAGATCCGCGCCGAGATCAAGCGGGTTCTGGAACAGCGGCGTCATGAATGTGTTGTCGACAAACGTCAGGCAGCCGTTCGCTTTGGCGAGTTTGGCGGCGATTTCGATATCGGTTATGTTCATCACCGGATTGGACGGGGTCTCGATGTAGATCACTTTCGTGTTTGGCCTGAAAGCCCGCGCGACTTCATCGAGGTCCGTCATATTGACGAATGAATGATCGATTCCGAATTTACCCAGCACCTCCGTGATGAAGCGGTAGGTGCCGCCATACACATCTTCTGACACCAATACATGATCGCCGGATTCCAGCAGCATGAAAGCCGACGAGATAGCGGCCATGCCTGAGGCGAAAGCGAATCCCCGTGTGCCGTTCTCGAGTTTTGCGATTGTATCCTCCAGCGCCTGGCGCGTCGGATTGCCGGAGCGGCTGTAATCATAAGGGCCGAACTCATCGATGCTTTGCTGGTGGAACGTCGACGACAGGTAAATCGGGACATTGACGGCGCCGGTCTTCGAATCGACACCGGCGGAATGGATAAATTTCGTTTCTAAGCGGTCGGTCATTTTTAAGTCCTCCTTTGACAGAGCTCCTTTTCCAATAGAAAAGGGGCTTTCTTCAATAAAGAAGAAAGCCCCTCAAAAGAGATCTGTTCTTCTCATCTTCTAGGCTCGCGCCTATTGGAATTAGCACCTTTGCCATTGCGGGCAGGTTGCTGAGACATCACAGGGCCAAATCCCTCCGTCTCTCTTGATAAGAAATAGATTATTAAGTTAGTTGTCAGTTGATGTGTTTAACAATAAAACAAGTTGATAGAAAATGCAAGAATATTTGATAAATAAATTTTGGACCGCTCAACTCAAACGCTAATCCTCCACAACATTTCCAACCGCTCATAATTCTCCAAACCAACGCGCCGCTTCACTTTTCCCCGTTTTAATTCTTTTCCGATTTCAAATTCATCTATCAGCAATAAAACATCGTAAATGAATCGCAGAGGGAATTGAAGTGATAAGAGGATTTGATAAGCGAGGTAGGCACTGACATGTTCGTAGCCATAGAAATTATCCTGTTCAATCGGCAAGTTTTTCCGGACATAAGCTTTGCCTATGTTATGCAAAAGGATGGTCCACGACAGCAATTCCTGCTCCTCAAAGTCACTGACTTCTTTTGATATTTCTCGAATGATTCCATAGTTCTGCTGCAGCAAGGCACGCATTTCTGCAGTCTCTGCCATAGGTCTGGTTTCTTCAAAGCTTTTGAAAAACAGTTCGTGACCCTCAAATAAAAGGGCCTGCGTCTTAAGCTGTTCCGGATTTATTTCTTTATAGGGTGGCATTGATAGGAAGCGGATCCAGCCGAAATTTTCATCTTTTCTCGGCAACTGGAATGCGCGGATATAACGTTCGATTATATGGCCGGGCACGCGGTCGACAGTTTGCCGCTTACTATTGCGTTTTTTCAGTAAAGCATGGGGAGTGAGGAAGATGATCGCTTCTGTTTCGGCCTCGAATTTTTCGATCCGGTTCAATATGCTCCGTCTTCTTTTGGATGCTAGGTTTGTTGCATCGTAAATGACATTGGAGCCGTTTTCTAAATGGTGGAATGTCTGCTGATACATTTCTTCGAACGTATTTTGGTAATCGACGGATTCGCCGGGCAGGCGGCTACGGTTCGTGATTTCATCGGAAGAGAGATGGACCCAATCTTCGTTTCCTTCAAGCAGGCTGCGGGCGTAGGTGGTTTTGCCGCTTCCCGGAAGGCCGATCAGCATTGTGAATTTCGCCATAGTAACCCTTCTTTCGGCAGAAATGAAATATGTAAAAATTCATTTTATCTTCCATACCCTTTTCAAGTCTGCAAAACCAAAAGGGAATTTTCGCCTTCATCTAAAAAGGTTTTCCAACTCCTTCAGCGAATATTAAAAGGTAAAGGAACGGATGGGGTGGTCTTCAGCTACAGCGGCATGGTGGCTGGGGCGGATCATCAGTAATTTGAATTACAGAATCAAAGGTGTAGAATGAATGTTTATTCTCATTCAACTTATTCTTTATTAGTCTGGAGGGCAAATCATGAAAGACGAAAATTGTGACTTGAAGCAAACGAAAAGTGTAAAGGAAAAGAAGCTTGATGTTATTGATGGCGTAACGATAAAGTATCATGCCAATGGAAATACGATTTGGTCAAAGGGCAAGATAATCGATGAGCAGCCGGAAGGTTATTGGGAATGGTACCGCATTGATGGGACGCTGAAGCGGTCGGGGCATTTCGAAAAGGGAGAACCCGTGGGCGAATGGATCACTTATGACAGTAAAGGTGAGAAGTATAAGACGACTAATCGGGATAAGTGAAAAAACCGGCAGTTTCCAGTCCAGGTTTAATTTTTTGAATACCGAGTTCCAAAAATTGTGCTGTTTCCAGGGAAATGGTAACTTAAGCTTGATACATTTAATTTGTTAAAACTCGATTGGAGGGATTTTGGATGAAGATTTTAGTTACTGGAGCAACAGGGAATTTAGGTTCAAAGGTCGCAGCTTCATTATTGAAAACAGTACCGGCAAGTGATCTGGCGGTAAGCGTTCGAAATCCGGAAAAAGCGGAAGAACTTCGTGCGCAGGGAGTGGAAGTTCGTCAAGGGGATTTTGATTATCCGGAAACATTAGATAAAGCTTTTGCGGAGATTGACCGATTATTGATCATTTCTACAGATGGGGACAATGAAACAAGAATTCAACAACATAAGAATGCTGTCCAGGCAGCTGAACGTGCAGGGGTGCAATTTATTGCCTACACGAGCCTTGCAAATGCAACGGGAAGTGAAAACTCAATGGCACCGCCGCATGTAGCGACAGAAGCTGCCATCGTTGAGACGGGCATCCCGTATTCTTTCCTTCGCAACAATTGGTACCTGGAAAATGAAATCGGAAGCATCCAAGGTGCCATGGCTGGAGCTCCGTGGGTAACTGCTGCCGGTGAAGGCAAAGTAGGGTGGGCATTGCAACAGGATTATGCAGATGCGGCTGCAGAGGTACTTGTTGGTGACGGACACGAAAACACTATTTACGAACTTTCGGGCCCTCTATTGACACAAGAAGAACTGGCAGCTGCTGTTGGAAATATTCTGGGCAAAGAAGTGCCTGTACACCAAGTCAGCGACGAAGAATATGCGGAAATCATGAAAGGTTTGGGCCTGCCTGATTATGTGCTGCCAATAGTTGTGGGTATTCAACAAAGCATCAGAAACGGTTCGCTGGAAGTCAGCAACACCGATTTCGAGAAAGTTCTTGGTCGTCCGGTTACTCCGATTGATGAAGCGTTAGAACAAATTATCAAGGCCAATTCGTAAAGAAAATAATTAACGATATAAAAAAAGCTAATTAAATAGTTTAATGAAGCGGATTGCTCCTGTATTGGGGATAACCCGCTATTTTTTTATGTATTTGGCTGGATAGGTAAAAGAAGGGGAAGTTGCTGAAGACAGCGACTTCCCCTCCTTATCCATTTATAAGCATTCTCAAAAATCATACTCCGCTTCTTTTTCTTCACGGATTTTCGTAAATGTTTCTGTCAGAACCACCGTGTCTTCTGCAAGCCGCTCAATGCGAAGCAGCACATCGTGGTTGATAATTTCTTTTTGGTAGAAATCTTCTTCCACAACGAAGACAAAAGTCTGGACCATTTGCGCTTTCATATATGCGAGAATTGGTTTCAACTGAGTGTCAGCGACCATATAATGTTTGGCGGAACCGGCTGTCACCAGCATGCTGACCACTTTATCGCGGAACGCGTTGACCGGCAGCAAGTCAAAAATGTTTTTTAGCGCCGCCGGTATGGAAGCCTGGAAAATCGGCGTGCCGATGACGATGGCATCAGCTTCCATCAAGGTTTTCGTCACATAGCCGGTATCGCCTTCGTAATCGAGGTAATTGCGGCCGTCGCTGAATTCCATTTTGAAATCCGCTAAATCAATCAACTCTGTTTCCACGTCAGGGTATTTCTCCGAGATCGCTTTGACGGTTGCAGTCATAGCGATTCTTGTTTTTGAACCGATTTGGGAACCGGATAAGCCTACGATTTTCATTCCGCTTCCTCCTTATTTTTTGGCAGTATATTTTTTGATGGCCGGGATGATTTCCGTGCCGATCAATTCGAGGTTTCGCTTGAGCTTGTCCATCGGCATGCCGCCAAAGTCAATTTGCGCGATATAGCGCTGATGGCCGAAGACTTCGTGCTGATGCAATATTTTCTCGATGATTTGCTGCGGGCTGCCGATGTTCATGATGTTATGCGGATCGACGCCTTGTGCGAATAGCTGTTTCGGGAAGCCGCCGCCGTTGGTGCGTTTCATGCCTTCATTGATATGAGGGTACAGGTCTTTCAATGCTTGCTGGGAATCTTCCGCGGCATAGAAAAAGCCTGCCGTTGCAACTGGCAATTCATCAGGATTATGACCGCCTGCCCGAGCCGCATCGCGGTAGGCATCGACTGTCCGTTTGAAAGTTGAAGCGGCGCCGCCAAGATGAGCCATGAACATCGGCACTCCGGCATAACCGGCTTTCATCGCGCTGGCTGGAGTGCCGCCTACTGCGCGCCAAATCGGAAGAGAGCCGTTGACCGGACGCGGAAGTACCTGTGCATTGCGGAGCGGTGCCCTGAATTCGCCGCTCCAATTGACGATTTCGTTTTCATTGATCAGCCGAAGTAAATCGAATTTTTCTTCGAACAGTTCCTCGTAATTGCGGACGTTATAACCGAGCAAATCGAACAGCCCGATGCGTGAAGCACGTCCTGCGACAATTTCTGCCCGGCCGCCTGAAATCAAATCGAGTGTAGCAAAATTTTCGTAGACACGGACTGGATCGGACGTGCTGATGATCGTCGAAGAACTGGCGATCTTAATTTTTTTCGTCGCCTGTGCAATGGCAGAAAGCACAACGGCATGGGCTTGTGTTGCGAAGAATTCCTGATGGCTTTCGCCGACACTGAAAAATTCGACGCCTGCCTGTTCCGCAAGTCCTGCGTATTCGATAATGTCCTGAATCCGCTGCTGTGCAGAGATTCTTTCACCTGTAGCCGGGTCCGGCAAGTGGTCGCCAAGTGTATAGATGCCAAACTCCAGGCCATTGTCAGGATTGATGCGATATTTTTCCATTGAATAAATCCGCCCTTCTATTTCCAATATAAAGCCATTATAAGCGATAGGTGATTTTATTATAAGTACGCACTCCAAAGTGCTATAGTATACAAAAAGATACTATGGGAGTGGTTGTTATGGAACGCAAACCGGATAATTGCCGCGTGGAAGACGCGCTCGGCATCCTTGTCGGAAAATGGAAACCCGTGATTCTTCTATACCTGCTGCAAGAAGGCACTAAACGCTTCAGTGAGCTGAAACGCAATATGCCGGCCATCACGCAAAAGATGCTGACGAAGCAATTGCGGGAACTGGAAGATGAAGATATTATCGCTCGTGTTGTCTATCCGCAGGTCCCGCCGAAAGTGGAATATTCCATGACGGAATATGGCCGCAGCCTTGAGCCGATCCTGGAGGCCATGCACGAATGGGGCGCCAAACATACCGAACATAAAATGGAGAAACAGGAAAATCAGCTGAAAAGTTCCTCATAAGTAAACCGGATCTCTCTTACTTTAGGAGAAGCCCGGTTTTATTGTTTTCATCGGAATTCAATATTTTGTAAGGCTGATTTCTGATGTGTAAAATGAAGGGCATACGGTTATACCTAGAAGAGAAACTGAAGGAGAGGCGATGCAGCATGAATTCAGAAACGATGAAGACACTCGGGTTTTACAAGCCGGGATCGAAGGAAGAAGCGATGGATTTTCAGAAGGTGGAACAGGAAAGGCCGACCGCTACTGGACGCGATTTGCTGGTGGAAGTAAAAGCGATTTCCGTGAATCCGACAGACCTTCGCACGCGCGACGGCAAAAAAGAGGACGATGAGTCGCTGACGGTTGTCGGCCGGGATGTGGCTGGCGTAGTTGTTGCGACGGGTGATGACTGTTCTTATTTCAATGTCGGGGATGAAGTGTTTTATGCTGGCACGAACAATCGTCCAGGCGGCCAAAGTGAATTCCATCTCGTGGATGAGCGCATTGTGGGCCGCAAGCCGGCGAGCCTTGATTTTGCGCAGGCAGCGGCATTGCCGTTGACCAGCATTACGGCGTATGAAGCGCTGTTTGAGCGATTGGGCGTTTCCAAAGATGCGGCGGATAATAAAGGACAGAATATCCTGATTATCGGAGCGGCAGGCGGCGTGGGCTCGATTGCGGTGCAGATCGCTAAACTCGCCGGGCTTACGGTAATCGGCACAGCTTCCCGCACCGAGACAGTCGAGTGGGCGAAAGATCACGGCGCCGACCATACCATCAACCATCACGAGGAGTTCGGCCCGCAGCTGGAGAACCTCGGCATCAATGGCGTGGATTATATTTTTTGCCTGAACAGCCCCGACGAGCATATGGAAGGGATGGCGAAAGTGATTCTGCCGCAAGGGAAAATCTGCTCGATCCTGCCGGCGTTCAAGCCGCTCGACCTCGCGCTGTTCGGCAAAAGTGTCACGTTCGTCTACGAACTCATGTACACGCGCTCCGTTTTCCAGACGGCCGATATGGTCCACCAGCACATGATGCTGAACGACTTGGCGGACTGGGTGGATGACAATAAAATCCGCTCGACGATGACGCAGCATTTCTCACCGATATCGGTGGAAAATCTGAAAGAGGCTTATACCAATCTGCTGACTGGCAAGACGATTGGCAAGATCGTGTTGGAAGGTCCTTTCGAGTGAAAATAAACAAAGCGTCGACTTCTCTTTTTGTAGAGAGGGCGGCGTTTTTTTGTTTGATTTTTTAAGAGCCAAGATCAAAAGACAAATGGATGCTTTTCGCAGGCGAAAAGCGAAAGTACAAGAGATGGCAGTTAATGCCTAGCCGAAAATGGAGAGTGGGCATCGGGTTTATTTGAAATAACTTACAATATATTTTCTAGTTAATCGCTAGGTTAAAATAGAAAGTATTTCAATGGAATTGGAAAGTATTTAGGGTGAATTGTAAAGTATTTTACCCAAATTGGAAAGTATCGCCAAATACTGGAAATAATGATTCTTGGAAACTAGTCACACGAACAGGAATCGAACTTCAGAGGCTCTATTTTGAAGTTCAGAAATCGTAATGGACAGTATTCGATGTCTAACGGACAGTATTGGGGCTCTAATGGACAGTATTTGGTTCGTAACGGACAGTAACGGCATCCCAATGGACAGTAAATCCATAAAATTGGAAATTGACATTCCATTACATTCTAAAATCTATATCCAAAAAGTTTTAGCTCAAAGCGCCAAAAAAACAAATTGACTTTCTAAAATTATTGTAATATTCTATAGAGCAGTATTAAAATGACGGTTACCTTATAGCTTCATTGAAAGAATGAAACTGGGATATCGGATATTTTTGTTTACTGCTGTAAGCGATTACATAAAAGAGGAGAGAAAATATGATTACATTTATCGTTTCGATTGCGTTGCTTGTGGCAGCCTATTTTACATATGGAAAGTATATCGAAAAACTATTTGGTCCAATAACTAGTCGGAAAACACCGGCTTACGCCAATCAGGATGGCATTGATTTTGTGCCGATGAACAAGCATAAAAACTCGCTGATCCAATTGCTGAATATTGCAGGGACGGGCCCGATCTTCGGTCCGATCATGGGAGCGCTGTATGGCCCGGTCGCATTTCTGTGGATCGTCATCGGCTGTATTTTTGCAGGCGCGGTGCACGATTACCTGACGGGCATGATTTCCATCCGCAATAAAGGCGCACATATTCCGGAGCTTGCCGGTAAATTCCTTGGTGCGGCATCCAAGCATCTCGTCAACTTCTTTGCGTTATTGCTGCTGTTGCTTGTCGGAACCGTGTTCGTAACAACACCGGCGTCATTGCTCGCAATCCTGCTGGATGGAAAAGTGGCAGTCGGAATTCTGATCGGTTTGATTTTCGTCTATTATTTCCTGTCGACAATTTTGCCGATCGACAAAATCATCGGCCGGTTGTATCCGTATTTCGGAGCCGTTCTTTTGATCGGAACATTTGGCGTCGGCATTGCATTGCTGTTCTCTGAATATAAAATTCCTGAGCTTCGCTTAGAGAATCTGCATCCGGACAATTTGCCGATTTTCCCGATGCTGTTCTTTACGATCACTTGTGGAGCCTTGTCCGGTTTCCACGCGACGCAGTCGCCGATCATTTCGCGGACTACGCAAAATGAATCGCAGGGCCGTTACATTTTCTACGGCATGATGATTGCGGAAGGGATCATCGCGATGATCTGGGCTGCAGCCGCGATGAGCATCTTCGACGGCCAGACGCTTTCAAGCATCATCAGTTCAGGAACTCCTTCTGCTGTTGTCAATGAAGTCTCCATGACGCTGTTAGGTGCAGTCGGCGGTACGATCGCTGTTCTTGGTGCCATCGTCCTGCCAATCACATCAGGCGATACGGCGTTCCGCGCTGCGCGTTCAATCATTGCTGATTACATCAAAGTGGATCAGCAGAAAGTGTTGAAGCGCCTGATGATCGCTGTTCCGCTATTTGCGGTTTCATTGGTACTGACTCAAATCGATTTCGCCTTATTGTGGCGTTATTTCTCCTGGGCCAACCAGGCGACTGCCGCCATCGCTTTGTGGATTGCGACGATGTACCTCTATATCCAAGGCAAGAATTACCTGGTGTCATTGGCGCCGGCAATCTTCATCACCTATATGGTTTTCGTCTATATCCTCAATCAGAAAATCGGCTTTAACCTTGACCTCAACCTGTCGTTCATCATCGGGCTGGTCTTGACCATTATCACGGTTGGACTGTTCTATGCGAAAGCCCGCAAGAATCGCGCCGACGATGTCGAGACAGTCGTTGCGGTGGACTGACTTGGAATAAAAATTATGCTGCCACACCGGATGTTTGCGTCTGGTGTGGTTTTTCTTATAAAAAGTTATTTTATTGAATGCTGAAAATATTTCTATAGGAAACAGGATGTTTCCACGGGATGTGGAATAGGTAAGTATAAGGGAGACAGCTTTATTTAATGACAGAAGGAGGAATTTTATGAACGGGCAATTTTTCAAAAACAGTCTGCACGGCGAAGGGGCTCACTTCGATACGGCGAAGGTATTTGACGGGGTAGACTGGCAAGAGGCGGGGGACAAGACGGGGGATTTCCCGCATTCGATCTGGGAATTATTATTCCATATGAATTATTGGCAGGATTATATGCTGGATCTGCTGAACGGCCAAACGCCGAAAAGCCAGAATCCCGATGAGGAATCCTGGCCGCATACGCCGTCGCCGGAAAGTGAAGATGAGTGGGATTCGGCTATTGCTTATTTCCTGAAAGGACTGGAAGAAGCCGAGCAGGAATCCACGAAAGATTTACTGGAAAAAGTGGTTCCCGGACGGGAAGACACCCGAGGCGACTGTTTGCAGACAATCGTTCTGCATAATACGTACCATGCCGGGCAAGTGGTGTTTGCACGGAAAATTAAAGGCGATTGGCCGCCGACTGAACGAGAAAGCTGAATTGCCAGCTTCGCAGGCTTGCATACTATTTCGGAAAGAGTCATTATCTCATCAGAAGCTGCTCTTGCTCCCCCATTAGTTGGGGAGCGGGCAGCTTTTTTTGATTTTTTTGCTGATTTTGAGGCTGCCGCGGATAAATGATGTCTAGGCGCGGATAAACACCGCCCAGCCGCGGATAACCTCATTACTCACCCACCACCCATCCACCCAACAAAAAGAACAAAAAAACAAAAAAGGACGCTTTTCGCCAGCGAAAAGCCCCTTATAAAGCTCAAACCCTATCAATCTGCTCGCTATTAAGAAGAAAGCGGGTTAAGCATGAAAATTTTTATTTCGAGTCAATCGATGATGACGTCTTTCCCTTGTTCACGTAATGATTTCAGCGAGTTCAGCATGTGATCGATCTCTTCATCGGAATGACGCTGCCAGGCACCCAATTCAGCAACTATTTTCAGCGGCGATTTCGACCGGTACGAGCGGGTCGGGTTGCCGGGGAAACGTTTGTCGGTCAGGTTCGGGTCGTTCTCGAATTCGCCTTGCGGCTCGACGAGATAGATTCGTTCCCGGGCATCACCCGCCGCCAGTTCAGCTCCCCACTTCGCCGCTTCCAATGTCGCGGTGAAATAGATGTAATTCGATTTCTTATCCTGGTAATTTGAGAGGTTTTGCGCTTCGAGCAGGCTGCCAAGAGCTAATTCTGCTTTCGTTCCGTGGAAGAAAGGGCCTCGGTCGAGGACGTCATTTTGTTCATTCATATTAGTCTGCCTCCTGTTTGGTTTTCTTGGTTATGTAACAGTATAGGACAGGGATTCGCGAAAAAGTAGTCTGTTAATCATTTTTTATTGGGTGTATAATAAAGGTATAGAGAACGGCAGCTAAAAAACTATAAACCTTTCTGAATGAACCGCGCGCCGACCATTTCAGAAGGGTTTTTTCATTTTCATGGAGAATGGTACAGGGGATAAGTTTTAATTGAATGGAGGAAATTCGATGGCAGAAGAACGGATGATTGAATCTTTTGATGGCACGCAATTGTTCAGCCGGAAGGATACGGCTGAGGAGCAACGGGCAGTGGCTGTGATTTCGCACGGTTTAGCCGAGCATCTGGGCCGTTATGATGCGCTGGCTGAAACGCTGTTGAGCAACGGTTTCACTGTCTACCGCTATGAACAGCGTGGCCATGCGCGGTCTGAAGGGAAGCGCACGCATTTTGACGATTTCAATGAAATGCCGGATGATTTGAAAACTATTATGGACCTGGCTAAGGAAGAGAATTCAGATATGCCGATTTTTCTCATCGGCCACAGTATGGGCGGCTTCACAGCAGCAGCGTTCGGTACGAAATATCCGGGACAGGCAGCGGGGATCGTCTTATCCGGTGCGCTGACCCGCTACAACAATCAGCTGTTCGGTCAGCTGCCGATGGACTTGCCGGAAGATACGTACCTGGACAATGAACTCGGCGAAGGCGTCTGTAGCGATCCGGCTGTGGTCGAAGCCTATGCCAATGACCCGATGGTGGAAAAGAAGATTTCGGTCGCGCTTATCAATCAGTTTGGAACCGGCATTGACTGGCTGAAAACGAATGCCGAAAATTTTACGGACCCAGTGCTTGTGCTGCATGGCAATGAAGACGGGCTTGTCGCTGAAAAAGATTCTCGCGACTTTTACGGAGAGATCGGTTCTGCAGACAAAACGTTAAAAATCTATGCGTCGTTGATGCACGAAATCTTTAATGAGCCATCCAAGTATAAGATTTATGATGAAGTGGTGGAGTGGATACAAGAGCGTCTGTGAAATGAATAGTAAAAATGACTGAAAAACCATGGCCGGCAATTTCTCCGGTCATGGTTTTGGTGTTTAGATGACGGCGCAAATGATAATAGCTATATTGTATGTAAGCCTGTTAATTGAGAACCACAGTTTCATTGAATGGAATTCCTAAATAACTGTATGTAATGTCCACTTTGAATATGGCTGTTGGATATAAAACACTGATTCCATAAATTTCATCATCCACAGTTGCAGTCCCATTATCCATCTTTTTGTAATTGTCAGTGGGCGAGGTTCCTGTATTGATCACAACTTCTTCTGGATCCGTGAAATTAAATTCTGCCGCTTCAGGGCTATCAAAATCATGGGAGATAGTAAAGCCGAGCAAATTGTTGCTGACTTGAATCTTTGTTTCATCTGGTTTGTTATTGTTATTCACTTTCACATCCAGTATCTTCACATGCTGCAATCCTTTATTGCCGACACTGACCACCACTGATTTTTTATCTCCGTCTGTAAAAATGGCGCCAACCTCGAGTGGCGGCTTGAAGAACACCAGGAGATAAATGCCCAATACAATTAATGCAACAATCGAACCCACTAGCCATACTTTCTTTTTCAATTTCTCCGCCCCCGAATTCTTCTGCTCAACTATCCGGTCCACCTGTTTGAAACTGAGCATCTCGTCAATTGATATATATGATACGTTCTGTATGAAGGTAAGTTCCGTTTAAATGAAAATAAATATAGGTGAGAAAATATATTCAACCGTACAAAAGAGCAACGCTGATCAGCATTGCTCTTTTATATTGTGTGATACATAAAAGTAGTGGGTTTAATCATTGCTGCCCGTATTGATTTCTCACGATCTCAAATAAATCCGTCTTCCGCAAATACTGCTCCGGCGCCAGGAACGTCACGGTGACGACGCCTGGGTGGCGGCCGATTTCGATAGCGCCGGTGATCGTCGCGCGGTTCATGATTTCCGGTACAGTGACGCCGAAGAAATCAGCGGCGCGCTTCAAGCCGTTTTCGGTAGCTTCATTGAGATTCGGACCAGAGCCTATAAACGATACCGGGTACGATTCTTCGATTTTAGCGACTTCCCAGGTCTCGGCAATTTGCCGCGCGGATTGCTTCTCTTCCGCAGTGAACGGTTTCGCGGTGTACGGCAGGTCTTCCACATTTGGCAGCAGGATCGGCCCTTTGATGTTCATCCCTTTCAGCACGCTGACTTGCAGATGAGCAATACCGGAAACGTCGGTTGTGTGGCCGGCGATTTCGCCGTCGCCTTGCATGGCATGCATATCACCGAGGTAAACGCCGCCGCCCGGAACTTTCACCGGACAAATCAGTACCGCGCCAGCGCGCACACGGTTTACATCCAGATGGCCATCGGTACGGTGCGCTTCCAATTCTTCCTGCGTAGCGGCGTAATCATGCGGCGCGCCGACAAGAAATGAACCGAAGTCACCTGCGTTATGGGAATCCGGGGTCGCGCGGGATGGCGTCGTGCCAAGTTGTCCGAGGAACGGACGCATGCGAGCCATGGTGCCGACCAGATCATGCGGCGCAAACGTCACGACCGGATTCTGCACGGATTCGTCCGGTGTTTTCATATAGGCGCGGCCGTCGCGCGCAATCGTTTCGGCAGCTTCCTGCGGCAACGTCAAACCGACATCGCCTTTTTCACCGAAGAAAATCGTGTAGCCGTTCGTAAAGACAAAAGGCGTCGCGTCTGCTCCGCAGTTTGCGCAGCGTATCGCTTCCATACCGATGCCTCTGATGACAGTTTCGGGGTTTTTTGTGCCGCATTCCGGACATTTCGCCGCCACATAGCCATCGCCGTCCGCCCGGTCTTCGATCATTTTATCGTTGCCTGAAGCCGTCGCGTGTGATGTCACCGTAATCGACTGGATCCGGATGGCGATGGCGTCTCCCGGTTCTGCCCCTTCCACATACACCGGCTTCGTCACTTCATGTCCGCCGATGATGCTCGGCGTCATCATCGGCCCCCAGCAGCCCGGCGCCGTATTGGCGATGATCGTGCCGCCGTCCTTCACCGGCCCCAGCATTTCTTTTTCCGGATCCAAAATACCATCAACGAAATGATTCACGAATAAAGTCTCCACAGCTGTTTTATTCACATGTATCCTCCTCATTTTATAATAGTCTGACTATTTTCATTATAGTGGGAAGGGGGTAGGAATCACAATTTAGAAGATTGGTTGGCAATGAACTGAAGTCACTTTCGATTTCATTTAAAGGAGATTTTTATTCCTATACAGAAAGGGTATAAAAGGAATACACGAAAAGGAGTTGTATATAAATGGAGGATGATACAGTAGGGCATATTGAAGTTAATGGAGGAAACGTCTGGTACCGGATTACCGGGAAAGGGCCGGGAATTCCGCTGCTGGTGCTGCACGGGGGACCGGGGTCGAAAAGCAGCGACAGTGATCCGCTGCGCCAGCTCGGGACGGACCGGCCGGTGATTCAGTACGACCAGCTTGGAAGCGGGAAGTCGGATCGTCCGACAGATACGTCGCTTTGGACAGTGGAGCGTTTTGTTGAAGAATTGGAACAGGTTGTCGAAGCGCTGGGCTTGGAGGAATTCCACCTGCTCGGGCATTCTTGGGGCACGATGCTTGCCGCTTCTTATCTATTCAAAAATCCGAAAGGCGTCCGCAGTGTGATATTTTCGGGACCGGCTCTCGATGCGCAGCGATGGGAGCGGGATCAGCGGAATCTTTTGAAAGAGTTTCCGAAGGACATCCAGGAGACGATTGAGCGGAGCGAGCGCGAAGGAACGACCGATTCTGCTGAATACAATGAAGCGATGACAGCTTATTACAAGCGCCATATGTGCCGCGTCGATCCATGGCCGGAAGGGCTTGTAGAAGATATGAAGCAAATGAATCACCAAGTCTACAATTATATGTGGGGCGCTTCGGAATTTACGGTGACCGGAACGTTGAAGCATTTTGATGCGACAGACCGTTTGGGCGAAATAAAAATTCCGGCTTTGTTCACATGCGGCCTTTACGATGAAGCGACGCCGGAAACGACCGAGTATTATGCGGGTTTAGTGCCGGATGCGGAGGTTCATGTCTTTGAAAACAGCTCGCACATGCCGGGTATTGAGGAGCCGGAAGCGTATGTCGAAGTGGTGCGGGAATGGGTGAACCGGCAGGAGATGAAGCCGGGGGCTTAAAATAAGTAATAGAAAAACCGTTAACCTTCTATCAGGGTTAACGGTTTTTGGGTTAAGGAAATCATCAAACTTGATTCGTACCGAAAAATTCTACCATTAAACCGAAAAAGCAAGCAGTACCCGTAAAGAAGTAAAGTATTGCTGTCTTTTTGCGCCGCTCAAGATACTCATAAATGCCTGAAGAAGTGAACAGTAAAAAAGAGAGTGTAAAAAAAAGAGTCATGCTCCCTGTGAAATTCGGGTTGAAAAAATGATTGGCTGCGACAAATAAGAAAAGGGTACCAATCAGCCAGGATATAAATTTAAAAAGTTTCAAACAATCCCTCCATTGATTAGGGTGTAGCTAGGTCTGGTTACTCACTGGATTAAGCTTATCACAGGTCGTTATAGGTTTAAATGGAATTATTGGAAAGTGGGACGTTAGCTCTTTCGGGTTCGCGAGCGTTCCTCAGCTCACGAGCCCCGGCAGTTTGCCGTGGCAAACTGTTCCATTCCAGTGTTTTTGTTCTGAATTTTTGGAGCAGAATTTGATATTGACACTGTAGGTAATATGGTACGATTAAAGCGTGAATAATGCTTCGTTCACAGCCATGATCAGTAGGCGGAATTTAAAATTTTTAGGAGGTGAAAGCGATAAAAACGGAACTGGATTTATTGCCTAAAGCGTTAGCGATTGAGTGTTTGTTGAAGCGTATTCCATCCAACCACAAGGAGCGTGAATACCTGGAAAACCAGTTGCACCGAGCGGCTGCAGGAATTCGCGGCGAAGGCAAGATGGTGAAGAAATTTCGGGAATTTTCATATGAAGGTAATTATTTGCCTGTGTGGGATCTGAATATGGAGTTGGGCGATTGGGTGGTTCAGATTGACGGTCTGCTGCTGACTGACCGCTGTGCGATTGTGATGGATTCCAAGAATGTTAGCGGTGAAATCCATTACGACCTAGTGAATGAGGAATATTACAGGAAAGACTTGCCGAGTGGCGAAATCCTGACTATGGATAATCCCGTGTTCCAGCTGAATAAGCATATCCATTTTATCCGGAAATGGTTTAAGCTCCACAATATCAATCTGCCCGTCACGGGTTTGATTGTTTACACTGCAAACAGTTGTGTATTCCACACGAAGCCTTCTGACGCTTTGATTTGCAAAACGTATCAGATGAACCAATATCTCTACCGAATTCTTCGGGACAGTCCCCTAACCGCCGTTTCCCGTCCGCTTGAGGACATCGGGAAGCTGATCGCGGCAAACCAGGTCCCCTTTAAATTATCCCCTTTGAGCAAGTTTTATAAGATTGATCTGCGAGATGTGAAATCTGGTGTTTATTGCAATAAATGCTTTGGCCACGGCATGAAGCGTGTAAAGAAATCCTGGATTTGCGCGGTCTGCGGCAATAAAGATGCAGCTGCCGACCGACTGGCGGTGCAGGAATATTTTTCATTGATAGATGGAGAGCTGACGAATAGGAAGTTTCGGGAGTTTAGTGGTGTAAGTGATTCTGATGTAGTAAAACGCATTTTGCGTAAGTATGATTTAGATATTTCGGGCGAAAGAAAAACACGTGTTTACAAAATAAAAGACAAGTAAATACAGTGAATGGGAAAAACTTCTTAGTAGATCGATAAATTAGACTGAATCGCTAATAAACTCCCTCACATGAAGCTTTGCCTCTAACCGGCAGATCGAATGATGAAGTTTTTCACAGGAGAAAAGCTTCTAGTCAAATCATTTAGAAAGACGGAAGCGCTTATGTTTAGCGAAACGTCTTTTTACTGTTTGTGAAGAAAGTGAAATAATATTAATTTGATTATTAAATAATTAATTGTTTGAGATGATAACGAAATTATGAGAATCGCCGATAAACAGTTAAAAATCGCCGATAAACCATCAAAAATCGCCGATAAACCCAATACCCAGCCTCCACCTCTCACCACCAACCCAAAGAAGGAAGCTTTTCGCTCGCGAAAAGCCCCTTATCAAGATCAAAACCAAAAAAGACGGCCGCGAAATCATATCGCGGCCGTCTTTCCCTTTACATACTTTCGATTTCTTTTTCATTCCGCTTAACCGCCGGGCGCGTCAACGAGAAGACGGCAAAGCCGAGTGCGCCGAGCACGATGACGGCGCCGACCCAGGAGGTGCTGGTGACGGAACCGGTTTGGGCGAGTGTGAAGCCGCCGATTGCGGAGCCCAGCGCGATGCCGACTTGCAGCGCGGAGTTGTTGAAACTCTGCTGGATGTCGGAAGTGGTGGGATCCGTTTCAATCAGGTAGCTTTGCTGCGGCGGGGCAAGTGCCCAGCTTAGCGTTGCCCAGATGACCATTACCGGCATGAAGATGACTAGTGAAAATGTGCTGAATGGCAGCAGGAACAGCGAGACCGCGAATGCGGAAATGACGATCAGGATGCTTTTCTTCGAGCCGATCGAATCGGACATGGTGCCGCCGATTGCGCCGCCGCTTACTGCAGCCAGGCCGAATACGAGGTAACAGACGCTGACCCAGAACGGATTCAAGTTCATTGTCGTTTCGAGAAACGGCGTAAAGTAGGCGTAGACGGTATAATGGCCAGCCAGCATGAACATCGTCGCCAGGTGAGCGGTGCCGATTTTTGCGCTGGCAACCGCTTTTAATTGCTGCTTCAGCGGAATGGCCGTACTGCCCGGAATCGGCTGGATGTAAAGCGCGATCAGCGCCATTGAGCCGATGGACAATGCGGCGATGCCAAGGAAGATGTAGCGCCAGCCGAATGCATCCGAAATGAGGATGCCCAGCGGAACGCCGAGAACGAGCGACGAAGAGACGCCCATGAAAATCAGGCCGATCGCTTTTGCACGGTAAGGCGGTTCGACGATTTTAGCGGCGATCGTGAGCGACAGCACGATGATCAGCGCTGTACTCGCAGCCGTCAAAATCCGTGCAATCATCATCCAGGTGAAATCAGGACTGAAAAATGTCATGATATTGCCGAAGAAAAAGATGAACAAGGAGATCAGATAGACTTTCTTGCGCTCAAAACGGCTGGTCGCCACCAGCAGGACCGGACCGGCAATCGCATAGATCAACGCGAATAAAGTGATTAATTGTCCAGCCGAACTTACCGATACATCGAATTCATCGGCTATCGTCGGCAGGATTCCTCCGACAATCAATTCCACAAGTCCGACTGCGACCGTGGATAAGGCTAAGATATAGACTTTCAGGTTCATTGCAATTACGCTTCCTTTCCAATTAAAAATTGCTCTATTTGTCAGAAAATAAAAAAATCCTGATTACAGAAAACGAGTAGTCGTTTTCTGTAATCAGGATTTTGCGGTTCCTGGTAGAGACCCTTAAGCCGTATTCTTAAGGTTATACAGAGAGTATGGTCGTTCAATTGATTACTTTGAAAATCTTACTACATAAAAATTCTTTGTGCAAGCCGGTAAAGGAGTGAAAATAAAAATTTGAACGTGTTCCTGACAAAAGGTATGATTTGAGAAACCTTAATTTTCGAGAAAAGGAAGTGGAGCAAGTGCAGAAAAAATGGCTGATTTATGGAGCTTATGGCTATACAGGGGAATTGATTGCGAGGGAAGCGAAAAAGCGTGGCTGGAATCCTGTGCTGGCCGGTCGTAATCCAGACAAACTGAAACCGCTGGGCAAAGAGCTGGAACTGGAAACGCGCGTCTTTCCGGTAGGACCGTCCGCTGCTGAAAACCTGAGCGATATCGCCCTTGTGCTGCACTGCGCCGGTCCTTTCCAGAAAACGAGCGCACCGATGATCAAGGCGTGCCTTGAGGCGGGTGCCGATTATATGGACATCACCGGCGAAATTTCCGTTTTCGAACACAGCTTCGCGCAGGATGCGAAAGCGAAAGAAGCGGGCATCACCATCTGTTCAGGCGTCGGTTTTGATGTGATTCCGACAGACTGCACAGCGCTTAAATTGAAAGAACTGTTGCCGGATGCGAGCAGTCTATCACTCGGATTTGATTCGGATTCAGGCATTTCACCGGGGACATTCAAGACGATGATCGAAGGAATGGGGTCTGGCAGTGCGGAGCGGCAGAACGGCCAATTGATACCGGTGCCGATCGGAAGCCAGCATCGCACGATCGATTTCGGCCGAGGCTCACGTTCTGCGATGGGAATCCCCTGGGGCGACGTGTCGACCGCATTCCACACAACCGGGATTCCGAATATCGCCACTTGGATTCCGATGAAAAAATCGCGCATTTTTGGTGCCCGCATCTTCGGCAGCGCCGGAGCCATCCTTGCTTTGCCTGCTGTCCAGAAAGCCCTCAAGAATTTAGTGAACCGACGTGTGAAAGGTCCAGACGAAACCCGTCGCGCCGGAGCACCCGCTTATATTTGGGGAGAAGCGCGCAATGAGGATGGTGTTGTAAAAACAGTTCGGATTAAAACGGCGAATGTCTACGATCTGACGGTTTATGGCGCACTTGAATCCGTCAACCGCCTGCTCGACGGAGAGTTTCCGAAAGGAAGCTACACGCCGGCGATGCTTTTTGGCTCAGGATTGGTAGAAGAGTTGCCAGGGTCCGGCAACTTTGAAGAAGAGACGATTTATCCAGGATGAAAAATGGAATAGCATATGTGAACCACACCAAACACACCACGCACCCTCGGTGTGTTTTTTTATCCACTTCTATAAACAATAATTATTTTATTATCAAAATAATCAATTATTTATTGTGTGGATAATTTGGAAGGATTAAAATAAAGAGTATAGTTCAGGACGAAAAAAGAGCTACGGGAGGTGGAAATATTGGAAAGATCGGCAATGGATGGATGGCCAGGCGATCTGAGGAGCGGAGTGCTGGCATTGGCCGTGCTGTCACAATTGAAAGAACCGAGAAACAGCGCAAACCTGATCCGGATCTTGGAACAAAGGGGACTGTTGGAGAATTTTGGCACATTGGCACCTATGCTCCGGCAGCTTGAAAAGCAGAAGCTGCTGTTGGGGGATTGGGATGGGGCAAGAGACGGGCCGCAAAAGTATTACACGTTAAGCGAAAAAGGAGCGGACACATTCAGTCAGATGACGGAGGAGTGGCGGAAAGTAGCGGAAGAACTTCAAAAGCTTATTGAAGGGGATGGTTCCGATGACATTGATTGACCGGTATGTTGGTGAAGTGGTGCGCAGGGTGCCGGCGAAAGAGCGGGACGATATCGGAAAAGAATTGCGGGCCACCCTGGAAGATTTATTGCCACTGGGATACGCGGAAAAAGAAGAGCGCGAATTGCTTGTGAAATTCGGCGATCCGGCTGTATTGGCAAGCAAGTATCGATCGCAGCCCAGGTATTTGATCGGACCGGCGTTCTTTGATGCTTATGTGACTTTACTGAAAATTATTATTCCAGTCGTTGTCACTGTCGTACTGATGGTGCTGATCATTACTACCATCTTCTCGAGTGCCGGGGAAGCATCAGTGGCGAGTGTCGTCGGTGGCCTTTTTGCGGATGGGATTGCTGCTGTGGTTGATACAGCGGTGAATGTCTTTTTCTGGGTGACTCTTGTCTTCTTTATCATTGAATGGGTCGACCGGACAAATCGTGCAACTGGAAAGACGCCAATCGTGCTGCCGGAAAAAGGATGGACACCGGATGATATGGCCTCCGAGCAGGAGCTGATGCCTAAAAACCGGGTTATTCCACGAAGTGAGCCTGCTTTTGATTTGATTTGGACCGCTGTATGGGTTTCAGTTTATTTCAACGCGGATAAATTGATCGGCATCTATGAAGGCAGTGCGCCCGGCCTTGACTTTACGACACCGGCATTCAATCAAACCATGATGTTGTCCTATTGGCCGCTTGTTCTGCTGACAGTCATCCTTCAAATCATCATGGATGTCTGGAAGTGGGCACGCAGAAGATGGGATTTCAGGATGGCAACTTATAATTTAGCCCTGCAGACGCTGACCGTGCTGGTTTTCATCTTGTTATTCACAAATGCGGAAATCTTTACAGAGGGCTTCATTTTGCAGCTTGAAAGGATATTCGGCTCAGCGGATGCATTGAACTGGATTGTCGGAGGACTGCTTTTCACCGTTGCCCTGTTTGCTGTTATTGATGTGATCCAAGGTTTCAGGAAAGCGTTCATAAAAGAAGGTTCCTCCTTGAAAAAGTGGAGAATGGGCAAAGGATCAAGCTGATTCTTTTTACGGCAATAAAGACCGGATTCTCTCGCCAAGTTGAGGGTTCAAAATAGACTGAGGCAGGCCAGTAAGTTAAGTTATATACTGAATGAGGCTACTAGCGAAGAAAAGTTTTTCCGGACGTGGGGCCATATCGAATGGGGCAGCGGAGACGATATTGAAGATGAGATTCTCCTCTACGATAAAAGCGCGACCCAGTTTATATCGGAAAATAAGTTTATCGCTGTCTGCGCCTATGATTTAACCCGGGTTTCTGCAGGACTGCAGGAAAAATTGCGTACGAGACACAGTTATTTGATGGAAGATGACCGGATAAATGAAATTGCAGCTTCCTGAATGTAATCGATAATGAAAGGCGTTCCGCTGAAAAGGCGGGATGCCTTTCAATTTTTTATTGTGGAAAGAAGTAATCCGTTTTAATTGAAGTGTACGGTCATCATAGGGTTTATCTGTGTCAAGCGGGGGAATAATAAAAAATATAGCTTTTGTATAACGACTTAGGAGACGGACTGCAAGGAGAGAGGAATGGACATTATACTTCATAAAGTAGCGGAATTCATCAGAGAAGAAAATAAATCCTTAACAAAGAATCTGTTGATGCAGGCAACGGAAGAACTGCAATTGGACTTGACGGATGAACAGCTTGCAAAACATTGTGAATTGATCGGACGGCTTTTGGATAAGGTGGCACTGGGACTAATAAGCACCCGCCAGGAAACCCTGGATATGGAAATGGATTACGATATCGACCATTACTTTTACTATGACGGGACGCTTTTGAAAAATACGGTTGAAATCATCAGCACGTTCCGGCTTTCGCTTTTGCATGAACTGCAGGAGAGAGGCATTCTGGAGAACAGCAGCGCAGCAGAACTCTCTAAACTTTATCATCACGTAATCTATATTTTTGATGATGCGCTTCGGAAAACGACAACGAATTTCAATCTGGAAAATCAGAAACTGCTGGATTCCAATGAGCAGGAGATCATGGAGTTGGCTGCGCCGATTGTTCCGATCAGAAGAGGGGTCGGTGTCATGCCGCTCATCGGTGAATTCACCGATTCCAGGGCTGCATATCTGTCGACGGAAGTCATTCCGAAGGTCGTGGACTTGGATATCGAGCAACTTGTAATCGATTTTTCAGGAATTCATCATTTCGATACCAATGTGGCCCAGCAGATCTTTCAGATTCGGGACCTTCTGCAGTTGCTTGGCATAAAGCCGATATTGACGGGAATCCGGCCAGTGATTGCCCATACTGCTGTGAGCCTGGGGATCAACATGAGTGACATGCAGACTTATGGAACTGTAAAAGAATTCTTGGAGTTAACTGAACACTGAAGGAAACCGTCGGCTGAACTCTCAGTTGACGGTTTTTCTTTTTGCTCGGCTGCTAATTTAGGGGGAGTATTTTGGGGAATTTGAATGACACGCTTGACATGTTTGTGGAACATGCTAAGATTATGAAAATTGAAAGCGGCTATACGAACGTTGAATGATGGATTGAGTAGGCTGATTGCGGGCAGCAGGAAGAGACTGGATGAGTGGTGCAAATCCAGGCAGCAATTCAGGTGAATTACACCATCTGTAATTTCGGCGATGAATGAAGTGGATATTTCGGCACAGGCGGAAATATCAAATTGGGTGGTAACGCGGAGAGAGTCTTCGTCCCTTTGTCAGGGGCGCGGGCTTTCTTTTTTTCGTTTCACATACTTTTTAGCATCCAGGAGGAATCATCAATGTTTCGTATCAAAGCAGTTTTATCACCGAGTTTTCCAGAAGCGCTTGCGCTCACAGCCATCATTGCAGCTATCATCAGTTCAAGCATCATCTTTTTTGAAGCGCCTCCTCATGTGCCGATTCTTTTGGCGATTTTACTGTTAATCTGCTACGGCTTGGTAAAAAAGATCTCCTACAAAGAACTGGAACGAGGTTTAGTGGAAGGGGCGGGAGCAGGGATGAGCGCGGTATTCCTGTTTTTCTTCATCGGCATCCTCATCAGCAGCTGGATGTTGAGCGGCACCATTCCGACTTTGATCTTTGCCGGATTTAATCTGGTTACACCACTCTTTTTCTTTGCCATCGTCTTTATCGTCACGTCAATCATCGGTTTGTCCATCGGCAGTTCACTGACGACTGTTGCCACAGTGGGAGTCGCGGTTATCGGAATTGCCGGCGCACTTGATCTGTCGCTTGCTGTCACAGCAGGAGCCATTGTTTCCGGAGCATTTTTCGGTGATAAGATGTCACCCCTGTCGGATACGACCAATCTGGCATCGTCGATTGTCGGTGTGGATTTGTTTGAACACATCCGGAACATGAGCTGGACGACGATTCCAGCTTTCGTGCTGACATTGATATTCTTCGGGCTCATGTCACCGTCCATCACACTCGACAATGCAGCAGAAATTGCGGTGTTCAAAGAAGGCCTGCTGCAGACAGGTTTGATTCATTGGTATTCAATCATTCCGCTCCTCATCCTGATCACTTTAACAATCATGAAAGTGCCGGCGCTGATGACACTTGCTGCGAGCTCGATAGCCGCTATCGCCGTATCGATGCTTCATATCAGTCTTACAGTTCCTCAAACGCTCGGTGTTCTTTTTGGCGGCTATGTCTCGGCAACCGGCATCGAAGAAATCGACGCACTCCTGTCAAGAGGCGGTATGGAAAGCATGTTCTTCACCATCGGCCTGGTGCTGCTGGCACTCAGCATGGGAGGTATATTATTCACTTTAGGAATCGTTCAATGTCTGCTGATGAAAATTGAAAGCCTGCTGAAGAAAGTATCTTCAGTTATCGCGGCCTCGGCGTTGACGGCAATCGGCATCAACATCCTGATCGGGGAACAATATCTGTCGATCCTTCTGACGGGACAGGCATTTCAAGGGCCATACGAAAAGGCGGGGCTGGCGGGCAAGAATTTGAGCCGGGTCATGGAAGATGCCGGAACAGTTGTAAATCCACTTGTTCCGTGGAGTGTCTGCGGGATTTTCATCACATCCGTGCTTGGCGTCCCGACACTCGAGTATTTGCCGTTTGCGTTCTTCTGTCTCTTGTCGCCTGTATTGACGGTATTATTCGGAATCAGCGGAAAGACATTGACGTACAATAAAAAGCTTAAGGCTGCATAAAAAATGAAGACGCCTTTTGGGGTGGCTGTTTTGCTCGGGTTCGTTTACCATTGAAAGCAGAAGGTAAACAGCACGGATCCACCATTCGAATATGAAAGGGGTTTTCATATGGAATCGGCGATTGAAATTTTAAGCATCGTCTGGCCGATTGTGCTTGCAGGAGCGATATCGCTTTTTGTCATTCTCAGATTGAAAGGCAAACAGAAGCGGGGGACGCTCGGCAAGAAAGAAACAAAAGCTGCCCAGGATTTACTGGACAGTCTGATTCCTCTCGGGATGGTCTTTGGCAGTGCGCTGGGACTGGTATTAAGCCTGATCTTTCCGTTTGCCATGTCGACGGGCATTACGTTTGGTGCAGGATTTGGATTGCTTGGCGGCTATTTCGCTTATGAACATTCAAGTAGGCAAGAAGAACGCAACGTTCAGTAGAAAATAAAAGCAGCAAAACAGTCAGCTTCATTCCTGACCGTTTTGCTGCTTTTATTATTTACAGTCAGCGACCTTGCTAGATCGGCAGCACATAGTTATGACGCTTACACAAAAACTATACAAACTGAGTTTCCAAGTTTAAAATTGAGGGAATAAGAAGGAGTATTGCCACGTTCTGAAGAAAACTCTCTTACTGAGATGTCCCTGCAAACTTCAGCCGGCTGGATAGAATAAAATAAGGTAGGGAAGAGAGGCGGTACATATATGAATAATGCTGGAAAATCTGTAATCGTGATTGGGGGAGGCCTTGGCGGTCTGTCAGCGGCTATTTCGCTAGCTCAGAAAGGTTACGCGGTCTCTTTATATGAGAAGAATGATCATATTGGCGGGAAAGTGAACCGTCTGGAGCAAGATGGGTTCGGTTTCGATCTTGGCCCTTCGATTTTGACGATGCCGCATATATTCGATAAATTATTCCGGGGAAGCGGCAAGCGGATGGAAGATTATGTGCAGATGAAACGGCTCAACCGGGAATGGCGCTCGTTCTTTCCCGATGGCACCGTACTGGACTTATACCGCAACCTCCACACAATGGAACGGACAAATCCTGCCCTTTCCAAAAAGGATATTAAAGAATACTATTCACTGCTGAAATATTCACAGCGTATCTACAAGACGACGGAACACAGCTATTTGGCGGCAGGCTTCGAATCGCCGAAAGAAGCGGTGGCTCAAAACGGCATCATCGCGACATTAAGAGGATTCGATTTGACTTCTACGATGTACGAAGGCATCTCCAAGCGCATCAGCAATCCGCATTTGCGTGATATGCTGTCGTATTTCGTCAAATACGTCGGCTCTTCCCCGTACAACGCGCCGGCTGTACTGAATATGATGATTTATATGCAACATGCGCAGGGCTGCTGGTATGTACCGGGCGGCATGCATAAACTTGCTGATGGCCTGACAAAATTGGCGGAAGAAGAAGGCGTGAAGATCCGAACAGGCATGGGCGTTGTCCGGGCACGCACCGATCACAACAAGAAAATCGCTGGTGTCGAACTCGAAGATGGTTCATTCAAAACAGCTGATTACTACGTATCCAATATGGAAGTGATCCCCTTCTACCGGAAAATGGTGGACGCAGATGATAAGTTTGTCGAGAAGCTCGAGAAGAAATATGAACCGGCAAGTTCCGGGCTCGTCCTGCATTTGGGTGTGAAGAAAACATATCCTTTCCTGAATCACCATAATTTCTTCTTCTCTGAAAATCTGAAAGAACAAATGGAAAAAGTGTTCGAAAAACATGAGCTGCCGGACGATCCGACCATTTATCTGGTCAATGTCAATAAGACAGATCCCACACAGGCTCCGGAAGGACACGAAAACATCAAGATCCTGCCGCATATCCCCTATATTCAAGACAAGCCATTCACGTCGGAACAGTACCTGGATTTTGAAAACCGGGTCATCGATAAGCTGGAACGCATGGGCCTTGATGGACTTCGGGAAAATATCGTGACGCGTGATGTATGGACGCCGCATGATATTGAACGCATCTATGGTTCTGACCGTGGGGCGATATACGGCACCGTTTCGGACAAGAAACGCAATGGCGGCTTCAAGCATAAGAAGCAAAGTGAGCTTTACGATAACCTCTACTTTGTCGGCGGCACCGTCAACCCCGGCGGCGGCATGCCGATGGTGACACTCAGCGGCCAGCAGGTGAGCGATAAAATTGTGAAACGTGATCAGACTGGAAAACGGTAAGTCCAGATTTAAGGAGGAGCTTCATCGCTTCTCCTTTTTATAATGCCTTGAACAAAAACTTACACGATTATTAATGTCCCGGTCATAGTTTGTTCATATCCACTTGCTAAAGTGATGTTATCGATAAAAAGAAAGAGGGATGAAGATGAAGCAGGCTATCTATTTTGCAATTGGAATTATCGTTGCCTCAGCCATTTTCCTGATGGTTGGATTCAATAAAGAAGAAGTTGTGGCGACAGTCGATGGCACAGAAATCGAACAGGATGCACTTTATGAGCAAATGGTGAAAACAAGTGGAGCAGAGGCGCTGGATATCATGATTTCCAATGAAATCATCCGCCAGGAAGCCGAAAAAGCGGACATTGAAATCACCCAGGAAGAATTGGATGCGGAACTCGCGGAATATGAAGAGCAATACGGCGGTGCTGAAGGGCTTGCTGCTGCACTTGAAGGAAGCGGGTTAACCAAAGAGGATCTGGAAGAGGAAATGAAGAACTTTTTGAGAATCGAGAAATTGATCGGTCCGGAAATCGAAATTACAGATGAAGCGATCGAGACATATTTCAAGGAGAACAAAGAAGCTCTTGGCCAAAGCGCAACCGTGGAAGCCAGCCATATCTTGACTGAAACAAAAGAACAGGCGGAAGAAGTGGCGCAGAAATTGGCGGATGGGGAAGACTTCGCAGAACTGGCTGCTGAATATTCCGTTGATACGGCCAATGCTGAAAACGGCGGGGAACTTGGCAGCTTCGGAAAAGGTGAAATGGCGACTGAATTCGAAGAAGCGGCATTCGCGATGAAACCGGGTGAAGTCAGCGATCCGGTCCAAACTGATTTCGGATATCACATCATCAAAGTGACGGATAAAACGGAAGCTTCTGAAGCAACGCTCGAAGACAGCAAAGAGCAGATCAAAGAGATCCTGTTCGATGAAGCATTGAATGCAAAATATGCTGCTTGGATTGCCGAGAAACAAGCGGCGTATGATATTGAAAACAAACTAGACCAAGGCTGATTTGTTTGGCTTATGAATAGAAGAAAATGAAAACCGTGATTTGGATGAGTATCCAAATCACGGTTTTTCTATGTGCATCGATTTTATTCGACTGAAAGATATTCGCTGAGGGCGTTCTGCAGCGTTCCCAACGTTTTGGTTTTAGGATCGAATGATAAACCAAGATTGATCATTTTCCGGACGACTTCTGACCGCAAGCCTGTAATGACGGTTCTGCAGCCCATCATCGCACTGCCATCGATGATTTTCATCAGGTGATGGATGACCTCTGGTTCCATGTCGGCAATACCGGACATATCCAGGATCAAAGTTTCGATATGGCTGTCTCCAACCTCGGTCAGCACTTTTTCTTCCAGAATTGTTGCACGGAAAGAATCGACCGAACCGATCAGCGGCAAGATTGAAACAGCTGCATTGATCGGAATGATCGGCACCGACAGATTTTCCACAAGCTGGCGATGTGCCAGGAGCAATGAATCTTTATAGGTGGAGTAGTTGATGAAAAAGTGATTCAGGAACGTGTCCACGCGTGTATTCACATCTTGTTCCATGGAGAAGAAGTCGAATCCGGATTTATTGTATGTAGCATCGTTGTACTGCTGGAGGAAGGTCCAAAGGGTGCGGCGGATGGCCTGGATCCATTCCAGCTTAAAGGAAAGTTCGATCGAATGAGTCGCCCAGGCAATGCCTTCCTGCTTTGCGAATAATTTAAGCTCCTCTTCCTGTCCTTCAACTATATAGCCGACAACTTTGTGGGCATTTGAAACGAGGTCGATATTGCCGATTCGCAGGATTTCATCAATCCGGTCTTTTACATTAACGGCTTCTTCCAATAATTTTTCATCAAATGCTTCCCGGTATTTTTCAAAGAAAACCTTAATTTCTTCTGATTTTTGCAATGCCTCAGCCATTCCTTTTTTCTCCTTTGATAAGTAATTTTTTATAAATACTTCCATTACCTTTAATTAAGTATAGCATTATTGAAATTCAGATTGTAAACCTGTGTCTAACAAAATGAACAATTCTAACTATACCCAAGCTATTTTCTGGCGAAACCTTAATTCCTCCAAAAATGAGCAGCAGTTCAATTATGGAGCGCTTAGAAGCGGCTGTCTTATTAATGTGCAGGAGTTTAAGGATTCATGTGGAATAAACAATTATCAAATCCATTGCTGAAAGGGAGAAGGCACTTTGAAAACCATGGCTGCCTGTTTATGTATTGTTGGAGGAATCCTTTGGGGAATGAAACCTTTATACGATTTTGTGGTGATCGGCAGGCAAATCAACACAGGATATTTCGCCAGCGATTGG
Source organism: Planomicrobium sp. MB-3u-38 (assembly GCF_002836425.1). NCBI lineage: Bacteria > Bacillati > Bacillota > Bacilli > Caryophanales > Caryophanaceae > Planomicrobium > Planomicrobium sp. MB-3u-38. The sequence goes on along the minus strand of NZ_PJBO01000010.1, from coordinate 87,539 downwards.
ACGGACTACGTCAAGTTTGTGTTTCCGCTTCTTTGTCTTGGGGGCATTTATGTTCTTCATGTTCTATATAGCAGGAAACTGAAGAATCCACTCCTCCTGTTGAGTGCGGCACTCGTGTTTAATGGGTTGTTCCATTTTTTTGAGATTTATTTTCCGGACACCGGCATACCGTTCGGTTTGCTGTTTTTGTTTTCAGGAACGGTATTGTTGGCGGTTGGTTCCTTTATGCTGATGAGGCGGATAAGCTTCCATAAAGAAATTCCCCGCGTGTTGTTGTGGCTGTCGCGTACATTATTCGCGGTGACGCTGCTTTTTTGCCTGTCACCATTTTTAACGGGTTTATTTCAGGAACAATTTTATACGATGATGCTGATTTCACTGATGATGGCAGTCGGATTTATATGGGCAGGAATTGGGGGAGCACTCTTAGCGGCGATTCAAGGCAAAGCGGATGCTGCTGATCCGCAAGTTGAAAACAGTCAAAATCTGCAACTTTAAAGATTGCAAAAATTCCACAAAAATCTGTGGAAAAACCATTGCGCCCTAGAATTTTCCAACATATAATAAATCAACCGTATTTACGGGGGACATGGGAGAAAAGAGGGCGTGAGCTCTTCCATAAGGAAGACGGCGTAAACTTTGTGATGGCTATCGGGGAAGAGCCGTTGTTTGAAGAGATTTATGAAGAAATTGATGAATTGGTTGAGGAATTTGTTTAGAAAAGGTTCAGCAGGGCATGTCCTTGCTGAACCTTTTTCTCTTTGTGTTACACTTTAGTTAATGAAATATTCAAACTTAATTTCATTGCACTCGAAAGGGAGATATCAGGATGAAATGTAAAGAATCGATATTCCTTCTTCTCATTTCAATATTTTTACTGGCTGGATGCCAAAGCGCTGCTTCAGATGGGCAAGTAGGAGCCACGGCATTTAATGTGGTTAGTGAAGTGACAGAAATTGAAATCCGCACCTGGCATGGTGATGTGCATATCAACACTATTACAGACAAAGCATTTATAGAACAGCTCGTCGACGACCTGGAAAACGCTGAAATTAATTCGACGGCAACTGTGGATTGGGCTGGGCCGGATTTTAAAGTCTTATTCAAAAATGAAAACAGAGTGCTGTATGAATTGGGTTATTGCGACCGGGACCTGAATTTTGGTGATGGCGCTACAGGCAGGTATTGGGAAAACGATCAATTGTATAAAGTGAATACCGACTTGCCTGTAGATTGACTATTGATTTGCAACACATTATAGAAGGAGTGACTGCGATGTCAGTTGGTAACAGTCCAGAAGCAAGCTCCAGCCACGGCACGCCCAAAAAAGTAACTGAAGAAATGCTGGAGACGCTGCCATCCGCCGTAAAAAATTGGCTCCTGTCGGTTGGTGTGGCCGGTCGAGAGCCGATCCGTAATGTAACGCTAAAACAATCAGGCACAATGAAGTTGAAGCCTGAGCAGAAAGAGTGGACGGCATCCGAATCTGAACAAATCAGTTTCACCGAACCTCCAGGATTTCGTTGGGAAGTAAAGATGAAAATGGGCAGAGGCATGTTTGTCACAGGAAAAGACAGTTTTGAAGATGGCAAGGGTAGCATGCGCATCAAGCTTGCCGGATTTCTGCCGGTTTCGAAAACCCTGGAAAACGACAAGACCAATCAGTCTTCGATGCAGCGTTTTCTGATGGAAATGGGCTGGTATCCGACAGCAGCACTCAACTCTTATATTCATTGGAAGGAAGTGGATGCCTATACAACAACCGCAACGATGGAATACAGGGGTTTGACCGGATCCGCTGTATTCTTTTTCAATGAACAATATGAATTGGTGAAAGTGGAGGCCTGGCGCTATAAAGACAGCGAAGAAGATGCGCGTCCGCTGCTGTGCACCGGCACCATCAAAGCGCATAAAGTGGTGGACGGTTTGAAGGTTCCGGTGGAAATCGATATCAGCTGACTTCTTGAAGAAGGGCCATTTACCTGGTACCGTTTCCGGGCAAGCGATATCCGGTTTAATTCACATAGCCAGAGATTTTAGACAATCCGATCGAATACAGTTATGCTTAACAAAGTTCGCCGGCCACAGTTGTGGCGGAAAGAACGGAAGGATGATCGAAATGGCATTTCTGGACAAACTGAACGCATTAAAAGACAAGTCGATTGAAAAAGGCAAAGCGCATTGGGAAGAAAACAAAGACGACTATAAAGAAAAAGCGTCGATCTATAAGGATAAAGCGATGGTCATGAAAGATGACGTTGCGAATAAGATAAAAGAGAAAACGAAGAAATAAGCGGGTGCTGCATTATGCAGCGCTTTTTTTATGGAATTAATCCTGCTTATAACTCCTTAGTTTTCTCTTCGCCTTTTACATTAGTCATCATCGCAAGATTATTCAGGATCAGAATATAAAACGGATAGATCATGATGCCGAATATCATGAGGATACCGGTGACTGGGTTGGGGTCATCCCCGCCATAAGTGAATGGGAATGAGACAGTGAATATATATACAAAGAGAATGAAATAAGGGAACCATAGAAGAGCTGTGAAATAATTGGGCTTTCGGAAACCCAGCCAAATTTCAGTAAGCCGGAAGAGAAAAAGGGTACCGACAATCAGGGTTGCAAACAGTAGGATGGCGGTCCATATATTCACTGTGCCAATTTCCCAGCCGGTCAACCTTGTAATTCTGTATACGTTCAGCATCAATTCAAGCGGTATGACTGCCATTAGCGCATACAGTATGCTGACAACATTTAACTTTAAGAAATAATTCATTATCCAGTCCTCCAAGCATATATCATAATTTATCGACGAAAATTTTTAGGGATTGTTCCCGTTTCCATGTATTACCATGAGGTGAAACAAAAAAGGCAGCCTTTTATCAGGCAGCCTTTTCTGTTTCATGAAGTTCGAGCAGTCGCGAGCTCTGACCGTTCTTTCCGTCCATGCAATACATAATAAAGAAGGGAAGCAGCAAGCGCTGTGAATCCGAGTATGGCATAAAGGGAACTGAAGCCGGTCAACGGAATGATGAAACCGAGAATATAAGGTCCGAAACCGAGTCCGGCGTCCAAGAAGATAAAGAACGTCGATGTCGCCAGCCCCATCCGGTGAGGCGGGGTCAGTTTGACCGCGATTGCCTGGGTCGTGGATTGCAGATTGCCGAAACCTAAGCCGATTAAAATGGCGGAAAGCAAAAAGATAACGCTGCTGCTGGCGGTGCTTAGAAGCAATAAACCTGCAGAAAGAAATACAAAAGCAGGATACATGACGAAATTTGCGCCTCTTATATCCATTAAGCGGCCGGTAAATGGCCGGGATAATAAAACTGCAATCGCATAGACTACAAAAAAGAAACTGGCCGTTTCTACAAGATCGATTTCAATCGCGTAAAAATTGATGAACGAAAGAATACTGGAAAAGCATAGAGCAGATGTCAATGTGATAAGAGCGATGGGCAAAGCTTTCGGCTCCAGGAAATCAGATAGTTTGAATCCTCTTGCCTGGCCGGTTTTGCCGGAATAATCCACTGGCGGCACTTTTGTAAAAAGGGCGAAAGAAAGACTGACAAGCCCAAATGCAACGCACAGGGTGAAAATCATGTCAAAGCTCGTATGCTGGCTCATATAGAGGCCGATGAACGGTCCGATTGCTGTTGCAAGTGTTGAGCTCATGCTGAAATAGCCGATTCCTTCACCTTTTCGTGTCATGGGTATGATCTGAGCCACAATCGTTCCGGCAGCCGTGCTTGCCATTCCGAGCGTCATGCCGTGAAGGAAACGGTTCATCAGCAAAAAGCTGAGATTAAGATTCACGAAATAAAGCAGGGTGGTCAATACAAATAAAATAAGTCCGATGACTAATGTTCTTTTTCGGCCAATGTTTTCAATCAGCCGGCCGATGATGATCCGGCCGGTCATGGTGCCGATAATGGCAATGCCGGTGACAAGTCCGGCTTGACTGGTGGTTGCGCCATATTCTGCAACAGCGTAAACAGCTATTGTCACGATCAAAAGGAAAAAGACTAACGTTAAGAAAAAATTGACTGTGGATATAAGGATGAATTCCTTCGTCCAGAGCTTTGGTTTTGTTTGATTCACATGGTGTCTCCTTGTCTGTCAAAATATATTTTACTGAACTTCTTCAGGGAATAACTATAGCGGAGGAGCCATTGGAGTACAAGTCTGCAGAATCCAAACAGTGAACGGTGACTCGTGATGGATGTTTAGCATGGACCCTGGGCGTCAATAACAACTGTACAGAGGTTTATTCAGTTTAAAAAGGAGTGGGTACAATGCGGAGTACAGCAGTAGCCTTATCGGAAGTGGTGGATTTTGCGGACGAGTCGAAACGAAAAGGTTTAGAAGGGACCGTCTATCTTCAGCAAAAAGAAACGGGGCAGGACGAGACGACGTTTGGCGATGAAGATGCAAGCGGCGGAAAAGCCATAGAGAAAATCCGTCTCTTGTTGGAGACCACGGATAATTCGATGTACTACGAAGATGAGTTTGAGGACATGGATTTCTATAAAGATGCACTGGTTCAATTGGAGCGGCTGGAAACTTATTTTCCGATTGAACGCTTGTCGGAGAAAGAAATGAAACAAAAGCTGGATGATGAAGAGAAATGAAACAGGCGCACTCCCCGCGAAGGGGATGCGCTTGTTTTTATCGTCGATTTTCGAGTGTTTATCGTCGATTTTTTGGAGTTTATCGTCGATTTTCAGCCGTTTATCGTCGATTCCGTCAAATCAGCCGATAAAATAGCGGCTCAGGAGTTGCTTCACTTAAGATTTCGACTTTTATTTTATTGTGATAGCTCACCTTGATAGATGGTATAATTACAGGATATGTTGAGATTTCAGAACAGGTGATCAAATGGTTCAGGCACAGGCAATTACATACAAAACATCAATCAGAATAACCAAAACCGCTTCAGAAAAAATGAGAGGGTTCGGCATCAGCGAGCGCTCGTTTTTTAATGGAGCGAAGCCTTTCAAGTTGTTCATGGAACGCTATCCGACAGGCGCGGATGGCTCGCTTTCAGTTGCGCTGTTTTTCGGACCGGAGGAAGCGGAGCGGCTGACCGGGAAAGAGACGGAAGGGTCGATCGTGCTGCACTGCGTGTTCCGCAACCATCAATTGCTGGTGACGAATGTGACGCTCCGAAAAGCGTTTCAGGCTGTCGGAACCAACTGGCAGCGCGAGGAGTCGGTGGCGTTCATCGATTCGCGCGATCCGGTGCCCGTGGCCTTCATCAATCTGATCAACCGCATGACGCCTGCAAAAGAGCGTTCCGATTATGTGAAAAAACGGATCTCCAGCTGGGAAGGCTATTTGAAAATCCAGGAACAGGGTATGGATATTCCAGATATCAAGTCGGAGTATACAGCGCTCGCGTTCAGCCATGATTTCAGCCGCATCACACTGACTGGCTGCCGGATGAACGACGCAGAATGGAAGAACTTGCGCAATTTGAGCGTGCGGCTTACCGGGATTGACGGCGACGTCGGAACGGTGATGAAATCTTCGAAGAAGATTATTGAAGTCGAATTAAACTCCTACATCATCAAACAGCTGCGTGAAAAAGGGCATAGCCTTACCAAGAAAGAAGCCGTGTTCAGCAATTTCGCGGCGCTCAGCCAGATTCGCCGTTTACGCCAGGGCTTCACGAATCTGGAAAAAGGGCTGGCGGTGAATCCCCAGCTCGACCGTCTTTTATTCGAAGAAAAACCGAAAGTGGCACCACTCAAACAACTGGAGAAGCTGACTTTCCACAATCGACTGAACGAGTTTCAGCAGCAGGCGGTGTCAGGTGCAATGGCGGCGGAAGATTTGTACGCGATCCAAGGGCCACCTGGAACCGGGAAGACCACCGTCATCTCGGAAATCTGTCTGCAAAATGCGAAAAAAGGCTTGCGCACTCTTGTCGCTTCCCAGTCGAATCTGGCGGTTGATAACGCACTCGGCCGTCTATTGTCCAATAAAGATATCCGCATCCTGCGTGTTGGACGGACGGAAAGCATCGAAGAAGACGGCAAAAAATTCATCGAAGAAAACGTCGGCCAATATTGGAAGGATAGTACGCTGAAAGAAATAACAGCGCAATACGAGACGCGTTCAAGGCGGCAGGCGGAACTCGCCAAGGAGCTGGAGGCGACTGAAAGAGCGTATGCGGAACTGCAGCCGGTTTACGAAAGTTTGAAGAAAGCGGTAGAGGCGAAAAAAGACGCGCTGGAACAAAAGAAAGAAATCGAGCTTTTATTGAATAAAGAACGGCATAAGCTCGAGGCGTTCAATCTGCAAAAAGGACAATCCTTTCAGGAACAGCGTGACAGCGAACAAAAACTTGAAGCGTTGGAAGCGGCAATCACCAAAGACGAGGCTATTGTCGACAGCGGCAGGGATTTGGACTGGTTCCGTGAAGAGCAGCAGAAGATTGAAAAGGACATTAATCAATTGGAGCATGCTTTAGAGCTTAAGCAATTGGAAAAGCAGATTGCAGACAAACAACAGGAAATTTCAGTGATAGCAGATAAACGAAATCAGCTGGCGGGTTTGATTGACGCGAAAAAAGATGCACTGGAAGAAATTGAAGGCATCAAAAAAGTCGATGGCCTGATGCAGTTGATGGCGGAACAGAAAATTGAAGAAACAACGGCAATCACTTATTCGACCGGCAAACTCGACATGATCCGCGACAAGATGGCGGAGCGGAAAAACCTCGAGAAAGCGAATGCCAGCCTGACAGCGGCAATCGCCTATGTGGAAAAATTGCTGGCGTCCGCAGGTGTGGCGCTGGATAAGGTAAAAGAAACCGCATTGGCACAGGGCGGTTCGTTCAGTTTGGCAGAAATCGAAGACTTCATGGAAAAGCTGCGCGTCTTTATGAAGAGTTCGCCAAGCATCGATCCGGCTGCTCTTGGAAAAGCGTTGGCTGGGTTGTATAAACGGCAAAACGAATTGTGGCGAAGAGGCGCGGAGCTGAAATCTCCTGAAGTTTATATCGAAGATTCCAAGCGGGCGTTCCAGGAATTGAAGCGGGCGATCACTGCTGAGCTGGTGAAACAGCAACAGCATTATGGTGCACTGAATGACAAATGGCTGATCGAATTGGAAAAAATGCAGCAGGAGCTTTCAAATCTGGAAAGGCAAGCAACACCATTGCCGGCTGATTTCGATATTCCGGCTGATATTAACGAAGCCATCCGACTGCATCAAGCTGAACTTTCAAAGCTCAAAAAAGAAAAAGCCGAATTCGAGCAAGTCAGAAAAAGACTTGAAAAGCAACTGAAAGAACAGCTTGCCGAAAAGGATGCACACAGCAGTATCCAAAAAAGACTGGGCGAAATCGAAGCGGTACTTGAGCAAGTACAAGAACGGTTAAGCAGTCAGGAAAAGGAAATGGCAAAATTGGAGAGCATCATCGCCGCTGATCCTGAAACAGAATACGAAAAAACGGCGAAACAGCTAGCCAGTCTTTCATTCGACAGGGAATCGCTGACGCAGGAGCAGAAGAACCTGCCGCTTATGCAGACGATCCAGAAGAAATGGCTGGAATTGCTGGAAGGCGCCAATGACCACGATTTGGATGAAATCCGGAAATTGTATATCAAGCACGCCAACGTCATCGGGACGACTTGTGTCGCTTCGGCGCGCAAAGATTTCATCGATAATTATCCGGTATTTGATGTCGTCATCATCGACGAAGTGTCGAAAGCCACACCGCCGGAACTATTGCTGCCGATGCTGAAAGGCAAAAAAGTCATCCTTGTCGGCGACCATCACCAATTGCCGCCGCTGCTCGGCAACGACACACTCGAAGAAACGCTCGAGGAAATGATCAAGGATAACAGCGGCTTCGAGGAAAAACGCGAACTTGAGAAGCTGCTGGAAGAGTCGCTGTTTGAACGTTTGTATAAAAATCTGCCGGAAACCAATAAAACAATGCTCGCGATCCAGTACCGGATGCATGAAGACATCATGGAGACGATTGCGCCGTTCTATAAATTCGACAACGACCAATTGCAATGCGGGCTGGAAGATTCCGACCGGGACCGCGACCACTTCCTGGAATCACCGGGCGTGAAACGCGGCAACCACCTCATGTGGATCGATTTGCCGAATGAACCGGCGTATTTCGAAGAACGGATGAGCGGTGGAAAAAGTTTATTTAACCCCTCCGAACTGCAGGAAATCAACCGATTGCTGGTTGAGTTGAATGACGCAGTCGGTGAGGCGAAGACGGCTGGCAGGATAGATGCTGATGAACTGAAAACAGTCGGTGTCATTTCATTTTACGGTGAACAAGTCAAACGGCTGCAGCGTATGATCGACCAGGAATTGCGCTTGCCGCATTTAACGATTCGCACAGGCACCGTCGACCGTTTCCAGGGCAGCGAAATGGAAATCATCCTACTGAGCATGGTCCGGAACAATCAAAACAACCACGGCGACATCGGCTTTGCAAAAGATTACCGCCGTTTGAATGTGGCTTTATCGCGGGCGAAGCAATTGCTCGTCATGATCGGCAGCTCGGAAATGTTTACACAGCGGGCGAAAAAAGAAGAAACGAAACGGATGTATCAGCATGTGCTTGCCACAGTTGAAAAGAAAAACGGCTTGAAAGTCTTGCAGAAGGGATGATCGGATGGAAAAATTGATAGGGAAGCTCAGCTCGGATTTAACGCAGAACCAGGATGTATCGATTCGGCAAACTCTTGTCTGGCAATTGCCGATCATTTCTTATGAAGTATCGTACGACCGGGTCAAACGGCTGAAAATGGACATCCTGATGAAAATGCTTCTTTTCGCGTTTCAGCAGTCCGAAATCCGCCGCGCCGCCGTCCTGGCTGATATGCTGTCGGTGGAGGAGCTGTTCGTCAGCGACCTGATCGACAAGATGCAGCGGACCGGGCTGGTATTACTCGGGAAGAAAGGCTACGTGCTGACGCCGAAAGGCCATGATTATCTGGATAAAGGCATTTTCGAGGAAGCGTTGGACGGGGAACAGACAGTGATTTCCTATAGCGCGGCGCATGATACTTACTCGTTAAATGAAACAGAAAGCCCTGCGAACGAAGGAGAGTTTCCACTATATCGATTTGCTGTGGAGAAAGACGGGGAAGAAGCGCCGATGTTGGAGCTGCTCACAAATGAGAGGAGCTCAACAGAAGAAGGCTTTCAAATCCTCGTCTCTGGGATCGAGGAATTTGAAGAGCTCAAAACCGTTTTTATTCCGTGCATCGAATTTCAAATGTACGACCGGAAGCAGGATATTCTTTTTGCGCGGGTTTGGAATATCGGAACGGGTGCATGGGATGAGAAGCTTGAGCAACAGATTGAAGAGCGTGAACTTGTGGAGTGGCGAGAGGCGATGAAAGCGGAAGTTGAGATTGCCGGGCAATAATGAGTTAAATAGGAAGAAGGCGCAGAAGCGATTGCCGTTTCTGCGCCTTTTTAGTATGGTTTTTCGCTTTTCGCTTGCGAAAAGCATGCGATTAGGATGTCCTTTCCCTCAATTTTTAGCGAAATAACCAGATATCGGCGTTCAAAAAATTATATCGGCGCTCAGCGGATTATATCGGCGTTCAAAAAATTATATCGGCGTTCAGGAAAATATATCGGCGTTCGCCAATTTTCCGCACTCAAAATGAGACAAATAAAAGGAGTGGAAACGATGACCGTTTCCACTCCTTTTCACAAATTACTGCTTATCATTTTTGTATTGCATGTAAACCACTTGCGTAGCGAGGAAATCTTCCATACCGTGTTTGCCGTCAGCTCCGCCGAGGCCTGATTGGCGCATGCCGGCATGGTAGCCTTGCACAGCCTCGAAGTTCTCGCGGTTAACGTATGTCTCGCCGAATTTCATGTCATTGACGACGCGCATCGCTTCGTTAAGGTCGTCGGTGTATACGGAAGAAGACAGGCCATAAATTGTGTCATTGGCTTTTTCAATTGCTTCGTCCAAAGTTTTGAATGTCGTGATGGGGAGGACTGGACCGAATACTTCTTCGCGGATGATATCCGAGTCGTGCGATACATTGGTCAGTATCGTCGGTTTGTAGAAGAAGCCGCTTTCGAAGTCCGGACGCTCTCCGCCCGCAGCAACCACAGCGCCTTGTTCGACAGCCTGCTTGACCATGCTTTCCACAGTTTCAAGACGGTCCTGGCTGATCAGTGGTCCGACTTCCACGTCTTTATTTTCACGAGGATTGCCCAAGACCTTGGATTCGAATGCTTTCACCAGTTTCTCGGTCAATGCCTCGGCGACGCTTTCATGCACATAGAGGCGCTCGGCGTTCGTACAAGCCTGTCCGCCGTTAGCCAGCCTTGAAGTCGTGATCGCTTCGGCTGCCAAGTCCAAATCAGCATTTTGAGTGACGATGGCCGGTGCTTTACCGCCCAATTCCAAATTGACTTTGGTGATATTCTGCGCCGCCGCTTCCATCACTTTGGTTCCAGCTTGCACACTGCCGGTCATCGTGATCAACTGAACCTTTTTATGTGATGCCAGCGCATTGCCGATTTCAGAGCCGGTACCGGTAACTACGTTGTAGACGCCTGCAGGAATTTCATTCATCGCATCAATGATTTTGGTGAACTCCATCGCTGTGTTGGGTGTTTGCTGACTCGGCTTGATGACGATGGTACAGCCGGTAACTAATGCAGTTGCGACTTTTCGCGCAAGAATAAAAACAGGGAAATTCCAGGGGATGATGCCGGCTACGACGCCGATCGGTTTCCTATAGATGAAGATATTCTCGTTCGGACGGTCACTTGGAAGGATTTCGCCTTCGATTCTTCTGGCCCATTCGGACATGTAATGGAAGTAATCGATGGCCAGATCCACTTCACCGCTTGCAAGTTCGTAGTCTTTTCCTTGCTCTTCCTGCAATAAATCAATAAAAATATCTCGTTTTTTGGCGATTTCATCACCAAGTCTGCGGACGATTTTTCCGCGTTCGATATTCGGGGTCAGTTCCCAGGCCTGTTGTGCCTGGAATGCGGCTTCGACAGCTTTATCAACGTCTTGCTCGTTGCCTTTTGGAATTTGGGAGATTACTTCTTCAGTGGCTGGGTTGATGATGTCAATCCACTCAGTTCCGGTGGAATCTATATATTCGCCGTTCACATACAGTTGATGTTTCTGCAAAGTAATTTCCTCCTAATTTTAAGACTATTGTATCTTTTCCCTGTGCCCTGATTATTAAACTGGAGATAGAGTGCGACTTTTCTACTGTATGCGTTAAACAACCCACCCGAATCAAAGGATTCGGGTGGGTCTGTTAAGCCTGCTTTAATTTTTCATTTATGGAAGATGGTTGTTCTGTGCGCTCACACACCAGTATTTCCCGCAGGAACAGACTTTTTTTCGCGATGCACCTGTCGGTTATTTTAAAGCCTGCGTTTTCTATCATATGGTCGATGGGTTCGATGGTCACGACCAGCAGTTTTTGTGTGAAAGGATGCGCGGCTTTCAGGATTTCCTGCTGTTCTTTTGCAGTTGCGTGAGTGTAAAGGTTATAAGGCATATCGATGATTGCGACATCGTACTGTTTTGTGATGTCGGCGATCGGTCCCAGTTCAACCGTTCCTTCCAATCCGAAATGGGCAATGTTTTCACGCGACCCCTCAACAACGAGTGGGTTGATGTCCCGTCCTTCCATATCGATGCCCATTGACAGTGCTTCAACGAGAACGGTGCCGATGCCGCAGCACGGATCAATCGCTCGGATTCCGTCTGGGTCGGGTACAGCAATATTGGCGACGGCGCGCGCGACTTTTGTGCTGAGCGCTGTGGAATATTCACGTGGTTTCTGCTGATGGCGGAACCAGACGGACTCACTCAATTGATAAATGCCGAAATACCAGCGGCCGCCAAACGGCATCAGGCCGAAGGTGACATCCGGTTCGTGGACGTCTGCCCGTCCCTTGATGACAGCGCCAATTTTTCTTTCAATATCACGTTTCTCCTGGTATTCAACTTTATCAGCCAGAGCCAGGTCATTGATTTTGGGGAAAATCACTTTGAATGTAGCAGCGTCCATATCCACATCGGCTGCTTGCTCCAAAATACCGGATAGAGCGCCGGCTTCAAACAGAACTTCGAGCCGCTCTTTGATGAAGGGGCTTCTGCCCGGCACGATGTCTACTGCACTTTTAATCATTCGTTCCTCTGTATCTCTGCCGAAAAATGCGCGCATCTCCATATGGCATAATTCTTTCTCGTCGCCGTGGTAAGCGTAAGTATAAATAAATTCACCGGTTGGTGTTAATCGCTTCAATTCATCCCGTCCTTCTAAGCCGTATTTAGCCATTATACCAATAACTGCAGTAAAGAAGGCGACCAGTGATTTACTTATGTCCCTTAGAAAATTCCCTTACTAAAAAGCTCTCCAGTTCTTCAGGCTTGTCACCGGTCAAACGTCCATAATCCTGGGTGACTTCGGCGATCAGGTTCTTTCCGGCTGCAGCGTATAAAGAAGCCAAAACTTCTCCGAATCCTTGGGGTTCATCATAAGTTGAAGCGAATTCTTCGGGTGTCATGGGTGTATAGCGGATAGGCGAGCCGCCGACCCGGCTCAATATTTGGGCAAGTTCATCCATCGAATAGGCTTTTTCCCCAGTCAGCGTATACCTGCCGCCATAAAGTTCCGGTCTTGAAACGAGCTGCACAATCGCATGGGCAATATCATCCCGCGAAATGAAAGAAATCTTTCCTTCGCCGGCCGGATATAATAATCTTCCCCGGTCCAGTAACTCTGGAAGATAAGCTGCAAGCGGATCTGCATACATAGCATCCCGGATCAAAGAGTAATTTAACTTGCTTGAAGCCAGTCTTCTGGGTGCATAACCGAAAAAGGGGCTCATTTTAAACGGATTGTTTTCATGGTCTGCAATAAAACCGGCAAAGATGAATTGGCTGACTTCCGCTTTTTCAGCAGCTTCCACAGCATTTTCGAATTCAGCAATCCGAACCGTATTTGGAAATGATGTGCTCGGAATATAGACCAGCACATCGGTGTTCAGGAACGCTTCTGTCATTTCTTGCATATTATTGTAATCGGCTTTTCTTACCGTAACGCCCTCCTCCGCAAAATGCGCTGCTTTCTGGGGTTTTCTGACGGATAAAACAATTTCAGCAGGGGAAAAACACTTTATGGCAGCTTCTGTAATTTTCGTGCCCAATTGTCCTGTAGCTCCTGTGATGGTGAGGTTCATCATTATTGGCTCCTTCCGCATAGCTGGTTGAGGTCTGTTGTATTATTATCATATGTTTGAAAAAAATCTCCCGGACTCGTTTTCCGGGAGATTTTTCTGTGGATGTGTCTATGCTTCACTTTTGATAATCGGGCAGCTGGGATCGCTGGCCCACTCATTCATCGAGCCGTCATAAACCGCGACGTTTGGCTGTCCAAGATTGTTCAGGAGCAGCGCGTTCCAGGTAGCGGCAATTCCGCCGCCGCAATATGTGATAACTTTTTTATCGGGATCGAGTGCGCCTGTTTCCTCGAAGGAGGCACGCAATTGGTCTTCATGGTAAAGCGATTTTGTTTCTTCGTCTGCATGTGCGCCGAAAAAGACATTCGTGCTGCTCGGGATGTGGGCCGCCTGGAATTCTTCAGGTGACAGGCTGTTGAGCAGGACGGTTTTTTCGTCGTCCATCGCTTGTCTGACATCTTCTTTTGTGGCCAGCATTTCTGTTCGGCGTTTGCCGGAAAAATCTGCTGCCGGGTACGTCTGCTGCTCAGTTGACAAACCGCGGTTTTCAGCCTGCCACTTTTGCAGCCCTCCCTCGAGAATGGCAACATTATTAAATCCTTCGTAACGCATCTGCCATGCAAGGCGTGAAGCCCAATAAGATGCTGCCACCGATTCACCGACCAGCGCATTCTGATCATAGATGACGGTATAAGTATCATCACCGATGCCAAGTTCGGTCATTTTTTTTACAAATTCATCACGCGTGGGCACAGTGAACGGCAAATCAGAGTCTTTATCCGAAAAATCACCCAACAAGTCAGCATAGACCGCTCCCAGGATATGTCCCTTCTCATAGGATGCCCGGCCGGTTTCAAGGTTCGGCGGGCCGCCGCCTTCGGGGAATTTCATAAAGACTGTCGCATCTACGATCCGCAGTTTCGGATCATATAAATGTTCTTCCAGCCATTCGGTTGTGACGATTAATGGAATATCATTCATCAGGAACTCCTCCTTTTCCTCTTTTATTCCACTCTAAAGTCAAAGAATTGGGACGTCAAAAGTTAAGTATGCCAATTAATGAAAAGAAAATTGCGCAATCGTGGAGCCGGATTGGAGAAAGGCAGTTGTTTGAAGTGGAAAGTTTGAAGGTATAGTACGACTGTCTAGAAAATTCAAAGGAGGAACTTTTAATGGATTTCAAAGATCATGGAAAAGAACCGTATGTATTGAATATTGAAGACGCAACAGAAGAGAACAGTAATTTCCGGACCACAATTTGGACGGGTGAAAATCTCCAAGTCACGCTGATGAGCGTTGAGCCGGGAGACGACCTGGGACTGGAGAAACACGAAGGCGATCAATTCCTGCGCATTGAAGACGGCCAAGGCTTTGTACAGATGGGCGACAGCGAAGACAACCTGACGTTCGAAGAAAATGCAGAAGAAGATTATGCAATTATGATTCCTGCCGGAAAATACCATAACGTGACCAATAACGGTGATGAGCTGTTAAAAATTTATTCAATCTATGCACCACCGGAACATCCGGCCGGCACAGTCCACAAAACAAAAGCCGAAGCCGATGCTGCTGAAGAGGAAGAAGAATAATAGTGGAAACACAGAAGGCATCCATTCAATTGGATGCCTTTTTGCTTTAAAAGCAATTGTCAAAGCAGTTTCTGGCATCCGGTTCAAGCCGTGCAAGCAATGTTTAAGGATTTTCACGATAAGCTTCACGTGTTCCGGATGGAAGTGTCAAAAGCTCCAGCAATTGATCGACCACTTTTTTGCGGGTTTCAAAATCGAACGGTTCACCGCATGGCCGCCCCATTTTGAACGGGACATGCAATGTCCGGGGAGCGGCGACTTTATCAGAGACTTCCGGGAACAGCGTGACCATCGCGGTTGGAATATCCGAAGCTTCTAAAGCCCGGGCATACAGCCCGAGAACGTTGTGGCAGGAACCTCAGCCAGGCACAAACAATGCTGCATCGATTCCCTCATTAAGGAGCAGTTCTGCAACTTTCGGTATCGAATCCTGTTCGGCTAATGCCGTATCGAGGATACCGCCGTTCAATCCAATATTAATGGATGATACAGAACCGATTTTTCCGTCCTTTGCAGATTGCTTTAATTGCGGGAGAGGAAACACGATTGTCGGATCAGATTTCGCATACTTGGTATCGATATAGATATGTGTCACAGTCAGATCCTGTTCGGAAACATCTGAAGGGACGATCCTGAACGTATGGTCGCCTGCCGGGTTATCGACATCAAAGGGTCTATCCGTCTTCAAGTGCACACCTGCGGTTGACACAAGAGCCACTTTACATTCATTTAGCGGCTTAGGCAAAAATGCTTCAGGGGATGTCGGATGTTCCCGCATATGGCTCATGGTGAATTTCTTGTAGGCTCCAGTGAAATTGCCGGAAAAAGTCCGCGACATTTTCGACTTGATTTTTGTTTTCATTTTCATGGAACAGCATTCCTCCGTTTCGGTCTGATTACTGATAAGTATTCGCTGTTCAGAAAGGAATTCCTTTAATGCGGCAGCAGTTAGTTGACAGGCGCTGTAAACCGACTTATAGTTCAATCAATTTAAAATGGAAGGCGGAGAAGCGAGCGATGAAATTGTATAACGGATTGGCAAGTTGGTGGCCGTTGATGTCTCCCCACACGGAATACGAAGAAGAAGCGGAGCTGTATCTGGAAATCATCCGGCGCTATCATCCCGATATTCAGAAAGCGGTCGAATTCGGTTCCGGAGGTGGCAGTAATGCATTCTATCTGAAACGGAATTTTTCCATGACCCTGACTGATCTATCGGCTGAAATGCTGGAAGTCAGCCGCGAACTGAATCCGGATTGCAAACATATCCAAGGAGATATGCGATATTTGGATCTTGGCGATGAATTCGACTTAGTTTTTATACATGATGCGATCACCCATTTTACGGACAAGGCGGATTTGCTGGAAGTCATGCAAAATGCGAAAAAGCATTTGAACGAAAAAGGTATCCTGATGATCATGACCGATCAATTTGAAGAAACTTTCAAACCTGTGACTGACCACGGAGGGATAGACCAAGGAAAGCGGGGCATGCGGTATTTGGAATGGACATATGACACTGACCCTGATGATCACAAAACAGAAACCGAATACGTCTATATCATGCGGAATGAAGACGGTGGGATTGCCAGGGAATTTGACCGGAGTGAATCCGGATTGTTTTCCATGCCGGAGTGGGAAGAGCTATTGGCGCAGGCTGGATTCCAGGCGCATTTCGAACGGGTTGAATACACGGAAGTGGAAGGAAATTATTTTGCGATTGTGGCGACGCAGCTTTAGATTGTACCGATTGCAGCACACCTGAGTTCAACTATCGGGTGTGTTTTTTTCTGCACATTTAAAAGTTATTGTCGCTAAGCATCTATCCAAGAAAGATTTTTCAATACACAAAATCGGGTATAGCAATATTAATTAAGCTTTTTTATTTAAACTAAGGTCAATCCTTTCCTATTGCCGGTGCATCCGACATTCAGAATAAAGTAGGTGACTTATGAGAATGCTGCGTCCGTTATTTATACTGACTTTTCTTTGTCTCTTTTTGAGCACAGCAGCCCACGCCGCTTACCTGGTTGAATGGGCAGGAAATCGCTTTATGCTGGGGCCGAACGACGGGCTCTCGCAAATGATGCCGTTCAAAGCGATGCTTTATGAACAATATACTTCAGGTGAATTTTTCTATTCGCCTTTTTTCGGTCTGGGCAGCGGCACTTATAGTGGCTTGTCCTATTACTTTTCCACTTCGATTTTCTTCGCACTGTCCGTCAACTTCTTCTTTATATTCGAACTTCTCGGTGTGATTACAGAACCCGATATCCTTTTTTGGGCGCATGCCGCCGTCTTCATCAATATCGTAAAGCTGGCCTTAGTGATCATTGTCAGCTATCTGGTTTTTCGTTACATGAAATTCCAGCCGGTGCCTGCTTTCCTGGGTGCCTCCATCTATGGGCTTTCCAGTATGTATTTTCGGCACGCTGTATATTGGGAATTTTTTGCGGACGCTTATTTATGGCTGCCGTTACTCATATTCGGCATTGAAAAAATCTTGCGTGAACAACGTCCTGGCTGGTTCATCGCAGCTGCTCAGTTTACTTTCACTGGTCGGTGCCCCCATATACCTGTGGAAGCAGAGAAAAATATGAAGCGAATGAAGCGGCTGAATTTAGGGTAGGGAATTATAAAGGAAGTTAGGACAGGGGGACTGAAAATGGACTTTTTGCCCGCAGATTATATGGTCATTACAATCCGGCTTTTAATGGCGGCGTTTCTGAGCGGCATGATCGGAATCGAAAGGGAGACAAAAAAACAGCCTGCGGGACTTCGTACGCATTTATTGGTCGGAACCGGCGCATGCCTGATGATGATCCTTTCTCTCAACGGATTTGATAATTACATCAACAATGCCAGTGGACCGCTGCAGTTTGACCCTTCACGTATTCCATCCTATGTCATCAGCGGCATCGGCTTTCTCGGGGCAGGAACCATCATCGTCAACCGCGGTTCTGTAAAAGGGCTGGCGACTGCCGCCTCCATTTGGGTTGCAGCCGGTCTTGGATTGGTTGTCGGAATCGGCATGTATTATGTCGCGGTCCTGTCGACCATTATCGTGATCGGTACATTATATGTACTGGGGGAAGTTGAGAAAAAATATATTTCCAAACACAAACAAAAACAAATCATCATCATCGCGGAAGATCAGGAAGACATGTTTTCCAAACTCAGCGGTTACTTCGAAGACAATGAGTTGAAGGTGATGGATTTTCAAATTGAAGATGTCGATACTTACAGTGAAAAGCGAGTCTCGAAATACATTTTTTCCATCGAAGAAGGCTATGTCAGCAATGAAATAGAGCTTGTCAAAGAGGTACAGAAGCTCGATGGGGTGGCGAAAGTGATTGTTTGATCCATATGGCGAATCAGCAAAGCCGATGCGGTGTGGAATATGGCTTTTAAATTGCCGGATCGGCCAACTGCTTTGGCGGATAATAAAGGAAAGTGTGATCTTTGGAGAGAATAGACTAGCGAGGGGAAATTTTCACTAATCCGTGCTGATGGCATGGCGGAGACGAAAGGGGAAGGAAAATGAAAATTCTAATTCTTGGCGGCACCCGCTTTCTGGGACGTTTTATTGCGGAAAGGGCTCTGCAAAACGGACACGAAGTGACTTTATTCAATAGAGGCCAGTCAGGCCCAGAACTGTTTCCGGAAGCTGAAAAACTGATCGGCGACCGGAACGGCGACCTTGAAGCGCTGAGAGGGCGAAGCTGGGATGCGGTCATTGATCCGAGCGGTTATCTGCCAAGGTCCGTCGCCGAGTCGGCAGAATTGCTTGCTGAAGCAGCAGAGCATTATACATTCATCTCGAGCGCATCGGTTTATGATCATCTGGAACAGCCGGATATAGATGAAAACCATTCAGTCGGCAAATTGTCCACGGAGAGGATCGAAGAGCTGAAAAAGCTGGAACCCCAACAGGCAATCGCTGAAAACTACGGTGAACTGAAATATCATTGAGAACAGGAAGTGGAACGGGTTTTTCAGGGACGCAGTTTAATTATCCGTCCGGGGCTGATCGTCGGTCCCTATGATTTCACAGACCGTTTCAGCTATTGGATCAACCGCATTGCGATAGGCGGAGAAGTGCTCGCACCTGGACGACGCGATAAGCGGATTCAGTTTATCGATGTGCGGGACTTGGCAGAATGGATCATCCGTATGGTGGAGTCGAAAGCAAATGGCATTTACAATGCCACAGGACCGGAAACTGGGTTGACGATGGAGGAATTTCTGAATACATGCAAAGAAACGATCGGCAATAAAGTCGACCTGGTCTGGGTCGAGGAAAAATTTCTGCTTGGCCATGAAGTGGACGGCTGGACCGACATGCCGCTGTGGATTCCTGACAGTATGAATATGCCGGGCTTCCTTACCGTCAACATACAAAAAGCGATGGATGCCGGGCTGAATTTCCGTCCTCTGGCGAAAACCATCCGTGATACGTTGGATTGGGAAGCTTCACGCACTGTAACTGAGAGGAAAGCAGGACTGGATCCTGACAAGGAAAAAGCGGTTTTGAAAGATTGGAATGAAAAAGGACTGTAAATAAAAGGCGATACTCTCCAAAAAAATCGGAGTTTGTTATAAGATAAGAGTCAACGGCACCTTTGAAAGGGGTGATATCAGGTGACAAGCAAATCTCGAATGTCAGCGTCAGGAAAAACTCATGCAAAGCCTGTAATTCAGAATGGCGATACTTTGCGTGGGGGAAGCAAGAACTAATTCGCCCGTAAATGTGTCATTCGAACATGGCTTCCTTATAAATGACCAATCAAACCATAAGGAGTGTTTCAAAATGATACATGTAAAAGAAACAAGCGATAAACAAGGAACTGCCGGCGAGCGGCCGGAAGCTTTTATACGCAACGATCAGTTCAACTTTATCAAAGGCCAGACAAAAATCCTGGTCAATGGCAAAGCGAGCAGCAGCGATGCGGAAGTGCTGAGCGTGCTGCGCCATCTCGCCCAGGAAAAAGTTTTCAGCCTTTTCCCTACATTGACCGATGAACAAAAAGCTGTGTTGAAACCGTTGACCGCAGTTAAGGAAACAGCTGAAGCGGAAGCCTTTCTTGAACAGTTATCGGCATACCTGCTGCCGTTCAAAAGCGTAACGGATCAGAACCTGAAAAAATTATTCCCGAAAGCGAAAAAGCTGAAAGGGCCGAAGCTCGAAACGGTCGACTTCAAAAAGCTGTCGTACCTCGGCTGGATTGAAAGTGCGACACTCATGTATCTGGTCATCGAAAGGGATGGCCGACTGGAAGGCATCCACGGCAGCTTCAATCGCAGTGCAAAACACGGCATCTGTTCAATTTGCAACAAGCATAACGAAGTTGGCCTTTTCACCGCCAAGACTAAAGGTTCCAGCCAGGATAATTTCGTCAAACGCGGCAACTATATCTGTCAGGATAACGATGCCTGCAATCGAAATATCGATACCCTGGAGCGTCTCCATGATTTTGTGGAACGCCTGCAAAAATAATGAAAATAAGTGCTTTCCGGGAAACCGGAAAGCTTTTTTAGTCCAGTGATAACTGTGAAATCAAGGTTGGGAAAATTTTTCTCGATTTTAAAAGTGAATTCTAAATAATACATTTAAAATAGTGACTTAATGATATTTATATTAATTAATAACTATATAAAAACGGATTATGAACTTTTAATAGGCTATTGTGTCTTTATTGGGTAAAAATAGGTTGGGAAATATTTACGCCTATTGATTTGAAAAATTTGTCAGTCTACCATCATAGATAAGTTGCGTTCCTTTTATGCTTTTCTGCCAAATAAGGCAGCGGACCTCATAGATGAAAATTCAACCATTGGAGATGGAGCCATGAAGAGAAAGATTACATCCTCACTTATCATTATTTTGTTGATTGCACTGGGAGTTCTTGGGTATAAGTATTTTGATAAAGCGGAAGCTGGCGGCAGCGTATGGGGATTGGGCAAGTCGTTTGAATCCCTGGAAGAAATCAAGGCTGATTCAGACTTGATTGTGCGTGTCCACATTCCTCTATATTATGATATCCGGGAAATCGGTGAAGAGGAGATGACCACCAAACAGGCTTTTTATGAAGTGGCAATTGATGAGGTTTTTCTGGACCGTACCGGTCATGGCTTTGATGAAGATTCTGAAATCGTAGTCAATCAGGTCATCGGAATGAAAAATTCGGAGGCTGAAGGATATTCAGCGGAAAAAGGTATGAGGCCGTTGAAAACAGGAGACTACCTGCTTTTCCTGAAGAAAGTGACTCACCCGACAGACGGGAACACCTATTATGTGTCAAACTCTTCCCGCCACATCTATAAATTACGTGGAAAAAATACATTTAAAAATATCGCGTCTGATGAGCTGATGGAAATCGACTATTCTGAGCTTGATGGTGGAAGATGAGAACAATACAATGCAAATCAGATGAAAAGGCTGTTCCAAAGGTCGGGGAAGCGACTTTGGAACAGCCTTTTTTTGTCTAAACCAATTTAACAGTAATGCTGCCATTATCGGATTGCAGGTCAATCGGATGCTGTCCTGTTCCGTAAACAGTTCTTCTTTTTCTGGAGCCGAATACAGAAACCGAGCCCCAATCGACGTCGGCGTTGATAGTGGCATTCTCCGGCTGTCTTTTCGTTTCCAAAAGGATGGAGCCGTTGTCCGTTTCCAGGCTGATGGTGCGTTCGAGGTCAGCCGCCAAAAGATGGATGCGCCCATTGTCGGTCTGTGCCTGAACATCTCCTTCGATATCTTTCAGTGTAATGGCGCCATTGTCAGATGCAGCATGCAGTTTCTCGGCGCGGACATCTTTCAGCGAAAGGTGGCCATTGTCAGTTTCAGCCCGAAGGCTTTTTGTCTGGACTTCGGACAATTTAATCACTCCATTATCCGATTTCACGGCGAATATTTCTGCGTTTATCCGATTCAGGTCGATGCTGCCATTATCCGTTTCAACCAGCAGCTCTGTACTTTCCAGGCGTTCACCAGTGATGGTGCCATGGTCAGAAAGAATTTGAATCTTCTCGTATAATTTAGGGGGCAATTGAACAATCAGAGTCGGTGACTTGAAACTTCCCGTAATCGTAAAGAATCCCCATTTTTTCGGTTCCTCTTTTAATGTAATCACAAGGGTCCGGTCAAGGATGTCTACAGCAAGATGCTGGCGGTAGGTTTTGTTTTCGACATCGACATGCATTTGGCCGTCATTTGAAGGTGAGATCTGCACAAGCGAGTTGTCTGTCTGGATATCCACTTTATCGAATTTGTCTTTTGAAATATCGATTTTTTCCACAGGAATTGTTGATTGGCTGAAATCAAAGCTGTCGATAAGTTCTTTTGCAATGGCTTCCGGGGAGCCCAGTTCTGCAGCAATTTCATTCTCGGACTTGCCATCAGCGCGTCCGTTTGCGAAGTATTCGCGGATATCCTGCAGAATGTCGTTTCGTTCTTCAGCTGGCAGGCTCTCCATGGCCTGTTCAAGTTGTTGCAGAAATTGTTGTTCAGTCATTTTGCACACCCTCTTCGATTAGTTTGTTGACTCCATCCGTAAAACTTTTCCATTCTTCGAGCTGTTCATGAAGGTACGTCCTGCCGGCTTCGGTGAGCGAATAATATTTGCGCGGTGGGCCTTCTGTCGACTCCTGCAAATAAGTGGAGAAGTAGCCTTCTTTGGTCAAACGGCGGAGCAGGGGATAGACAGCTCCTTCCGAAATGGCGATGCGATCGGAAATTTTCTGCACCAATTCATAGCCGTAACGGTCCTGCTTATCCAGAAGCACCAGTACACAAAGGTTCAGCGCGCCTTTTTTAAATTGTATATTCACTTGAAAAACCTCCTTCCTTCGCTAGTATTTTATAAACAGTAGTGGTTAATGAATAATATATCATTCAGTACTGTTCAATGCAAGGTATTGGATAAATTTATTTGAAAAATTAAAAAGCCTTTCCGGTGAAAGAATCCGGAAAGGCTGAAAAGTATTTATTGTTTCGGTAAAACGATTTTCCGGTAAAGGTGGATTGTAAAGAAATAATAGCCGCCGTAAATTGCCAGGAAAATAAGGATGGACACCCACAATCGGTAATAAGGTTCGTCCATGATGAATGTGAACATCCGCATGCCGACAAAGACATGCAGCAGCCCCAGAATCCCTGGGAACAGGAAAATGATGAATATTTCCCGGGACAGTGAATTTTCAAGAACCCTGCGCCGGACACCCAGTTTCCGAAGGCTGTCATAGCGCCGGATATCATTATTGGCGCCAGACAGGATTTTGAACATGAGTATGCTTGCCATCATCGTCAGAAAAGCCAGGCCGAGGAAAAAGCCCATGAAAAAAGTTCCGCTGGCAATGGCGTATTGTGTTTTGAACTGGGCATATTTGGTCGCGACAGAATCGGTTTCCGGGTCAAATCCGGTAACGAGATCAGGGTATATGTCCATTTGCAGCTCGTCCAGCTTCTGCCACTCTTCAATATGGGCAGAAAAATCAGCGGTTCTTGCCAGCACAATGGAAATTTCCTCTCCTTCCGCAAGTTCATATTCCTCAAGCGGAACGATGCGGGTAGATCTTGTGCCTTCAAGCGCAGGATTGATGGCATAAAGTGCAGTAAACCATTGGTCAGAGACAATTTGGCTGCCGTCCTCAATTTCCAGCTTCTCCGGCAGCGGATCGGGGCGGACTACTTCATAGGTGACCATATCCCTGATCAGCGGAGGCGCAGCATTCAGCTCATCCCGAACCAAGTAGATGAACTCATCATCCAATTTCATGCGGTAGGTGAGTTGTTCTTCAACTGGAATTGAATCTAAAACAGCCATTTCTGCAGCGCCGGGGTTGTAAAGCGTGGCATCATACTGCCAATGTTCATCAATCGATGTGAAAGCGTCGTTTTTAAAAGCGAATCCGCCTGCAATGGCACCGGCAGACAAGGCGATCAGCAATGCTATCGTGGCAAGAACCCATTTCAGTGAAGATAAACGAAAATTAAGCTGTCCGGAAGTGAAAGAATTGATTCCTTTAAAATTCACTTTTTTATTGCGTTTCCATTTTCGGACGATGATAGGCAGCAATGCCACGAATAGCACATAAGTGCCGAGCGTCGTTGCAATTGGTGCAGTGAATAACCCGATAAAACGGAGTGTTTCCATGAAATAGAGTGCAACATAACCGATTGCCAATAAGAAGAGGCCTAAGAAAATCATTAATGCAGCGTTTTTTGGCTTTTCCGGTAAGAGGTCGTTTTGTACTTCTGAACGCAATAATTCAATGATGGAAATTTTGGCGAGCCATAAATTATGGATGGACGACGTAATGAAAGAAGTGACAAGGTAGTAAATCACGGTCCAGAAAACCGCCGGCAAATAGACGACCTTGAATTGAGTGAATCCGATATTCAGCTGGTTCATGAGCACCCAGGAAACGACACGGGATAAAATGATTCCGAGTATGAGGCCGATGATGAGTGAAATGCCGGTTATGGCCATGGTTTCAATCTGAAATACACGCCGAATCTGAAGTTTTTTCGCACCGATCAGTTCATAAAGGCCATACTCCTTCTTCCGTAAGGACAGCAGAAACGAATTGGTATAGAACAAATAGAAGAATGTGATGACAGAAAGCATTACTGTCCCGACGAGAAAGACCAATTGAATATTATTGATGACGGAATTCTGCAGGATAAATTCTTTATTCAGTGAAAGAGTCAGGAACATGTAAAATACAGCGATGGAAATGATCAGGCCGGTAAAGAGAATGGCATAATCCCGCTGTTTCTTTTTCAAGCCGTTTAACGCCAGTTTCAGGATCATGAGCGGACACCTGCCAAAGGTATGCGATCCAGGTCACCGAGAACAGCTAAAATTTCCTGATGAAATTCATCGCGCGTGCCGGATGGGAAAAGTTCACGATCCAGTTTCCCGTCTTTGATGAAAAGGAGCCGGCTGCAATAGCTGGCGCTGCGCGGATCATGGGTCACCATCAGGATAGAGACTTTCCGTTCTTCATTCAAATCGGCTAATGTGTCGAGCAAGGTGGCTGCATTTTGGGAATCGAGTGCACCGGTTGGTTCGTCAGCGAGCAGCAGTGTCGGTTCATGAATCAAAGCGCGGGCGATGGCGGTCCGCTGTTTCTGGCCTCCTGAAAGCTCTGCCGGATATTTTTCTGTTATGTCGCCAATTCCAAGCAGACTGGCTACCTGATGGACGCTTGACTGGATTTTATCTAATTTCTTATTTTGGAGCGACAAGGGCAATGCAATATTTTCAAAGACCGTCATATTTTCCAAGAGATTAAAATCCTGAAAGATGAATCCAAGGTTTTGTGAGCGGAAGTCCGATAATTGATCTTCGTTCATGGACGAAACGGAAATGCCGTCGATGGTGATTTCACCATCCGTCAATGGATCGAGTGTCGCCACCATATTCAATAATGTGGTCTTGCCGGAACCTGATGGACCCATAATGCCGATGAATTCACCTTCCTTCATTTCAAAAGACAAATTGTTGATGGCGGTATATTTGGCTGTCCCTTTCTTGCCATAAGTTTTTGAGATTTTGTTTGCCTGCAGTATCGTTTTCATCGTGATTCCTCCTATCGCATTTTACTGGCTGTAAATGAGTATAATGGAGAAACATGAAGAATTACTTTCGATAAAAATGAAGAATTCTTAAGGTTCAAAAAAAAGCTCCCAAGTCATGGTTGATGACTTGGGAGCTTTTTGAAATCTCTATTCTTTTTCTGTCAGGAATGTAATAACCGCGAACAGCAGGAAAGCCAGCAGCAATAAAGTTCCGCCGACGATGAAAAGTACCATTACAAGGGTGTCGCCCCAATTGAACGGATTCAGATTGTACAGCCACATGCCGCCAGTCAAGCCAACGGCGCCAACCATTGCCAGAATGCCATGGATGGTGACAAGTTTCTTGTATTTGATCGTGTAGGCATGATAGAAAATACCCCATGCAAATACTGACAGCCAGCCGACGAGCAGAATATGCGCATGAATCGGGCGCAGTGAATAGTCCATCTGGCCAGCCATATGTGAACCAAGATATGTGCCGAGAAAACCGAAAATCGCTGAAAAGCGGATCAATCTTAAACTCCAAACTTTTTCCATGTGTAAAACCCTCCAAATTATGTTTGTTTCACATCGGGATGCGGCAAGGTGAGGATGAATTCACTGCCTTCTCCGATTTTGCTGTTAACTTTAATAGTACCATGATGCAGCTGGACAATCTGTTCAACTATTGAAAGACCGAGTCCTGTTCCATCTTTTTTGCGCGCGGCATCCCCGCGGTAGAAGCGGTCGAATAATTGGGGAAGTGCTTCTGCCGCAATTCCTGTGCCGGTGTCTTTGAATGTGACGATGACATCAGGGCCGATGGTCTTAAGTGCAATTTCAATACTGCCGCCGGGTTTATTGTATTTAATGGCGTTCGTCAGCAAATTGTCCCAAACGTTATCAAGCAGTTCGGCGTCGCCGCGGAACAGGGTGGGAGCCAAGGAATAAGAAAGATTGATATCTTCTTCCTCAAGCCGCCAGCGGTATTTGCGGACAACGGCTTTCAATTGTTCGTCCAGTTTGAATTCCTTTGACTTCATCGGATAGGCCCCCTGGTCCAGCGACGTCAGCAATAGGAGCTGACGGGTCAGGCTCGACAGCCGTTTCGCTTCCTGATCGATGATCGAGGTATAAGCCAGGCGGTCGGCATCCGGCAAGTCAGGTGATTTCAAGAGATCCGCGTAGCCTTGGATGTTCATGAGCGGCGACTGGAAATCATGCGAGACGTTGCTGATGAATGATTTGCGCGCCAAGTCGTTTTGCTGCAGCTGTGTCTGCATCAAATTGAAGCTCTCCGACAGCTGGCCGATTTCATCTTTCCGCTTTATATC
This sequence comes from Planomicrobium sp. MB-3u-38, assembly GCF_002836425.1. Classification (NCBI taxonomy): domain Bacteria; kingdom Bacillati; phylum Bacillota; class Bacilli; order Caryophanales; family Caryophanaceae; genus Planomicrobium; species Planomicrobium sp. MB-3u-38. The sequence continues at coordinate 60,821 of NZ_PJBO01000010.1, read as the reverse complement.
GAGCGGATAATTATAATTTTCGCGGGCGATGTGTTTGGTCGCTTCGGTCAATTGCACAATCGGACGCGTCAATTGCCGCGCCAGCCAAATCATGCCGATGATGCTGACTAGTCCGATGGCAACCACAAAGCCGATCAGCACCGAATGGATATCAGTCCCCAAAAGTTTGGTATCCGGGCGAATGAACAAACCATAATTTTCACCGTCTCGTTCAAAAGGGACTCCGACCGTGTTATGCAGTTCATTCGTAAAGTGGCCGATCATGAAAATCTGATCCTTGAAACTATCAAGTCCGGTATATGTGCCGTTCTCAGTGAGAACGCGCTGGGCTTCCTCAGGAAACGCCGTGTCATCAAACGGCTCTCCATAGAACTTCATATCCCCCGCATTGTCGACGAGGGCAATCTGATAGCCGAGCTTCGCTACAGCCTGCATGTAACGGTCAAAGCTCTCTTCCGAATAAGGGACGTTTTGGACAGTTGCTACGATTTCCTGGGCGACGCCTACATTCTGTTCGATTGTCTCTTCTTTCGTCACAGTGATATAGAAGATATTGGCGATGGTGAAACCGATCAAAATGCTGATGGCCAGTATGAACAATGTGGCAATGGTGAATTGGCGGTATAACGTTTTCATTTCAATGCCTCGAGTTTATAGCCGATCCCGCGCATCGTATGGATTTCAACGGTGGCACCATAGCGTTTAAGCCGGTCGCGGATACGGTTGATATGTGTATTCAATGTCATTTCACTGACGTCGTGGCCTTCGCCCCAGACATATTCAAACAGCAGGCCGCGTGGGGTCGCCAGGTTGGCGCGTGACACCAGAAGGGACAGGATTTCAAATTCCTTCAATGGTAAAATGACGGTTTCATCGCCAATCGCCACTTCGAAGTTCCGGCGGTTGATCGTGACATTGCCGGATTGCAGATTCTCCTGGACCGACCGCTCTGAACGGCGCAGGACCACGGCCACGCGAAACAATAACTCTTTCGGCTCGAACGGCTTCACTACATAATCTTCAGAACCTGACAAAAACCCTTGTTCCTTGTCTTCGAGCTGGCCTTTCGCAGTCAGGAGGATCACTGGAATATTAAGGTCCTGCGTCAGGATCCGGGTCAGGTCGAAACCGTCCATTCCTGGCATCATGACATCGACGATAGCGAGGTCGACAAGCTGTTCCTCCAGCAGCAATAATGCTTGTTCAGCGTCGGTAGCCCGAAAGACAGTATAACCTTCATTGCCTAAATGGATCGCCACTAATTGCTGAATATAGAGATCGTCATCAACGACGAGAATTTTCATGCCTATTCCTCCCTGTAATTTGGAAACCGCTTCGAACGGTTTCTGCCTGCTATCAGTATGCAGGGTTTACGCCTCTTTTTCAAAAAACAGTATCAATGCCGGCAGCAGCATACCGCGGACCAGGAAGGTATCGATCAGGATACCGATGGAGACCATGAAACCGAAGACAAATAGATCGGCGATCGGCATTGTCGTCAATGCGGCAAATGTTGCGGCAAGGATGATGCCGGCTGACGATATGACGCCGCCTGTGTGGCTGAGGGCAATTTCCAATGCATCTTTGACTTTGCGTGTTTTCCGTTCCTCGATGAATCGGGATACCAGGATGATGTTGTAATCGATGCCGAGCGCGACCAGGAATATGAAGGAATAGACCGGCACGCGCGTGCTGATGGCGTCAAATCCGAACAATGCATCGACCAGGAAAATTCCGAGTCCAAGAGCTGATAAATATGATAAAAGAATTGTCGCCATCATATAAAGAGGCATCTTCCACGAACGTGTCAGCGCAAAAAGCAGCACCAGGATCAACAGTGTTTCAAGAATGACGATTTTGTATATATCATCATTGTTTACAGCGCGTTCATCCACCAGCTTCGGTGTGATTCCGCCAAAATGAGCATCGCCGTCAATGGCTGCAGTTTCCAGCAACTCCATACTGTCCCCGCGGAGCTGTTCGACGAAATCGAGTGCTTCTGCCGAATATGGATTCAGCGACAATGCAATGCTGTATTTCAATGCTTCGCCGTCATCGGTCTGACCGGACAAACGGGCAGAAGCGATTTCTTCGTAAGCGTTCAGTGAATCAGTCAAATCGGCAATCGATTCTTCCGTCATCGGTTCATCGCTGACCACAAGCAGTGATGACGGGGCAATTTCGCCTTTGTCGAATTTCTCTTCGACGATTTCATACCCTACACGTGACGGCATATCTTCCGGAAACGATTTGACGGTATCGAATTCATACTCGATATTCAAGACATTGAGCGCCGAAACCACCAATAGTATGGCAACCAAGCCACCGGAAACAAGCGGTTTATTGACGACGAATTTTGCAACAGGTCCCCAGATGCCATGTTTCACTTCTGTGGCTTTTCCGTATTTCGGCACTTTCGGCCAGAAAGCTTTGCGGCCGAATAACGTAAATAAAGCCGGGATCAGCGTAACAGAAGCAATCATGATGATGAAGACAGCCGTTCCGAATATCGGCGCGAAGTTGGCGTAATCGCGGAAATCCGCGAAAAACAGGATCAGCATCGCCGCAAGTACGGTTCCGCCGGCAAAGAATACGGGTTCACCAGTGGCGCGCATCGCAAATTTCATCGCTTCGTATTTGCTTTCATAATGGTTCAGTTCTTCACGGTAGCGGGAGAACACGAACAAGGAATAATCGATGACTGCTGCAAACAGCAGGATACTCATGATCGACGTTGTCTGGCTCGTCAATTCAAGTCCCGCAGAACCCATGAATGCAAGTGTCTGGTTGACGACTTGGTATACAATCCCGGTCGCCAGGAGCGGTATGATCGCGAGCAGCGGGGAGCGGTAGATGACAATCAGTAAGATTAAAATAATCAACACAGTCGCAATCAATAAAACAAAATCCGCCTCTTCAAAAAGTTTTACCGTGTCACCGGCAATGCCGGCAGGACCTGTCACATAGAATTCCATATTGCCCGACTCAGCAGCAATATCATTGCCGATGTCGCTTGCGAGGTCATTGATCTCTGAAAAATCAGCGCTGCCAAGACCTGCTTCAAGCGTCATCGGCACAATCATTGTTGAATCATCTTCCGAATAGAAACCTTCCAGCGCTTGTGGCGGCAGCTGGCTGACATCTACAATCGAATCGATGCCTTCTATACTTTCGGCTGTAATCGCAGCCAGGATTTCCTGGACCGTTTCGAATTCAACGTCTCCTTCGGCATTATGGAAAACGAGAATGCCAGGAGTCCCCTGGTCATTGGGGAAGTATTCCTTCAGCTTTTGATCCGCGATGATCGACTGGGTATCATCGGGAAGGGATTGGAAGTTCGCCACTTTATAATCATTCAAAGTCGGCCCCATGCTGAGAGCTGTCATTGCCACCAGCCAGATGACGATGGTGATCCACATGCCCCGTTTTGTTGATACCCAATCAGTGATCGGGTTTAAAAATTTATTCATTCACTCCACTCCTCTATTATCTTCAATTGTATCCACCACATCATAGCGGACGAATATAAATTGAATATCAATTTTAAGTGGCAGAGATTTGAACGTTTGTGGAGACCGCAGTAAATGGAACTTTATTCCCCGTTTCAGCACCTGTTTATCGGGAATAGCAGGACTAACACGAAATAGGAGGGATTGGATTGGCACGAGACAAGAACAAAGACGAATTGCAGACGAATCAGCGCGACCTGGAATTGAGACAAGAAGCACAGGACTATAAAGAAGAAATCAACCTTCCCGAACAGGAATATCGTGGCATGGATAGCAACAACGAGGACGATAAAAAGAAATAAATTCGAATGGAAACTGACCCGTATGCCTGATTTTCAGGCATACGGGTTTTTGAATGGGATGGATATGTAACTTCGGGAAGTGGTGATACGACAAATAGGCAAAGGAGGGGCTTTTATGAAAAAAATAATACTTTTGGTATTCATAGCATCAATATTTCTGAATCCTGCTCAAAGTTTTGCCTTGTCGTGCGCTGAACCATCTCCTGTGAAGATTGCGTATGAAGAATATGACGCGGTTTTAATTGGGGAAGTGACAGACATTGACTATACCGATAATAAAAAAATGCTGACAGTTGAAGTGGGGAAGAGTTTCAAAGGCGTGGAGACGGAAGCCATTACAGTTTATGAAGACGTTACTTGGGGAGAGAGCAGGAAGAATGCAGAGTATTTGTTCTTCCTCAACCTGGAAGCCGGAAAGTGGATCCATCCACTTTGTTCGCCGACCACCCATAATACCGAACTTGCGGATAGGGAATATGCCGATAAAGAAGAAATAGTTTTACAAAAGGTGGAGTCGAGCGAATTTGATTCGAAAGGCATAATTCCTATAGGGCTGATGGCGCTTTTAGTGGCGGGAATTGTCATAGCAGGTGGCTGGATTTCGTCAGCGATAAGAAGAAACAGAACATGAATTTCATAGGACAGCACCATTAAGAAAGACCTGCAACAGTTGAGTCGAACTGTTGCAGGTCTTTAAATCGGCTTTATTTTATTCTTCCCGTTCCGCGATACTGACAGGGCGGATGATTCCCCAAGGTGCTACGTCAATCGTCACTTGCAGATCGACCGCACTTTCCAACTGCGGGCCAAGACCTTGCTCGACATAAAATTGCTCCAGCTGCGGAGCGGTCAAGCGGTTGCCATAGGAATAACCGCTGATTGCACCGAAAAATGGGTCATAGCTGATTTCATCAATAACAGCAAAACCGTCGGGGCCTTCTGTCAAAGTGAAATAGACATCGCCTTCGTAGGTGCTGCCAGCCGCATTCAGATCAGGATACTGAAGCATGACATACTCTCCGTAGAAGGGATCGAATGGATCAAAAGGTTCTGCACGCAGTGTGTATTGTTCACCAAACCACGATGCGGAATAGAAAGCAGCCACCAGTACGACAACAAAAATTGTCATAAGAATAGGCAATAACCATTGTTTCAGTTTCATGATGCAGCACCTTCTCTCTTGCGGTTCAACCACCAGGCGGCAGCGGAAAGAGCAAACAGCAGCAATGCGCCGATCAGGAAGAACAGCGACATATCAAGGCGTTCCCAAGCATAGATGACGTAAATCACGAACTGCACCAGGATGAAGTAGACGAAGCCTGGTGCGAGCGGACGATTCTGCCGCTGGGAAATAATAAGGTAGGCAAGTGCACTAACTTCAGCCACCAGCGCAAGTGCGATAGCGGTATCGTCAAACAACAGGAAGCCCATTGCTCCGAGAATGGAAATCCAGATGATATCTCTGAATCTCGTATAAGCAAGAAATAATATGGCAAGACCGGCAACGGCAAGCGCAATTGCTTCCGGCCAGTTGAGATCGACGAGCGACATTTCTGTTTCACCTCTAAGCGCCAGATAGACGACGAGCATGACAGCGCCGAAGATCAGATAAAGCGGTGACAAAAGCCCTTGTTTGCCTTTTGGTACTAAGAACAGCAGAAGGACGAGTGCGAACAGGGTCCAAACCGGCCAGAAAGGGCTGCTGTATGAAACAAGGTCCCACATTAAGAACCCGGAGAAAAACAGCAGCATCCAGCTTAATATTTTCGGTGCATCATCTTTGCTGAAATAGAACCAGGCAAGTGAGACAGCCGCAAAGATTCCCCATTCAACCCAATTGGTATCCGGCAAAAAGGATGTGAGTGTGAATATGCCAAAGATGAAGGCGATCATCACATACGCTAAATGCCGCCATTGAAAATAATGAGCCAGCGCTGCGATGAAAATCGCCCATGGCAAAACGGAATTGGAGAGGCTGAAATGGAATGTCTGGGCCGTCACGAGGATGCTTGCACCGAACATGGCAAGTCCAAGCAATCTGAACAGTATTGGCTGGCCGATATGCTTCTTCTCGGAAAAGTAGGCGATAATATAGAAAATCCACATCAACGCAACAACCAATGCCACTTTCATCAGTTCGGGTATCGCCTGCCAATTGGCAGCGATAAAACTGAAAACAGCCAAGGCGAAGAAAATCAATCCGATAAGAAGTAATAAGGGAATCTTTTTCTTTTGGGGCTGGCCTTTTTCAAATGCCTTTATGCGGTCGACAGCAGTCTGATCGATAAATCCTTCATCGCGCCATTGCGCCAATTTCCGTTCGAATTCCATCGCACTCTCCCCCCTAATCTTTGCCTTTATTATAATCCTGTATTGACAGAATAGATAGATAATAGGTGAGCAGAAAGGCTTAAAAATTCACACAGCGAATCTTGCTTAAAACTTTTCATTCTATAAAACAATGGCGCCTCCATACATCTTGCCGTGGAGAACGGCAAGCTTTTCAGCCATGGCTTCAGGCGGTGTGCTGAAGTTCTGGTTGATCCAGTACAGGAAAAAGCCGAGGCTTCCGTAAGTGACAAAATAGTTGAGTGTTGGAATCTCGATATCCGTTTCTTCTTCCAGTTTTAATTCGATGGTGGAGACGCGCATTAAACTTTCGCAGAAGAGATTTTGAGACCCAGGCAGTACTTCGCCTTTAATAATCAGCGAGAATATGAATTGGTTTTGATAAATGTATTCGAAAATCGGCAGATGGCGTTCCACATCCGTAGAGGAAAATCGTTCACGCCCTTCAAAGCTTTTACGGAAATGAGCCGTTAAACCGTCCAGATGGTCTGCTACTATTGCTTCCAGCAAAGCATTCAAATCCCTGTAATGGGAGTAAAAAGTGACCCTGTTGCAATCGGCCTCTTTTGTCACTTCAGTGATAGAGAGTTCGTGCAGATATTTTTGTTCCAATAAATCCAATAACGCTGTTTTCAATTTTTTTTGCGTCCGTAAGATGCGTCGATCTTCAGTTCCAGTGATGATGAAAACCTCCCTATGTCCAAACTGTGGACGATGTTCTTGAATTTATTATGACATGGATCATTTTCAATAGACAAACAGAATATTTTTCTGTTAACTTACAAATGTAGTTTATTTTAAAATAAAGTAAATAATTTGCTGGAGGAATGGAAAATGAACCGGTTAGCAGGAAAAGTGGCGATTGTGACAGGTGCCGCTCAAGGGATGGGCGCATCACACGTGAAAAAATTTATCGAAGAAGGCGCGAAAGTGGTGCTTACGGATTTGAATGAGGAAAAAGGACAGGCGCTGGCAAAAGAACTGGGCGAAAATGCACTTTTCGTAAAACAGAATGTCGCACTTGAAGAAGACTGGTCAAAAGTGATTGACGAAGCTGAAAAAGCGTTTGGCCCAGTAAATGTGCTGGTGAACAATGCGGGCATCACCATGGCCAAATCGATTTTACAGACGACGGCAGAAGAATACCGCCGCATTGTGGAGATCAATCAGGTTTCCGTCTTTATGGGTATGAAGGCTGTTATTCCGTCCATGCAGAAAGCGGGTGGCGGTTCGATTGTCAATATTTCTTCCATGAACGGGCTGGTGGCGGGAGCAATCGGCTATACGGATACGAAATTTGCGGTTCGGGGCATGACGAAAGCGGCGGCGATTGAATGCGCCAATTATGGAATCCGCGTGAACTCGGTTCATCCCGGCGTCATTGCTACCCCGATGGTCGTGCAGGAAGATACCAAAGCTGCTGTTGAAGAGTTCTCGAAGCATATCCCTTTGAAGCGCGTAGCACAATCAGAGGAAGTTTCCAATATGGTGCTTTTCCTTGCTTCGGATGAAGCCAGCTACTCGACTGGGTCAGAGTTTGTTATCGACGGCGGTTTGACTGCCCAATAAATACTGCAACGATAAAGCCGGTCCGGAACTTTCTGGATCGGCTTTATTTTTTGTAGAAAGGGTAGAGTCATGGAAAGGAGGCTGGTCAAATGTTAATTGAAAACTTATTCAACCGTCTTGAACAGAAAGAATCGCGAATTGTTGAGATCCGGCGTCATCTCCATGAACATCCCGAGCTTTCATTTCAGGAAGAAGAAACTGCGGCGTTTATCGCCGATTTCTATAAGGAAGTGCCAATCGATGAAATTGAAAAAGATTTTGGAGGACAACGGGGCATTGTAGTGACGATTAAAGGGGCGAAACCTGGAAAGACTATTGCGATACGTGCTGATTTTGATGCTTTGCCGATCAAAGAGGAAACCGGATTGCCTTACGCATCCAAAAATGAGGGTGTCATGCATGCCTGCGGACATGATGGACATACCGCATACATGCTGATTTTGGCTGAAACCCTTGCGGAAATGAAGAGCGAGTTATCGGGTGTCATAAAAATCATCCACCAGCCCGCTGAAGAAATGCCGCCGGGCGGAGCTCTGGGAATGATCAGCGCTGGGGTCCTAGAAGGAGTCGAAGCTGTCTTCGGCATCCATATCATGTCCATGATGGAATCGGGGAAAATATTCTATAGAAGCGGGAATACACAAACTGGCCGGGCCCGCTTCAAACTTCGTGTTCAAGGAAAGGGTGGTCATGGTTCCTCTCCCCATACTGCGAATGATGCCATCGTAGCCGCGAGTTCATTCGTCATGAATTGCCAGACCATCGTCAGCCGAAGGGTTAATCCGTTCGACGCCGCTGTCGTTACCATCGGTTCGTTTGATGGCAAAGGACAGTTTAATGTCATAAAAGATTCAGTTGAACTTGAAGGCGATGTCCGAACGATGTCAGAAGCAGCGCGCACGCTCGTGGAAGATGAAATCCGCAGATTCGTCAAAGGGCTGGAAGAATCATTCGGTGTAGAGGCACGATTGGAGTATGCGAATGACTATCCGGTCCTGTACAACGATCCGGAAATAACCGGACAGGTGCGTGCAGCTCTCGAAGAGGCGAATATTCCTGAAGTGGATGCTGTGGTGGAAACCGAACCCCAGCCGCCTTCCGAGGATTTTGCATATTACCTTAAAGAAAAACCGGGCTGCTTTTTCTACGTGGGCGCGATGCCGGCTGAAGGTGAAGCCTTTCCCCATCACCATCCGAAATTCGAAATCAATGAAAAGAGTCTGTTGATCAGTGCCAAAGCAATGGCTGCTGTTGTTGTAAGGTTTTGCGGAGAAGAGCCCACTTGAAAATTTCAGGAAAGAAATATATTTTGAAATGTAAAGAAGCCATCGATGAATAATTCCGATGGCTTTTTTAAGAATGAGTTTTCTGCTCAGACCTTCAGCTTGCCGCGGAAACCCCTGCTCGCATAATAGGAATCAGCGCCGTTGTGGTAAGTGAAGACTTGGCCATAGCGATAATCGCAGAAAATGGCGCCGCCATGGGATCTGATATTTTCGGGTGTGAGCACCCAAGTCGATGTCTTGCGGTCGAATTCGCCAAATTGATGGAGCGATCGATACTCATCTTCTGAAATCATTTCGATGCCCATCTCAGCGGCCATGTCCATAGCGGTATTTTCAGGCTTGAATTTTTTCCGTGCTTCCCAAGCTTCCCGGTCATAGCAAAGGCTGCGGCGGCCTTTCGGTGTTTCAGGCGAACAATCATAGAAGACGTGGAAGCCATCCTGCGGTTCCAGCGTTACGACATCTGGTTCGCCGCCAGTCTCTTCCATTTGAAACAGTGACCATAGTTTGTCGGGAGCAGCCTCGAGCTTCTCCTGGATATGATTCCAGTCCACGCTTTCGTGACGATTCATGTTCTTTTCGAAGCGGCCTTTCAATGTGTCCAGCAGATCTTTCCGTTGATCAGCGGTCAATTCTTTTTTTGCCACGTAAAATTCCTCCTTCTGTGAAAATGCATCTTGGCTTAAGTATAAACAAAACAAGGAGACTTTTGGAGATTACATGATGAAATGATTATGCAGAAGAAACTGGATGAACCATAATGTTTATTTGAACATCCCGCAGAATTTCCTGGAAGTTATGAAACTTTTCTGTAAATGGATCCGTACATAATAGAAACAGAAAGGCGGATGATAAAGATGGCGGCTGACGTGAAAAAGAAAAAAGAGCGATGGTGGATTGTGGATCTGCTAATTGAGGCGGGAGAGCTGCTCTTCTTTATTCCCCGCGGTATTTTCCGGATCATCAAAGATATCATCTGAGAGCACGATGCCCTTATCATTATGCCCAGCAGCGGTCAGGCAGGAACTTTCCTTGAAAAGGAGAAGCTCTTATATAGAAGGGAAACTGCCGATCTTCTGCTGTGCTGGACGACATGGTTAATGCGCCGGCGGAACGGGTAGTTTTATGGAATAAAGAAATACCGCACAGCGGAAAAAAATGAAGAGGAGAATGATGATGGAAATTTTAAAACGTTTTCGGGATATCATGACAAGCAATATTCACGCAATGCTGGACCAGGCGGAAGACCCTGAAAAAATGATCGATCAATATTTACGTGATCTGAACAGTGATCTTGGCAAAGTGAAATCGGAAACGGCAGCTATCATGGCGGCGGAAAAACGCGAGCGCCGTGAACTTTCGGATGTGCAAAAAGAAATCGACGATATGCAGCGTTATGCGGTAAAAGCGCTTGAAGCGGGCAATGAAGATGATGCGCGTAAATTCCTGCAGCGAAAAGCGGAGTTGACGGAACGTGAGCAAGGCCTTCATACAGCGGTCGAAATGGCGGCTGCCAATACCCAGCAGATGCGCCAGATGCACGATAAGCTTGAAGAAGACATCGGTGAACTGGAATCCCGCCGCGCAGAGTTGAAAGGGAAAGCTTCTGTTGCGAAAACACAGGAACGCATGAACGAATTCAATTCGTCGATGGGCGGAGCCGGAGAACGGATTTCTGCTTTTGACGCGATGGAAAAGAAAATCAATCAGCAGCTTGATGAAGCGCAGGCGATGTCCGAACTCAATAAAGGGTCCGGAGATTCTGTCAAAGATCTGGCTAAAAAATACGACAATGATTCAAATGTTGACAAGGAACTTGATTCATTGAAATCAGGCATTAACGTCGATGATGAACTGGAAGCGTTGAAGTCCAAGGTGAGTAAAGGCGAATAATGACTGGCACCCAGCATAAAGATATTGCGCAGAAGGGAGGAAAGCGGGTTGGTCACTCATTATAAATGCCCGAACTGCGGATCGGATATGGCGTTTGACGCCGCTTCCGGCAAATTATCCTGTCCAAACTGCGGCCGGCAGGACGATATCGAAACATTCCCGGAAGAAAATATCCAGCAGAAATTCGCTCCTGAAGAAGCGAAGGAATATCATTGTGAAAATTGCGGAGCCGTCCTGCTGACCGAAGCGGAAACGACAGCGACGCACTGCAGTTTCTGCGGGGCTCCTGTCATACTTGCGGACCGGCTGACGGGCGACCTCGCCCCCGCTAAGGTGATTCCATTCACTATCAGCAAAGATGAGGCAGTTGCGGCTTTTAAAAAGTGGACGAAAAACGGCAGATTGACGCCAAGAGGATTCATGAACGGCGACCGCATCAAAAAAATGACGGGCATGTATGTGCCATTCTGGCTATATGACATCGATGGCAAAGCCGAAGTAGCCGCAATCGGAACCCGGATGCGCACCTATCAGCAAGGCGATACTGTCATCACAGAAACCGACTTTTATGATGTTTACCGGGAAATCGATCTCAGTTATCTGAAAGTGCCCGCCGATGCTTCCGAAAAGATGGACGATGAGCTGATGGATAAGCTGGAACCCTACGATTACAGTGATTTAAAAGATTTTCGTATGCCTTATTTGGCTGGTTTTCTGGCTGAAAAATATGATTTTGATGAAGATGCGCTTTTTTCGCGGATAGAATCGAAAATAGTGCCTTATATCGATACTTACATCGGCAGCACCATTTCCGGTTATTCAACAGTCAGCTACACTAACAAACAGATCAATGCCAATAAGAAAAAGGTTTACTACACACTTTTTCCGGTCTGGATGGTGTATTACGATTTTGAAAATAAAGAACATACTTTTGCGATGAACGGCCAGACCGGCAAAGTGGTCGGCAAGCCTCCGATCAGCGGCGGCAAAGTGGCAGCCTGGTTCATGGGCATTGCCGTCTCGACTTTTGCAGTATTGAAAACCATCTCCTATCTGGTGGGAGGTGTTCTTTGGTGACGAATTCGCTGTTTAAAATTAATGCGATGATTTTATTGTTCGCAGTATTGATGCTGTTGACGGGCACGGCGGCTTTTGCGCAAACGGATCAGCACATCTTTGATCAGGCGGGATTGCTCAGTGATTCTGAAATCAGCGACCTCGAAGCATACGCGGCCGAAAAGAGCCGTGAGCAGGGAACCGAATTTCTGTTGCTGACCACTGACAGCACGGAAGGTCTGCCAATCGAAACATATATGGGTAATTTTTTTGATGGTCTGGCTGACGAAACCGGGACAGAAAATGCAGTGCTGCTGACGATCGACATCGGCGGCAGGGAATTCTATCTGGCCGGCTTCGGTACAGCCGAACGGCGGCTTGATAATGAGCGCGTTGAATTGGTGCTCGACCGGATCACTCCTTATATGGTAGAAGGTCAATATGCCGGCGCATTCCGCGAAACGATCGAAACGGCCGACCGCTATATGGAATATAAACCGGGCGTCAATCCCGAAAGCATCTTTTTCCAGACCTGGTTCCAGGCGGCGGTGGCCCTATTGCTCGGCGGTGTCGTTGTCGGCACTATGCTCTACAACTCCGGCGGCCGCAATACGACGACGGCGGCAACTTATATCGACCGTGACCACACACGCGTCACAAGAGATTCAGACCGTTTCCGCAATAAGACCGTGACAAGGCGCAGAATTCCGAAGAACAATAACAGCGGCGGCGGGTTCGGCGGAGGCGGCATGACTGGCGGAGGCCGTTCCTTCAGCGGCGGAGGCAGAAGCTTTTAAGCGCCAAACGAATTAGAGGAAGGAATGAACAATATGGTTTTTTTCGGCAATCAATTCGCAGACGTCGTGGAATGGGATGAGTTCCGCGATGATATGATTTTTTACAAATGGGCAAACAAGGAAGTGAAGAAGGGAAGCCGCTTGATCATCCGTCCAGGACAGGATGCGATTTTCCTGAACAACGGTAAAATCGAAGGGATCTTTGAAGAAGACGGAGAGTACGATATCGAATCGGAAATAGTTCCGTTCCTGTCGACATTAAAAGGATTCCGCTTCGGATTCAACAGCGGTATGCGGGTCGAAGTGCTGTTCGTCAACACGAAAGAGTTTGTGGTCAGATGGGGCACACAGAATCCGATCAACATCCCAGCACCGGGTCTTCCCGGCGGCATGCCGATCCGGGCGAACGGAACATTCCAGTTCAAAGTCAATGATTACATCAACCTTATCGACAAAATTGCCGGTGTGCGTACGAGTTATACGGTCGATGATGTGAAAATCCGCATCACTGCTGTATTGGATCAATTATTGATGAAGTGGATTCCAAAAGAAGGCAAGGATATGTTCAATCTCCAGGCTAATGCACACGATATTTCAAAAGGAATTCAAGACGACCTTGATATGCAAGTTATGGATGACGGCATGAAAATCACCGGCTTCCAGATCATGAGCTTCAATTATCCAAAAGAAATCCAGGATATGATCAATAAAAATGCTTCACATGGCATGGTTGGCGACGTTTCCCGGTACCAGCAGATTTCAGTGGCCGATGCGATGGGCAAATCATCCGGATCGAATACCGCATCAGATATGGCAGGAATGATGATGGGCATGAATATCGCGAAGGAAATGATGGATGATCAGAAAAGTTCGAATGACGGCGAAGGGAATTCCGGTCAACAAGAGAGCGGAACTGAATCCGGCAGCGGTAAAGCGCCGAACTTCTGCCCGAATTGCGGCGAGAAAGTAAATGGCGCCAAATTCTGTCCGAACTGCGGCCAGAAGCTCACCTGAGTCAAACCTCTGAAAACAGGAGTAGAATCCGCGTTACCGGGTAAACTATAAGCAAATACTTTTTACCAGGAGGGATTTCATTGGCCAGAAAAGGTACAGCAGGCCGCACGCCTGAAAAGCAGGTAGGTGCGCCGGAATCAGGAATTGATAAAGCGATCAATAAAGCGAAAGAAACGTTTGATGGTGATAACGATGCGACGGATTACGAAGAAGTGAAAGGCAGAGATGAACAGCAGGATGCCAAGGAATATTCCGAGAAGGTGTCGGACGAGCGTCCGAATAACCCTCGCAGAAATGAATAACAGGAAAAGTAAAAGCGTTGCGGCTAACCGGGTGGGTTAGCTGCAACGCTTTTTTGAATGCTTGAAAATCAGTATTTATATGATTGCCCGCCGTCGATCGGAATGACAGAAGCGTTGATGAACTTAGCAGCGTCTGACAATAGGAATGCAACAAGGTTGCCGACTTCTTCCGGTTTACCGAAACGTTTCATCGGATTGACGCTGACAAATTCTTTGCCGGCAGCTTCCCAATTATCGCCAGCCATCTGTTTCAATGAGCCTTCGACCATCGGAGTCATGATGGCACCCGGCGCGATGGCATTGATGCTGATGCCAAATTCCCCGTATTCGATGCCTGAGTTGCGTGTCAAACCGACAACGCCGTGCTTGCTCGCTGCATAGCCTGATTGATTGCCGACCCCGCGGATCCCGCCGACGGAAGCTGTGTTGACAATTGAACCGTAGCCTTGTTCTTTCATAACTTTGAGTACATATTTCATGCCGTAGAAAACACCGTTCAAGTTGACATTGATGACTTTTTCAAACTCATCCGAACCATATTCTTCAGTCAGGTTCTGTTTGCCTTCGATGCCCGCATTATTGAAGAATCCATCAATCTTGCCGAATTTCCTGATTGTAAAGTCCACATAATTCTTTACATCTTCTTCATTGGTGACATTTGCTTCGACGGTTTCAATCTGCGCATCCGAAGCTGCAGCAAGGATCTCTTTTTTACTTTCTTCCAGACCGTCTTTGCTCATATCGACAAGAACAAGCTTACCGCCTTGTTTGGCGATCGATACCGCCGCAGCGCGTCCGAGGCCTGAACCTCCGCCTGTAATGATGACGACTTTGTCTTTGTAATCAATCATTGTCCATCTCTCCTTTTTTTTGATTATGCTACACTGAAAATAAAGCTGCTACTTAACTGTATACCCGTGGGAATAGCGACTCAATCAGTAGAAAATTCCACTTTGTCGCTTAAATCGACAAGTTGCGGGAAAATGCCGATTCTGGAGGAGAAAAAGGATGGCAATGAATAATGAAAACTTGAGCCCGCAGGCATTGCGCACCAAGCAGCATTTCAAGAAGGCGTTTACTGAATTGATCATTGAAAAAGGATACAGCCATGTTACGGTGACGGATATTGTACATCGCGCTGCAAAATTAAGTAACGATATATTTATAACAATCGAACGAATCGAGGAGAAGCAATGGAGCATTTACTTGCAAGCATGAAAATTGTGGGAGACGATCAGATTCAACGCATTCAGCTGAAACACCGGCAGTCAGTGGTGGATGCCTTCGGTTTGAAGAAAGGCATGCGCGTCGTTGAAGTCGGCTGCGGCCAAGGAGATACAACAATTGTTCTGGCGGATGCTGTCGGAGAAGAAGGATATGTGCTGGCAGTAGATATTGCATCACCGGATTATGGTGCACCTGTAACGGTGGGGGAAGCGACTTCAGCAATTGCCGCTTCTGAATTCGGCAGCCGCATCGATTTCCAGCTGCAGACCGATTTGCTCGATGTGCCTGAAGAGAGCTTCGATGTGGCGATTCTTTCCCACTCCTCATGGTATTTCCGGAATCCGGAACAGCTTTTCGCTTACTTTAAAAAGTTGCGGCGTATGGCCAAGCGGATCTGCATTGCGGAATGGGATATCAATTTTACCCGTATGGCGCAGCGGCCGCATTTTGCAGCAACAGCCATCCTTGCGCTGTACAGCGAATTCATTGACAATGACGGCAATATCCAGCATGTATTCGATTCAATTCAATTGCAGGGCATGCTTGAGGCGGCAGGGTGGACAGTCCATCAGACAGTTGGCGTCGATGCCAGCTATTTACAGGACGGCACGTGGGAAGCGGATTATGCAAGGAGTGTCCAGCCGGCGTTTAACGATGTTCCGCCCCGGATTCAATCACTTGCGCACAGCCTGTATGGGATGCTTGAAGTTGAGGGAATCGAAAGCCTGGACAGTATTGTTATAGTGGCGGAGTAAACGGGAGACTTGGATGAAGGAGGCGGAAAGATGATCTATGTGGCGCTTTTAAGAGGAATTAACGTAGGCGGCAACAATAAAGTGGATATGAAAGAGCTGAAAAAGACGTTTGAAGAAGCGGGGATGTCTGCGGTCAAGACCTATATCAATTCAGGCAATATCATTTTTGCGGACGATCAACACGCGCAGGATGAATTGCCATCGATTTTAGAAGCGGCAATTCTGTCCCAATTCGATTTGAGCATAAAGGTGCTGGTTTACAGCATTGAAGAATTTAGGCGGATAGCCGGAAGCCTCCCTGAAACTTGGACCAACGATCAGGACATGAAAAGTGATGTCTGGTTCCTATGGCCGGAAGCGGATAATGCGGCAGTACTTGATGAACTGACTATCAAGCCGGAAATTGACCGGGTAAACTATGTCCCTGGCGCTGTTTTATGGTCCGTCGATAAGGCGCATGCCGCCAAGAGCGGCATGCAAAAAGTGATCGGGACCAAACTGTATAAATTGGTGACCATCCGCAATGTCAATACGGTCAGAAAACTGCTTGTACTGATGGAAGAAACCAGCGCAGAGTAATGCGATTGGTTTTTTAAAGTTGCTTCTCAAATAAATTTTGTTTGAAAAAAGAGTCTCACTATTTTATTAGGCTTTTCCACGTCAGCAAATAACTGACTTCCACATGAAACCTAACATAAAAACCCGCTCCTTGATTTCAAAGGAACGGGCTTATACTGAATTTAATCGTAAGAGGCTGCTGTTTCAAAAACATACAGTCGCAATAATTAATCCTTAGCTTTATCGTCTCCATCGGCCACACGGTCTTGCCAGTCGTCTTTGTTTTCATTGACGTAATCTTTGCCTTTTTCTTTATACTCATTACCGTTTTCATCCAGATGAGTTTTGCTTTTATCCATCGCTTTGTCTTTGGCGTCGTTGAATTTGTCGTTAAAAGCCATTACATACTCCATCCTTTCGTTTCGGTTATTACGTACATCCATTATTTACCCGTTCACCCTAAATGCATTCACACAGAAACTAAATTCGTTCCTTTGGCTTAACAAATTTACCGCTATTCTTAGCTTCCCTTCATTTAGATAATAAAACCCTCCGCGATGGCGGAGGGCTCTAAAATGACTGAAGGTTTTCGAGAAGCGAAATTGAAGCGGTGGGGGATCGATGGCTCTTTAGAAGGTGAAACCGTCAAAATCAGCTAGCCGATCATAAATCACTCGTAGCCGATCACAAACGGCTGCTAGCCGATCATAAATCATACGTAGCCGATCACAAACAGCTGCTAGCCGATCATAAAAGACACGTAGCCGATCATAAATCACCCGTAGCCGATCACAAACACACTATAACCACTTCCACTTCAAGAAAACTCCAGTTTTTCACCTCAAAATTAAACTCTACAGTTCCGCAAACTCCGGATCTGCCACTTTCACCAGCTGTTTACCCAGATTTGATCCTTCAAACAGACCGAAAAATGCCTGTGGTGTGTTTTCGAATCCTTCGATGATTGTTTCTTCGTATTTTAATTTGCCTTCCTGCAGCCATTTCCCTAAATCAGCGGCACCGGTGCGGAATTCAGAAGCGTAATCACCAAGAGTGAAGCCTTTCATCATAGAGCTGGTCGTGATGAACTTCCACTGGATGCGCGGCCCGATATCTGCACCTGGTGTGTTGTAGGAAGAGATGGTTCCGCACAGCACGACGCGTGCTTTATTGTTCAGTTCCCAGATCACTGCATCGGAAACTTCACCGCCGACATTGTCGAAATAGACATCAACGCCATCAGGCAAAGCCTGCTTCAAATCTTCGTTAAAGGTTTCCGATTTATAATTGACCGCTGCATCAAAACCGAGCTCGTTAATGAGATAATCGATTTTTTCCTGCGAACCGGCTATGCCGACTGCGCGGGCGCCTTTCAATTTCGCAATTTGGCCGACAACCGAACCGACTGCACCCGCTGCGCCGGAAACAACGACTGTTTCGCCCGCCTGCGGCTTGCCGATATCAAGAAGACCGAAATAAGCAGTTAATCCCGTTAATCCTAGAATACCCAATCGCGTCGTAATCGGTGCAATCGTCGGATCCACTTTTTGGACTTTTTCCGCTTTGGCAACATTGTACTCCGCCCATTTCAGTGTGCCGTTGACGATATCGCCTTTTTGCAGAAGCTCCGAATTCGATTCAACGACTTCAGCAAGGATGCCACCGGAAATCGCTTCGTTCAATTTATAGGGGGCAACGTATGACTTCACGTCCCGCATGCGTCCCCGCATATAAGGGTCGACGGATAGGTAAAGGGTCTTAAGCAACACTTCGCCTTCCCCGGGTGATGCAATCTCTTTCTCGACAAATGCAAAATCCTCGTTGGAAGGCGTTCCTTCAGGCCGGTTGGCCAATTGAATTTCTTTATATGTTTTCGGTGTCATTCAAATTCCTCCTCAAAGTTCTATTCGGCAAAATCGTACCATTGTAAAAGAATGGAATCAAAAATAAAAGCCTGCAAGCGTGAATTCTTGTAGTGCAATGGAGGCTATGCTATTTTGAAATAACGAACTTAAATAGGAAAGAGGAATATAAATATGAAACCTGAATTCAACTCTTTATTCGAAGAAATAAAATTGCCGAACGGTGCAGTGTTAAGCGACCGTCTGGGCGTTGCGCCGATGACGACCTACTCCGGCAACCCCGATGGCACAGTGTCAGACGAGGAACTGGCATATTACCACCGCCGCTCGAATATCGGCAGCCTGTTCATCTCAGCGTGCATTGCAGTATCTGAAAACGGCATTGCATTTCCGAACCAGTTCGTCGCTTTCAAGGATGAGGTTCTGCCGCGATTGACACAGATGGCGAGCGCGATGAAAGCGAATGGCAATAAAGCCATTCTCCAAATACAGCACGGCGGACGCCAAGGACAGCCGTCGCTGATTAAAACCAATGAAACGGTTGCGCCAAGCGCTGTAGAAGGTCCTGCTGGCAGACCGACACCCCGCGCATTGACATCAGATGAAATCATGGACATCATCCGTGACTTCGGTGAAGCGACACGCCGTGCGATCGAAGCCGGTTTTGACGGCGTTGAAATCCATGGTGCAAACACCTATCTGATTCAGCAATTCGTGTCGGAAATCACGAATCGCCGTGAAGACGAGTGGGGCGGAAGCCTTGAGAACCGCCTGAAATTCCCGCTGGCTGTATTGGCGGAAGTGAAACGAGTGGCAGAAGAATTTGCAGATGATCAATTCATCATCGGCTACCGTCTATCGCCGGAAGAATACAGCGAGGAAGGCATCGGCTATACGATCGAAGAGACAAAAATCCTGACTGATCGATTGATTGACGGGGGGATTCATTATCTGCATGTATCGTTGATGGACTTCCAAAAACTGCCGCATAACGATAAGGCGGAAGGCAGCATTGTCGAAATCCTTTCCGAAAAGATTGCTGGCCGTGTGGCATTTGTCGTCGTCGGAAGCGTGAAGAAACCCGTGGAAGCGGTCGCGGCTCTTGAAGAAGGAGCGGATATCGTCGTGATGGGACGCCAGGCGCTGGCCGATCCTGAATGGACGGAAAAAGTGAAGCAAGGCAAAGAAAATGAAATTAATGAAAACGTGCCAAAAGAAATGGTCGGCAAGCTTGATATTCCTGGACCTTTATGGGAACGGATGGTCAAATTCAAAATGGTGGAAATCGACGAAGAAGTGGAAGTTTAATCCCAATAGCTAAATTGAAAAGCTCCCTGGCCGTTATTCGGCCAGGGAGCTTTGTTTGTTTCCATTAAAGAACTTGACCATCCACTTCAGTGGCAGCCAGTGCTTTTTCATCCTGTGATTCATGCAGTTTCACCATGACGAACCGGGCAATTGGCTGGATGACCAGGCTTTCGGCTGCCAGTACGATAACAAAATTGCGCGGCCAGTTATGCAGCCAGTTGCTGAACAGTTCTGAGTGGAAGCCGTTACCGACAACGTCACCGATTAAAGTCATTGCTGCAGACATGCCGAGTACGGTAAACAGGATACGGAACAGGATCTTCGAGTTGAAGCTGTCTTCCGGCTTCGTGAATTTTGCCGTCAAAGCCTCTGCAATCCGGCCGAAAATGGCAGGTTCAATAATCATGACGATGATCCAGATGATCGGCAGCATCTTCAGAATCGTAAAGGCTACTTCACCGTTAAAATCGCCTGCAAAATAAATGGCGCTGTAAGTTGTCATGAAAAAAACCGTCAGTGTTGAAATGATCGTGCCGTATAAAAGTCCTTCTTTGCCGTTTCGCGGCAGTCTTTTCTCTAAGTGCATGGTATCTGTTATCCCCTTTTCCTGTTGCCGTCTTTACAAGACTGTTGCTAACTATAGCAAACAGAAAAGGGGATTAGTAAGTGTCCATTGTGTGACAATGCTATATTAAAAGGCAGAAAGCGCACTAAGCTTTCTGCCTTCCAAAACTCAGGAAATTAAATTAGACTTCCTATTTCGTGCTCGTGAAGCCGCCATCGATGCGGATCACATCACCGTTGATGTATTGTGCTTTCGACGTCAGCAGGAAGTTCACAAGTTCCGCAACCTCGTCAGCTGTGCCAAGGCGTTTTTGAGGGATACCGGCTTCCGCGTTCTTTTTCATCTCCGGATTGGCATCGAAATAAGCTTTGACCATCGGCGTTTCAGTTGGTCCCGGTGCTACGGCATTGACGCGCAAACCGTCTTTTGCGTACTCGGCCACAAGTGATTTCGTCATGCCGACGATGCCGTGCTTGGTCGCTGAATAAGTGACGACGGTATCCTGGCCGATTACGCCGGCACTTGATGCCGTATTGACGATTGAACCGCCACCGTTTTTCACCATCACTTCCGCAACATAGCGAAGGCCATAAAGCGCGCCGAGCATATTGATGCCGACAATCTGTTCGATTTCTTTGATGTCGGTTGCAAGGAAGTATTTGCCGCTTCCTGAAATGCCGGCATTGTTGAAGAAATAGTCGATTGAGCCAAAATGCTCCACCGTTTTGTCCACGTAATTTTTCACTTCGTCCGCTTTCGAAACATCGGCTTTGATGAAGAGGGCATCCGCGCCGAGTTCTTTCACTTTGCTGACGGTCTCGTTGCCGCCTTCCTCATTTACATCGACCACTGCGATATTGATGCCGTCCTGTGCCATGCGCAGTGCTGTTGATTGTCCCAGTCCACTGCCTGCACCTGTAATAATTGCTGTTTTACTCATAATAAAATCTGCCTCCTGTTTTATTTATTGCATACGATATTTTTTGTATGCTTCCCATAATACGGGTACCCGATTCCAAAAGGGGCTAATCAGAAGAAACTCCGGCCTGTTTATTCGGCTGGGAAAGCGGGAAGACTCAGTAAATAAGTGGAAATTAAATTACACAAGGAGGAATTTAAGTTATGGCTGACAATGCACCGACACACAAAGAGGAATTGAAAATCGTCAATGATTTGATCAAGGATATCGAAGTCGCGATGTTCACAACGATTGTCGATGGTAAACCGGTGTCCCGCCCGCTTCAGACGCAGGAAGCGGAATTTGACGGTGAACTGTGGTTCCTGACTTTAAAAGACACGGACAAGTACCAGGAAATCCTGCATAACCCTGCGGTCAACGTGGCCTATGCCGGCAAATCGTATGTATCGATCAGCGGTTCTGCTCAGTTCATCGATGACTTGGAGCGCAAAAAGGAATATTGGAATCCGGTTTTCGATAAAATGCTGAATACGACATATGATGATCCGAACGTCATTCTGATCAAAGTGACTGCCGAAACCGCGGAATACTGGGAATCGGGCAATATGGCGAAAACGGTTAAGAATTTCGCTAAAAAGCTGACTGGCAATGAAGATGAAGGCGATAAAAAACAGATGAACGATACGGTGGAATTCAACTGATCGACGTTTGGGAAAAATCCGCAGACAAACAGATGTCTGCGGGTTTTTCTGTTTGTAAGGGTTTATTAAAATCAAAAACTCGCTTACAGTAAAAGAAACTACCAGTTGCAGAGGATGAAACCCATGAAAGTATTTGCTTCCCATGATGAACAGATCACGATATTGCAGAACCGCGGACTGTTGGTGCCGGATAAGGCGGCAGCCCGACGCGTGTTGTCGCGCGAAAACTACTACGCGCTGATTGACGGTTACAAGGAACCGTTTCTGGAGCGGGACGAGCGATTGAATCCATACGGGCAGGAACAGTACCAGGCGGGGACGGAGTTCGGGCATATATACGCGCTGTACCGTTTCGACCGTGAATTGCGGATGCTGATGCTTAATGAATTGCTGAAATTCGAAAAGAATATTAAAACGAAAGTGGCGTACCGCTTTTCGGAGAAGTTCAAAGAGATGGATTCTTTCCTCGAACCGGCTCATTACAGCGCGGACAAGGAGCGCCATCACGAACGTGACCGCATCATCTCGACACTTTACAATTTGATCAAGAGCCACAAGAAACGTGACCGCGTAAAGTATCCGGCTATCCGCGAGTTTTTCGACAAGCACAGGAACGTCCCGTTATGGGTGCTCGTCAATTTCCTGTCGCTTGGGCAGATCACCAATTTCTATTCCGTAATCGATGATGAACTGCGCGAGCGCATTGCGCAGGATTTTGCCGACGAATTCAGCGAAGAGTATGAACCGTTGCAATTAAAGGCGAGTGAACTGGATGCCTTGCTGCGCATCGCTTTCCCTTACCGCAATAAATCGGCGCACGAAGAAGTGCTGTACCGTTATCGGCTGGCGCATCCGGAAGAACTCGGTGATGTCGATGCAAGGCTGAGATTGTCGGCAGGGAGCCTCGGTAAGGGGACGGTCTATTCGATGGTGGGCCTTTTGAGGCTGGTGCTCGCGAAAGAAGAGTATGAAGTATTTTCGGCTGAACTGGAGCGGCTGATGGCGGAACTGAAAGCTTCGCTGCCGGGCCGGGCATATGGTGTAGTGATGCGGGATACAGGTTTTCGGGAGAATTGAAGGATAATATTTCCGGGAGTCGACATTTCCTGTACATGCGTCATCGGATGAGCCTCTTTTATTCCGAATAGAATTGTTAAAGAAAGGAGGTCAGGTTATGAACATGCTGAAGGATATGAACGAAGCGCTGCAGTATATGGAAGAGCATTTGGACAGTGATATCGATTTCCAGGAAGTCGCGGACATAGCGGGCGTTTCGGAATACCATTTTCGGAAGCTCTTTTCATATTTGTCCGGTATGACGCTGAGCAGCTATATCCGTAACCGGCGCCTGTCGCTGGCGGCATTCGATTTGCAGCGGGGCGGCGGACGCATACTGGATGTGGCTGTGAAATACGGCTACGATTCGGCGGACGGTTTCAGCCGCGCTTTTCGTGAATGGTCGGGCGTGCATCCGTCGGAAGTGAAGAACAGTGGGAGCTTGAAGCTGTTTCCGCGCCTGACTTTCCAATTGACGATTCAAGGAGGAATGGATATGGATTACAGTATCGCAGAAAAAGACACTTTTAAATTGGTAGGCATTAAAAAGAGGGTGCCGATTGTTTTTGAAGGGCAAAATCAGGAAATCATGAATATGGCTGGTTCCATCACACCGGAGCAGCGTGAAAAACTTGCTCAGATGCGGAATACCGAAGTTAAAACAGTGGTGAACGCATCCTTTAACTTTGACGCGGGGCGCAATGAAGAACAAGGTGAACTCGACCATCTCATCGGATCCATCACGACTTTGGATGCTGATTTCAGAGAGTTTGATGTGGTGAATGTTCCTGCTGGCAGCTGGGCTATTTTCAAAATGGAAGGGCCATTCCCGGGCGTTCTACAGGAAACGTGGGCGAAAATCTTTTCCGAATGGCTGCCTTCTTCTAATTATGAATTGAGGGAAGGGCCGGAAATCTCCTTTAATGGGGACATGAGCGATTTTGAGAAGGTATACAGCGAAATCTGGATTCCGGTGAATAAACAGCAGTAGCTTCCTCGAAATTTTGATTGCTACGAGTTTTAGAAGAAGGCTCCGCGTTTGTGCGGAGCCTTCTTTTCAATGATATTCCAGATTATTATTGTGTTTTGGCAGTTTTTCAGGAAAGTGTCTGCAGGAGCCTAAAATAGTCGGTCAACCGTAAAGTAGAACGTCAACTTTCTACGTAATTTGAAGTTTGTGATCGGCAAAGGAGGATTTATGATCGGCAAGCATCAGTTTATGATCGGCAAAGCAGGATTTGTGATCGGCAAGCATTAGTTTGTGATCTGCAAAGGAGCTTTTATGATCGGCAAGCAAGTTTTTCACCAGAAAAGCAGGCCCGCAAGTCAGCGGAGCCTGCTTTCTTTAATTTTTGAAAAGCTGGTCGGACTCTATGAGCGGTTTTTGGTGTTCTATGATCACTCAGGGGATTCTATGATCACTCACAGGATTCTATGATCACTCAGGAGATTCTATGATCACTCACAGGATTCTATGATCATTCGGCAAAAATCATACATATAAAAGCAATAAATAAAGCAGGCTTCCACATCAGGGGAACCTGCTTTATTTCATATCGCTCAGCTTGCTTCCGGAAATTCTTCCGCCACCTTGTCTTCCACTTTCTCGATGATGGTTTCGTAATAAAGAAGTTCCTCATCCAGTAGAATCATATACCCTTCATAAGGTGATGAAGAGTTAATCAGCTCATATGCTTCCAGATAAGCTGCCGTATCGAAATAACCAAATTCCATGTCTTCATCTTCAAGTGAAATCGCATCCGCTTCCCTGACCAATTCCAAGGACACTGCCGGATCGACAAGCAGATAAATTTCCGCTAACGTGATGAGGTCATCCAGACGGTAATCGGGATTTCCGTTTTCGAGGCGATCTTCCATGAAAGTGATGGCTTCGTCCAATTGATCCTGCAATAGATAAAGGTCAATTTGCATCCAGGACAAGTGGTTCAAGTCTTCTTCCGATGCGGTCGCATTCAGTTCATCCATGATTTTTGCCGCTTCTTCGTAGTTCCCTTTTTCCATTGCTTCATAAGCCGCATCATAATTCGCCTGTTCGGCAGTGCTTTCTTCAATCATGTCATCGAGGAAAGTTTCCTGGAATTCAATCAACTCCATACCGGTCGCATCTTCAAGCATAGCGTAGAATTCACTCGGCATTTTGGCAGAGAGAAATGTCGGCAATAAATCCTCGCCGTGTTCATTGACCAACGACTGCACCGCCAAAAAGCTTTGCACGTACGGATCGTAATTGCGTGTATACGTATTATGGAACGAATAGTCGTAATCCAGCAGTTTGAAATCAGTGACTTCCACATCTTCAAGCGCATACCAATCACTTGTCTCACCGGCTAGATAGTCGGCGACGCCTTCTTCAAACCATAAAGGCAGCCGAGTCTCAGACAGGCCATATTCCTGTGAATACAAATGGCTCTGGTGGTGGCTGTATTCATGGAGTAGAACGATGTCCCATGAGTAGTCATCCGGCACCAAATGGATTTCCTGGCTGTAATAATCATAATAACCCATGGCTTCTTCGTAGCCGGATGCTTCAGACAACGTGTCAAAATCGTCATGGAAGACTATCGTCAAGTCACCCATTTCTTCATTGTCATAGAATTCTGCAATCCGCCCTTTTTCCTCTTCCAGAAATTCATCGATCTTATCGATTTCATCTTTAGTCGAAGCCGTGAAGGAATAAACCACACCATTCTTTTCAATACTGCCAATCGTACTTGAATTCGAATTGCTGTGCCAAAGTGCAGAAGCCAGCATTTTCGTCTTTTCAGCAGCTGAAAAATCCTTGGTTAGCTCTTTAGCCTCCAAAAAAGTGTTGGCTGCAGCAAACAGGCCAATTGCCGAACTCAGGTAAACCGTTAAAATCAATAAGGCAGCGACTTCCATCCGGCTCTTGAGCCATATTTTTTCAAGCTGGCCGTTTTCGATTCCATAAAGGCTGAAGGCAAGGCCTGCCAAACAAAGCACCAGAAGCATGAACGAAATCAAAATGCCGAGTACAAGGCCCTGGCTGAAGATGAGCCAATAGCTTCCAATACTGAAGCCAAGGAATAAAACCGATAAAATCACTATTTTCCACAATACTTTCATAGCTTCCTCCACTTTCCATTTGAATTGATTGCAACTGCATTTCTGCCGATTGAAAAAGTGGAGTGGTTCGCTGGATTCAGCTCTGACTTGTATTTTTCGCCTCGGGTTCTTACTTTCAAGATGCATTCAAGAAATTGCGTACTTGGAAGTTTTCTATATATTAACATTTAAAGGTCCCGGTATATATCTATTTTTAATGTGTATAAAGTCCCTAATTTATTGTTATAAAGAATGTAGCGATAAAAAGCTTCTACCGACAAAATGCTATGCTAAAGTTATATGGAAATGAAAGAAACCGGGCAGATATGAAATGTAATTTAGCGATGGGAGGTAATACAATGGCAGATCTGCAAGAAATGGCAGACCAGCTTGCACGATTATATGCAGAAAATCCGAAAGTGGAGGGAGTGCTGCTTGGCGGATCCGTTTCAAGAGGATGGCAGGACAAATATTCGGATATTGAATTGCTGGTATTTTGGAAAGAGCCGCCAACAGACACATACAGGAAAACACCTATCATGAAATCGAATGGCACCGTGCTTGATTTCCATCCTTATGAGGACGAAGAGTGGTCGGAAACCTATTTAACAAATGGAGTAAAGCTGGAAATCAGCAACTTCCTGACTGCAGCCATTCAAAGGTTCATCACAAAGACTGTCGATTTTTTCGACACTGATCCTGAGATCCAATGTATTGCGGCTGCAGTCAATTATGGCAAGGCACTCGAAGGGCACGAACTGATCACAGAGATGAAAGGAAGGGTACAAAACTATCCGGACGGATTAAGAAAGACAATGATTGAAGAGAATATTATTTTCGGCAGCCGCTGGAGCAACAGGGAGGCTTTGCTGTACCGGAAAGACTGGCTGATGCTTTATAAAGTGATGGCCGATGCGGAGACAAAAATCATGTCGATTTTATTCGCGTTGAACCGGCAATATATTGTGCATCCCGGTTTTAAATGGCAGCGGAATGCGCTGGATGGCATGTCCGTAAAACCGGAAAACATAATAAAACGCATGGAATCTGTATTCATCGGCAACCCAAAGGATGCAATAAGAACGCTTGAAGCAGTCATCCAGGAAGTTTTCGACCTTATCGCTCAGGAACTTCCCGACATGGATTTATCTGAGGCAATGAAACAGACACATCAGGTGAGACCGCTAAACGAAAATTATTGAAGAAAAAAGGATGGAGGGATACGGAATGGGACTACTCACTGGCAAACTTGCCATTATCACTGGTGCGGGCCGCCTGAATGGCATCGGGGCTGCAATCTGCAGGGAATTGGCTGAAAATGGATGTAGTATCTTTTTCACTTATTGGACAGCATATGACAACAGCATGCCTTGGAAATCTGAGCCGGACGAACCAGTAGAGTTGAAGGAGGAATTGGAGCGGTTCGACGTGAAAGTGGCATCTTTGGAAGTGGACCTGTCTCAGCCGGAAGTATTGTCATCTCTGTTGGAACAGGTTGAAAACGAGCTTGGCCAACCTGATATATTGGTGAACAACGCTGCCTATTCGACGGATACCGATTACTCAACTTTGACCATAGAAGGGCTGGATCGGCATTACCGAGTGAATGTTCTGGCCACGACAATATTAAGCAGCAGTTTTGCGAAACGATTCACGAAAGGATCCGGTGGACGGATTATCAATCTCACATCAGGACAGTTTAAAGGTCCGATGCCGGGAGAACTGGCTTATGCAACGACTAAAGGGGCAGTTGATGCATTGACAATCACTCTGTCAGCGGAAGTTGCACCGCTTGGCATCACTGTCAATGCGGTGAATCCAGGACCCACCGACAGCGGATGGATGACACCCGACATACAGGATGCGCTGCAGCCGCGATTTCCATTCGGCCGTGCGGGTGAGCCGAAAGATGCGGCGAAATTGGTGAAGTTCCTGGCAAGTGATGATGCTGCCTGGATCACGGGACAGATACTCCATTCGGAAGGCGGTTTTGAAAGATAATTGGGAACTCATTGAAATTTTCAAGCACTGAAAATAATAAATTTCAAACGGATTGTTTAAAAACGGAGGAAGCCTAATGTCAAATTACCAATTGATTTTTGATTATCGTTCGAATATGAAATACAGGGGAAGTTTTAATGAGCTTTCAAAGCAGGTATTTGGACTGGATTTCAGCAAATGGATCGAAGCGGGGTGTTGGAATGGGGATTACATTTGTTATTCATATAATGACGGCGATCGGGTTGTCGCCAATGTTTCCGTCAACAAGATGAACCTGGTTCTAAACGGCAAAGACGTAAAAGCGATTCAATTGGGAACTGTGATGACCCATCCCGATTACCGTAATCAGGGATTGGCCGCTGAACTGATGGAAATTGTCATAGCAAAATATGAAGAAGAATGTGAGTTCATCTATCTCTTCGCTAATGATTCCGTATTGGAGTTTTATCCTAAATTTGGATTTGAAGCAATAGTGGAAACCAAGCTTAAAATGAAGAGGAGTGATTTGGGGCCGGCGATTGCAAATACTATCCGAAAACTCGACGTAAAGAAGGATTTTACCTTATTAAAAGATTTTGCGGAAAACAGAGTACCTGTCTCTGCAGTTTTGGGTGTCAGAAACAATGCACACCTGCTTTGTTTTCACTACTTGCTGCAATATGCGGAAGCTCTTTATTATGTGAGTGAACTAGATCTGATTGTTATCTTCGAAGAAGCTGATGGAAATCTGCATGTCTATGACATAATTTCGAAAAGTGCTGTAGATGCCAAAAACATTCTCCCATATATTGTTTCAAAAGAGACGGAAAACATTCATTTATATTTTACTCCGGAATTTCAAAATGATGATATCTATTCCAAAGAAATAAATACGGCAAGTGACCGTCTATTTATTCGGCGAGCGCCAAGCGGCTTGCCACGCTACTTTACATTTCCGATGACGTCGCATTCTTGAAATCATAAAGGAAAGCACCAGTAAAAAAGGCGCTTTCCTCCTTCAATGAATTCAGTCCGTAAATTGGATGTCACGGGTCTCGCGCAGTTCAGCTGAGTTGCTCAACATCTCATTATGATGTTCGATGATCTGTTCTGCGCTCATCGTTTCCGAGTCCCAGGTGCCGTGGGCGTCTTTTGCCAGCGTCACATGGAAGCCATGCCTGACGGCGCTTTGCGTAGTAGCATCTACACAGTATTCCGTCTGGTTGCCAGCGATGACGAGATTCTGAATCCCCTGTCTTTTCAATTGTTCCAAAAGCGTCGTTTCATGAAACGAATCCGGCGTTTTTTTCTGGACGACTACATCATCTGGCTGCGGTTGCAGCGACTCATGAATCTGCCAGAAATCGGTGCCTTCCACAAGTCCGGCGTCGTTATGCTGGATGTAGATAACCGGAACGTTCGCTGAACGCGCTTTTTGGATCAGCATCTGCAGATTTCCGAGCAGCCGCTCGCTTTCATGGACAGGATTGGCAGGGTCGAACATTTCGTTTTGAGCATCAATTATCAACAAAGCCGTGTTCGGCATGGAATCTACTCCTCTTTGATTATTCTAATCTTTTTATTCGACAGCAACGTTCTAAAACCTTCCTGTCAGATGAAAATAAAAAAGAGGTTTGTTTTTCTGTTACCTTATGATAGGATTTGGGTAACAAATAAATTATGCACTGGGGGAGCCGCTTTTCGGGCTGAGACAAGCATTGCTTGGACCCTTTGAACCTGATCTGGATTATGCCGGCGGAGGGAAGTGGTAAATGCATGCTTGTTCGGATGCAACCACTTTGCACTGCTGTCCATTTCTATGGAAGCCGTGTATTTTTTTGTGCAAAAAAGGGGGAGAAGCGATGGAGGAAATTTGGGGATTCATCGATTCCGGCCACAATAGCCCAGCTTTCAATATGGCTCTGGATGAATTGATGCTGGAATGGCTGGAAAAAGGGGAAATCGGACCAACCATCCGGTTTTACGGCTGGTCACCTGCTGGCATTTCAATAGGCCGTTTTCAGGATGCCGATAAAAAAATCGACTTCGGGCAGGCGTCAGCTTACGGAGCGGAAATCGTCCGAAGGCAGACAGGCGGACGCGCTGTGCTGC
The DNA here is from genome assembly GCF_002836425.1 of Planomicrobium sp. MB-3u-38. Lineage (NCBI taxonomy): Bacteria > Bacillati > Bacillota > Bacilli > Caryophanales > Caryophanaceae > Planomicrobium > Planomicrobium sp. MB-3u-38. The sequence continues at coordinate 30,617 of NZ_PJBO01000010.1, read as the reverse complement.
ACGACCAGGAATTGACATACAGTGTAGTGGTGCCTGAATCTCATCCGGCGATGCCGCGTTCTGTGAAGGAAGCTTATTCGGTTATTTCGAAAGGTTTATTGGAAGGCTACCGGGAACTTGGCATCAGCTCAGAGTTTGCAATACCGGAGTCATCGATGGAGAAAACGGATTCAGCTGTCTGCTTTGATAAGTCGTCCTGGTATGAACTTTTGGTCGATGGCAAGAAAGCCGCCGGCAGCGCTCAGATGAGAAAGAAAGGAATCATCCTGCAGCATGGCTCCATTCCCATTGAAATTGACAGCGTGAAGCTATTCGATTTATTCAGTTATCCTTCACGCGAAATAAAACATCGGGCAAGGGAAGCGTTCAAGGAAAAAGCCATATCCATCAACGCGGCGACCGGCAAATCCTTTGTCTTCGATGAAGTGAAGGCCGCTTTTAAAAAAGGCTTTGAAAAAGGGCTGGGCATTAAATTGGAACCGCTTGCGCTGTCAGATGCAAAATTGGTGGAAATCAATCAGCTGGCGGAAACGAAGTATAAAAATCTTGATTGGAGTTACTCAACTGAAAAATAGGAGGAGTTTAAATGTCGAAACAAGAAGAATACATACGGAAACCGGATTGGCTGAAGGTGAAAATCAATACGAACGAATCGTTCACGGGACTCAAGAAATTGATGCGGGAGAAAAAGCTGAACACGGTGTGCGAGGAAGCACGGTGTCCGAATATCCATGAATGCTGGAGTGAGCGCAAAACCGCCACCTTCATGATTCTTGGGGACACCTGCACGAGAGGCTGCCGCTTCTGCGCGGTCAAAACAGGTTTGCCGAACGAGCTTGATCTGGGCGAGCCGGAACGCGTCGCGGAATCAGTTGAAATCATGGGCTTGAAACATGTCGTGGTCACTGCAGTGGCACGGGACGATTTGAATGACGGGGGCGCAGCAGTGTTTGCCGAGACAGTGCGGGCGATCCGGAGAAGAATGCCGGCAACGACTGTGGAGATTCTGCCATCCGACATGAAAGGCGATTACGAAAGCCTCCACACGCTGATGGACAGTGCGCCTGATATTTTCAACCATAATATCGAAACCGTCAGACGCCTGACGAAGCGGGTGCGTGCGCGGGCGATGTATGACCGTTCACTTCAGTTGCTGGAGCGGGTCAAGGAAATTGCGCCGAACACGCCGACCAAGTCGAGCATCATGGTCGGGCTTGGAGAAACGAAGGAAGAGATTATCGAAACAATGGATGATCTGCGCGCGCACAACGTAGACATCATGGCGATCGGCCAGTACCTGCAGCCAACCAAGAAGCATCTGAATGTGGAGCGCTATTACCACCCGGATGAATTCGCTGAACTGAAGGAAATTGCGTTGTCGAAAGGCTTCAGCCATTGCGAAGCAGGGCCGATGGTGCGCTCTTCCTATCACGCGGATGAACAGGTCAACGCAACTTCGGCACAGCGCCGCATCAAGTACATGAAAGGCTATGAGTCGCAGGGCAAGACATTGGAAGTGGAAACTTTTTAAAACTATTTTGTGCCATGCCATCGCTCTTGCGGTGGCTTTTTTCATAGTTAAAATATTATTGAATTCGATGAAATTGCTTTATTGCAAATAAAGAGGTATATAACGCAAACCCAAATGGCAGAATCATTGACGTCTAAAAAAAGACCACCAGAGATTGGTAATCTTCCATAATTTCTTCCTATAATTACTGTCAAACCGTCAAGTCGTTCTCGGATTTGATTCGGATGGCATCCTGCAATAACTTCTGGAGAACGGCAGCAAACACCGCGACCACAAGCGACGCGAAAATGACGAACAATCCCATGATGATGGCTGGCGCATCATCTGCCATGGTCAGCATATAAAGGAACGGCATTTCAATCAGATAGACAATGATGATGGCAACAGCACAACGTTTGATATTGCGGATTGCCTTTACCGAAAGAATGGAGAAAGCTTCGTTCCGGTCGATGTAATTAAGCAGTTTCAGTGATTGGTACAGCGCGATGAAAAATGGGATCATGCCGATATACATGCCGATCAACAACGGGTACTGTAAATTTTCGAGTTCCGGAAGAGCCCAGTATGGCGAATTCGGATCAAATCGGGATAATCCGTAAATGCACACAGCAAGCACCGGAAGACCGACGAGAAAAACGGCGGCTTTTAATACGGTAGTTGAAGTCCGTTTCATTAAGAACACCTCATCTTGTAGTTGTTATTAATGAGATAATACACTATTATTTATTGAATATCAATAAATAATTATCTTAATTTGATGTTTAATTATCGTGATCTTTTAAGTGAAGCTACAGATATTTCTGCAGGCCCTTATAAATCGCGACAATTTCATCCTGTTTGATCCGTACAAGTCCACTGGACGAAGGCGCAACGAATTCAGCGATTCCGGGAATGACCGGATCATTCTGTTCGCCCCAAGGCACGAGGCGTCTTTTGCTGTATTGCTGATAGACGCCTTTGCCGACGAAACAGACAGCGGCCGGTTGAAGGCGCTGGATCTTTTTTTTCAGTTTTTCCGCGCCGATGCGGTATTCCTCTTTTGTGATCTCGGCGGCTTCCTTTGTAGGACGAGGCACAATATTCGTCAGGCCAAGCCCGAGCTCCAGCAGTTTGCTGTTTTCATCGGGCCGGAATTTTCGTGGCGTAATGCCTGCGAGAAAGAGGATTTTCCAGAAACGGTTATTCGGATTCGCGTAATGATAACCGGTTTCTGACGAACGGATACTGGGGTTGAAACCGACGAACAATATCTTCAACCCGGGTTGTATGTGATCTGGAATCGGTTCTAAATGCAATATGGAATCCTCCTTTAATTGGATGCTCATGTATTTATCATACCCGATTTAAACAAGTTAATTACTGAGTGCAGTTTCTGTCTTTATTCCTGTATCTTACAGTTCCAAAGTACTGAATTTCCATAATAATGAAACCATAGATTTCTCTGAACGTAACAGAACGGTAGAATCAGATTAGGAGGATTGATTTTTATGGAACTCACCAAAGCGAAATGGTTTATGATAGCTCTATTGCTGCTGGCAATTCTTGCTGGCTGTTCGACAGCTGATGAAGAAGCGGTGGCGGAAAAGGAGCAAGCGGCTGAAAAGAAGGTGGCAGCGGTCGAAGAAAGTGATGAAGAGGCAGCAGCTCCCGCGGAAAAAGAAGAAAGCGATATTCCGGAAGCAGCCATACATAATGTAGAAGAAATGGTGAAAGAAAAGGGGAAGTATGTTCCCAATGAAATGACTGATCAGCAAAAAGAGGAATTGAATGAAGAACTGGAAGCGGCACCTGCCGGAATGACAGGGGAAGAAGCCTATTCGCTGGCAGTCACCTTATTAGCGGCGGATGTGGAAGAAGCGGCCACGATCATAAATGAAGTGGATCCGGTCATTAAAATCGATTCTGCAACTCCAGAAGATGAAATTGACATTCCTGACACAGAAACGGTCAATGTCGCCATTCTGCTGGATGCAAGTGGAAGCATGGCGGGAGAAGTAAGCGGCGGCCAGAAGATGGAACTGGCAAAGTCTGCGATTGAAAAATATGCATCCGACCTCCCGGAAGGGGCAAATATCATGCTGCGCGTTTATGGACATGAAGGAACAGGCACGGACGCTGACAAGGCGATGTCCTGTGCGAGCAACGAAGTCGTCTACGACCTCGGCGCTTATGATGAGCAGCAATTCGCAGAATCACTCGATCAATTCAATCCTGCTGGATGGACGCCTCTGGCAGGAGCCATCGAAGCCGCTGAAACGGATTTGAAAGAGCATAAAGGCGACAACGTGCGCAATGTGGTTTACGTTGTCAGTGACGGCATCGAGACATGCGACGGTGATCCGGTTGCGGCTGCTGCATCGCTGAACGAATCGGACATTCAAGCGGAAGTGAACATTATCGGATTCGATGTGGACAATGAAGGGCAGAAACAGCTGGAAGCCGTAGCTAAAGCAGGGAATGGCCAATACAAATCGGTTTATTCCGAAAGTGAATTGAACGAATATCTCGAGCAGGAATACAGCCGCCTCTATTGGGAGTGGCTGGCCTGGGGGAATGACAGGAAACTGGATATCCTTTCGCAAAGCAACGATATTTACGGCGAGCTCCTGGCAGCCAACAACGATGTCAGCTTCCTTTCCCTGGCCTCCAAAAATGAGATGTACGCCATTCATTACGATCTGAAAGAACTTGGGAAATTTAAAGACCAAGAAGCAGTGGACCGTTACCTCGAACTGATCGATACACGTTATGAAACAGTGAGGCAGCATTTCAGACAGGAGTCGGAACGCAAAGACGAAATCCGCAAAGAAGTATATGAAAAGCTCCGTGAACAAGTCGATCAACTCGAAGAAGAGAAAATGGACGATTATAAATCCTGATCAAAAAAGCCAGCTTCCTGAGCAATTCAGGAAACTGGCTTTTACTGATCTTTATTTTCCTGTTTCAGGATCCACGGATATCTGCCATTCGATGCCAAAGCGGTCGATCAGATTTCCATATAGAGGGCTCCAGAATGTTTCCTGCAGGTCCATGCTGACCATACCGCCTTCTGCCAGCTTTCCGAAAATGATCCTTGCTTCTTCCTTGTCATCGAGTGTCAAAGTAAGCGACACATTATTGCTTTCCTGTAGGAAATCCCCATGCCAGGCGGCACATCCGAAATCATGAGGTAATCACCATTCTTCAAAACGATTTGGGCGTTCATGACCATATCTTTCGCTTCTTCCGGTATGCCTTCCATATCATCGCCGTTTGCATCGCCATAAGTCATGAGCCCGACCAGGTCACCATCCAGGACATCGGTGTAGAAGTGGGCCGCTTCCTGGCCTTGTCCGTCAAAATTCAAATAAGGGAACATTTTTGTAATCATGCTTAACCTTCTTCCTTGTTTTTTTGCTGGTCATGCAAGAATTCATCCAGTCTGTCATAAGTTTCCGACATGCCTTCAACGGCCTGCATATCAATGATTTTCTGTAATTCTTCTTCCGAATCAAAAAGCGTGCGGGAAGTGATTTTCGTTTGTTTGCCCTCTTCGGAGAAATCCACCTGAATCAGCATTTTTGGCATTTCTGCCAGTTCATTGCCGTATTGGTCCGCAAAGGCATCCACATAAACCAGCCGTGCGTCAGGAACCACTTCCTGATAGGTCGCTTTGCCCCATGCCTCCTGGCCGTCTTCCGAAGAGCGCATGCAATAATGCCACACACCACCCGGTTCGACTGCCATTTCGGTGCTATGAGTCTCCCAGCCGGTTGGTCCCCACCAGCGGGCAACGCTGTCCGGAGTGACATGGGCTTCATAAACCAGCTTTTTCGGCGCATCAAAACTTCGTTCCATGATCAGTTCCCGTCCCTCAGTTCGTGTCCGAGTTTGTTTCCTCGACATTGGAATATCCTCCTCGTGTCTCAGATATCCGATCTTATATGCTGCTCCTCCTTTCAGAAGAAATGACCGGTTTGTCACTTACAGTATAGCGATTTTCCGACTGAAATAAAATGAAAATTCAGTTATCCAAATTAAATTTCTTCTGAGTGTAAATTATCAATTTCAACCGGTTCGATTTTGTCGGCCGGTTCGAATCCGAAGATGCAGCTGTAAAAATAGAACTCACCGTCAATGGAGCGTTTGATATTCTCAGCTTTCCGGAAGCCGTGTCCTTCGCCTTCGAATTCCAGATAAGCGACAGGCAGACCTTTTTTACGAAGAGCTTCGACCATCGGCACAGCCTGATTCGGCGGCACCACTTTATCGTCAAGACCTTGGAAAAAGATCACGGGACACGATAAACGGTCGGTGAAATGGATCGGCGAACGTTCATGGAATACATGTTTTTCTTCAGGATAAGGTGCAATGAGCCCGTGCAGATAATGCGACTCGAATTTATGGGTTTCCAGTACAAAACTTTCCAGTTCGCTCAAACCGAAATGGCTTGCGCCAGCCTTGTAAATATCGGTAAAGACGAGGGAAGCGAGTGTCGTATAACCGCCAGCTGATCCACCGGCGATAGCGACTCGGCCATGGTCCACGTCCCCGCGGTCAATAAGATATTGGACGGCGTTGGCGCAGTCTTCGACATCGACAATGCCCCATCGGCCTCTCAGGCGGTCCCTGTATTCCCGCCCATAACCGGTTGAACCGCCGTAATTCACATCAACCAGCGCAAAGCCGCGGCTGGTCCAGTATTGCTTCACCAGATTGAGTGCGGAAGAAGTGGCGCCGACCGGCCCGCCATGTGCATGTACAAGCAATGGCGGCTTTTCACCTTTAGGCGCTGTAAAGTCGGGATTGCTCGGTGCATAGTAAAGCGCGTGTGCTGTTTTATTGTTGGCTGTAGGGAACTCAATTGCTTCCGGCAGCGATAAATAATCCGTGTCGATGAGGAATTCCGATGCGATCTTTATATCTTCCAGCTTCAATGAATCTGTGTCCATTACCGTGATCCGTGGAAACTCTGTCGGCGACGCTGCAATAAAAGCGACTTTATCTCCATTTGACTGAAGAGATGAAAATGACGTGAATCGATTCGTTATGGGATTCAAGCGTCCATTCCAGACATCCACGCTTGCAAGCTGCCTCATGCCGTGCTGTGAATAAGAAGCGATGATCGTATTTTCATCGACAAAGCAATAATCCGATTTGCCGAGCACTGAACTATGTGAACCGAATTCCGCTTTGACCGGACAAACTTCTTCTTTGTGGCTGCCATAACAGCGCATCAGATTCCACCAATTGCTGTGGTCTGACAGGAAATAGAGTGTGCCACCTGGTGACCACAGCGGCTGGACAATCGAAACACCGGAGCCGCCGGTCAATTTTCGGTTATTGGAAAGTGTGCCATCTTCATTAATATCAGCCACCCATAATTCAGACTCATCCCACGGCATATGCGGATGACTCCACGTAAGATAAGCCAGGTGCTTGGCATCCGGGCTTACCCGTGGATTCGAGTAGAAATCGTTGCCCGAAACGGCAATCTTCTGATCGCTTCCATCCGCATTCATCACAACGATGGTTGTTTCGGGAGCAAGTGAAGAATTTGTGTGATCTTCACGAATCCAATAAAGGCGTTGATTTGGCCGGTCGATTCCTGCATCTGCATAGCGGTGGTTTGAGTCGGATGTAATCTGTTTCGGCTGATTTTCACCTATTTTCAAATATAAAAGATTGTCTTCAAAATTGGAGAAATAGAGACGTTCGCCGAAGACTGCGAAAGGGGCGCCGCCGTATTCATGAACCCGTGTCCGGACATTGAAAGGAGCAGGTGTCTGTTCGGCCAGCGCATTATCCGAAGTCTTTTTCATGACCCGGCTGCGGCCGCCTTCAGAAGGAAGGCGTTCAAGCCAATAAAGATCATTTCCTTCATAAGCGATGCCTTCAAGAGCTACTGTATCCTTTATTATCAATTCACTGGTAATCGGCGACTTCCAGCTGCCGTAAGGCACTATTTTTCTCTCCATCAGAAAACGCCTCCTGTTCAACTTAAGTATATTAATTTTAACAGGAGAAGAGTTGGAATTGTTGGATAATTTTAATGGGAGAAACAATAAAATTGCTATATTGAAAAAGTTTGTAAAATAACTGGTCAATAATAAGTAATATTACATACAAAATATTCATTATTTAGTATAATAGATTCATTAAAGATGGGAGAATTAGAGACAAGGAGTTGAAAAAATGGTTTTTTCTTCAGTGCTGTTTGAAAGTATGCTGGATGGTTTCTGGCCGATTTTAACTGGGTACGTTTTGCCGATCGGGCTCTGGATGCTCGTTCCGGCAATGATACTTCGGCTGATTTTCAAAAGCAAATTATCTTTCCAGGTTGGAGCCTTGATCGGCTTGGCTCTCTGTTTTTTCATCGGCCCTTTTTCTACATGAAAACAAAAAAGCATGCTTCCCGGTGATTACCGGAAGCATGCTTGAAATTTTACTGTTAATATCTCTTGCTGTATTTTCTCTGAAAGTCTTCCTCAGAAGATAAGAGGTAAATAATACCTTCGATTACACCAATCACCGCAGGTATACCTGTCCAGAAGAACAGGAGATAGATTAGGCCTGTGCCTGGTTTGCCCAGGTAAAATTTATGGGCGCCGAAGTCTCCGAGAAATATCGCGAGCAAAGCGGCCGCTAATTTGTTTTTCATTCCGATCATCCTTTCTGCTTATAAGATTCTTTTCCCGATTTGATGATAATTAATCTGGGCAAACATAGAAAAATATATTTCACCCCAATCCGTACACTGAGGAGAAGACGATGCAATTTAACAAAACTATCAGTTCCATTACCGAAGATATTAAATCCGATAACATTATCCATCGAACAGCAGTCCGCGCTATCATAATCGAAAATGAAAAAATTTTGATGGTCCGTTCTGATCTTGGCTATTGCAAATTTCCGGGAGGCGGGGTCGAAAAAGGCGAGGGTCTCACAGAAGCGTTAATAAGAGAAGTAGCGGAAGAGACGGGATACATCAATTGCATCATAAAAGAAGAATTTGGAATCGTTGCGGAGCAGCGGCCGGATCATTCATCCCGCGAATTCCATTTCCATATGGATTCGCAATATTTTATTTGTGAGCTGGACAATGAAGAGACGATTGACCAGTCGCTTTTTGGTTATGAACTGGAAGAAGAATACAAGCCTGTCTGGCTGCCTGTTCAGGAAGCGATCGATTCAAATAGGTTGTTTTACAGTAAGGATCCGTCCCAGCATTTTATTATGCGGGAGAATTTTGTGCTGGAATGGTTGAACACTATAAAAATTTAAAAAATCAAACTTATATTTTGAAAGACTTTGGAAGAACCAAAGTCTTTTTTTATTTGGCAATAAGAATACCCTGAAACTAAGTATCTTTAAATCTAGATTTTTTATTATTCAAAAAACTTAAAATGATTAATTAGTCTCATAAGTTAAGAATGACCTAAAGCTTGGAAAAAGAAGAGAGCTGAAAGATTCTAAGATATAGATGATAAAGCAAATAATAATACTATTTTAAAGACGAATATCCAATAAACAGGAAAAAAGAAATGGGTATTATTTACTTGTGATTTTTTAAAGGTAATAATGAACTTTTTTGACATCGATGGAAATTCAATGGTAATTATATAAAGTAAGAAAAAAGAATCAGTGATTATCAGTCAGTGGTTCGAACGATGCAATTTAAATTGAACTGAAGAAAGCTGAGGAGTGCAGATGATTGAATCAAAAAGAAAAGCCATTATTTTCTTCCTGCTTGCGGCTATTCTTGCAGGAACTGCTGGATTTTTGACTTTGCAAAAAGTTAAAGCCCTGAACAATGATCTGGGTACAATGGTCAACGTCTATGCAGCAGCCAGCGATATCGCTTCACGAAGTGAAATTTCGCAAAATCAGGTTACAGTAATGAGCATTCCGCAAAAATTTGTAACTGAAGAACATATTACAGAAACACAGGATCTTGAAAACAAAGTATCAGTGATTCCCTTATCTTCGGGAGACCTGATTACTAAAAATATGCTGAAGCAAGCTACAGCAGTTATGGAAGAAAATAATCGCCTGATTACATTGATGGCTTCCGAACGTGTATTTTTTGATGAAGAATTGGAAGCATTGGATCGTGTGGACATTATTGTATCGCTGCGAGAAAACAATGAAAGCAAAACTGAAATCTTTATGAAAGATGTAAAAGTGGCAAGAGTTGCGAGCGGTGATAAGAAATTTGCTGGAGTTCAGGTGGAAATTCCACTGGATGATGCCCCGAGACTCATACATATGCAAAATTATGCGGACAGTGTCCGCATCATCAAAGCGAACGTCGGAGATGGCAGTGCTGCGGAAGCTGCAAAGGCTGAAGCTGAAGAAGCTGCCGAGAAAGCTAAAGCTGAAGAGGAAGCAAAGGCAAAAGCCAACGCTGATGCTAAAGCTAAGGCTGAAGCCGATGCAAAAGCGAAAGCTGAAGCTGAAGCAAAGGCAAAAGATGAAGCGAAGGAAGACGATGAAAATGCGTCTCCTGAAAGCTGAGGAGGGGCGGCATGAAACAATCCAAATTGCTGATAATCGGACAAAAAAATGAATTGTTCAATTTGCTGGCCACTCAATTCGGGGCTGACTTCGATTATGACTGGCTGGATCCGGCACTTCTGAGGTCGGAACTAAAAAATGCAAATCCTTCACTCGTTCTTCTGCTGCATGAAGCAGGCAAGGATTTGGAGACCCACGCATACATCCAGCAGGAACTGGTGGATGTACCGGTCGTATTTGTCCATGAACGACATGATTTCCAGTTGTTCCGGGATTTGGTCAGAGCCGGAGCCATCGATTATTTTGTTATTCCTGAAGATCTGAATGGCCTGGAAAATCAGATTTCGATTTTATTGGCCCGCTTGACGATTCGTTCAGAAAAAGATAAGCCAGCGAGCTTTAAACGCGGAAGCGGCCAGGTTTTCGCATTCTACAGCGGCAAAGGAGGCAGCGGTAAAACTTTGCTCAGCACCACATTTGCCCAAACGCTGAAATTCGAGTCAACCGCTCAGGTGCTTTATATTGATTTAAATCTCCAGTTTGGCGGCGGGGAAACGTATCTGGCGGTTGAAACTGCGCGGAGCCTCCTTGATCTCGAACCGGTTATCGATGAAATGACGGAACAGCATTTGCGAAATGTTGCGGCAAAAGAACCGCTTTCCAAAATGGAATTGCTGATCAGTCCCTGCGACGCAGAAATGGCGGAATATATTACAGAAGATTTTATTACGAAACTGATCCGTGTCTGCCGGCGGGCTTACGATTTTATTGTTATCGACCTGCCGGTGCATATGGACGAACGCACTTATACCGCGTTGGTCGAAGCAGACCGCATCTATTACACGATGGCTCAGGATACACCGTCTATACATGTTTTCAAACACACAGAAAAGCTGTTCCAGAAACTCGGAGTTGCAACTGCTGACCGCCTTGAACTGGTATTGAATGAAGTCGGCAGAGACAACGAACTGTCCAAGAAAGACATTGAACGGTTTATCGATTTTCCGATAGCCGCTGAAGTACGCAGGGATATTAAAGGAGTACAGATTGCAATAAACAAAGGCGAGACTCTGCGCAAGCTGCCGGAAGAGAAGAAGTTGACGCCGGTGGCCAAAGATATGCGGAAATGGGTCATTTCCATGCTGAAATAAAAAAGATCTGAGAAAGGAAGATTGCGATGTCCCTGTTTCAAAAGAAACGAAGTGAATCAGCTGTCAAAATTACGGAACTCAAGCCGACTGCCGCTTCGCAGGTGATGTCTCCTTTTTTGGAAGAATTGCTTGAACATTACAAGACCCGGCTTCTGTCCGAGACAAATCTTGAGCAGCTGATTGCAGCGGAAGAGACAGAAAGACGCATGTCGATCGAACGGCTGATCAATCAGTTCATGCTGGAGGAAAAAGTCGTCATCTCCAAGACGGACAAAGAAACACTCTTAACACGGCTGATTGATGAAAGTGTCGGGTTTGGGCCGATCGAACAATTGCTGAAAGATCCAAGCATCACCGAAATACTGGTGAATGGCTCGAAAGAAATTTTTGTAGAACGACATGGCCGGCTGGAACCTTCTCCCATCAAGTTTAAAGATGAAGAACATGTACGCCATATCGTCGACCGGGTCATTGCACCTCTTGGACGGCGCATCGATGAAAGCTCGCCGATGGTTGATGCCCGCTTGCCGGATGGCAGCCGGGTCAACGCTGTCATTCCACCCATCAGTTTGAACGGCACGCTGCTGTCAATCCGGAAATTCCGCAAAGAGCCATTCGAAATGGAAGATTTATTGGCTTTGGGATCCCTCAATCCTGAAATGGCGGAATTCATAAAAGGAATCGTCGAAGCCAAGCTGAATGTCCTCATTTCAGGCGGCACAGGAAGCGGGAAAACGACGTTGCTCAATGCCGTTGCCAAATCGATTCCGCCTTCGGAACGGGTCATAACAATAGAAGATTCTGCAGAGCTCCGGCTGAACCGCGGAAGTGTGGTCGGGATGGAAGCACGGCCGCCGAACGTTGAAGGCCGAGGAGAAGTCAGTATCCGACAGCTGGTTAAAAACGCGCTGCGGATGCGACCTGACCGGATAATTGTCGGGGAAGTCCGGGGCGCTGAAGCTTTTGATATGCTGCAGGCCATGAACACAGGGCACGAAGGTTCACTGACCACTGTCCACTCGAATTCACCGGTGGACGCTGTCAATCGGGTCGAAGGGATGGTTGTCATGGCCGGCATGGATCTGCCGACGGAAATCATCCGGGAATACATCGTCGGCGCTCTGGACTTCATTGTTCAGGCAGACCGGCTCGGGGATGGCAAACGAAAAATCGTCAACATCTCCGAAATTTATGTGGATGATGAAAAAGGCGTCCAGATCCGTGACGTCTTTGTCTTTAAGCGAACAGGAACTGGCCCAAACGGAGAAGTTGTCGGCTATTTTACAGCTACAGGTTACATACCAAAATGTATGCAGCGCCTGAAGATGTTCGGTATCGAATTGGATGAGATGATTTTCAGGCTTTCTGAGGAGGCGGTCCGATGAATTTGACGATAGCGATCCTATATGGTTTGACCGTCCTCGTTCTGATTATTGCCGTTTATCAATTTTTGGATTACAGAAGAAAGAACCAGGAATGGAAAAAGAAGTTAAAAATGCAATACCCGGAAGAAAAGCGGAAAAGTTCCATCAGTGTATGGGGGGACAGCTTCGACAGCACCCCATTTGCTGAAACAGTAGCCAGAAAATTGAAGAATGCCAACGTTTCGCTGCTGCCATCCGAATATGCCGGTATGCATGTGCTGGGGCTTTTAATGTTATACGTGGCATTCAATATGATTTTCAGCATGGCGCCTCTGCCGAGTATCCTGCTGACTGTGGGTATTCTTGTGTCCAGCCATTTTCTGCTTTTTTATATTCGCAACAATAAATACGAAGAGCGCCTGAACAGCCAGTTGAGCGAAGTGTGCCGGCTGCTTGCCAACGGCGCAAAGTCCGGGATGACCATCTCGCAGGGCATCGATCTGGTGGCGCGCGAAGTCAATGAACCAGCCAGAGAGGAATTCAAAAAGCTGTCCCATGAATTGAAGCTTGGCGTACCTTTTGAAACAGCACTGCGATCCGTGCAGAAACGGAACAGTTCGCGTGACTTTCAGCTGTTCATCGCAACGCTGCTGATCCAGAAAAAGACCGGCGGAAATCTGGCCGCCACACTTGAAACGATGGCGAATACGCTGGAAGACCGCAAAGTCCTGAACCAGACCATCCAGACGATGACTTCGGAGCAGCGCTATATTTCGCTGGTGGTGCCGGCCATGCCGGTGCTGATCCTGCTGTTCATGAACAACATCATCGACGGCTTCACGGATCCGCTGACGACTGCACCCGGAATCATCATGATGATTGTATTCGGTTTGGGTGTTGTTCTTTCTTTCTTCCTGATCCGGCGTATTACAAATATAAAGGTGTAGGTGAACGGAATGGACGCTCTCATAATTTTTACAATCATCGTTTTTTGGTTCCTTGTCTTGCTGGGAATCCGAAACTGGTCTGCATATGTGGAAGAAAAACGGCTGGTACTCAGCCATGTATCCGAATTGACAAGCATCGACGCCTTCGATAAAAAGCAGCGCAAGAAAAAAAAGAAGGCAAATCTCTTTGAACAGCTGACCCGGTACTCTGATGAATTTGCGGATCTCGGCCAGCGCATCAACTTTTTCAGTGAAAACATTGAAGTTGCAGATTGGCTCAGAAAATCCGGTAACCCCTATGAACTGACGGTCGCACGTTTTCAAGGCTTGAAAATACTCCTGCTGGTCATCGGCTTTTTTGCAGCGATGCTGGCGTTTATAGTAGGCTTTCCTTTTTCGCAGTATGGGCTGGTCTTTTGGCCGTTGCTCGGTTACTTCCTGCCGATATTGGTTGTGAAGAATCAGGCGAAAAAGCGCCAGGAAAAACTGAGGATGGACCTGCCCGATTTTCTGGATACGATCAGCACCAGTATCCAGGCGGGTGTCAGCATGGATCAGGCATTAAGGGAGGTGATACGCTTTTTCGACGGCCCGCTCCGAGAAGAATTCATGCGCTTTAATCAGGAAATCGATTTGGGCGTGCAGCGTGAAACGGCTTATCGGAATTTATTGGAACGCAACAGCAACGATGAATTTCAGCAATTGATCAAATCTTTATTGCAAGGGTTGAAATTAGGTGTGCCCGTAGCGACGACTTTCAAGATCCAGGCGGAAGATATGCGCAAGCTGCGCCAGGAAAAGGTGAAGGAACTGGCAGCCAAAGCTTCACCGAAAGTGACGCTTGTAACGACTTTTGTGGTAGCCCCCGTTTCAATCATGATGATTGCGGGATTGATGCTGCTGAATTTGATTTATGGGGACAACAGCATTTTTCAATTACTAGACTTTTAGGAGGAATAAAACATGTTGGAAAAATACAATGAATTTTGCCGCCGTGCGGCCGCTTCAGTAAAAGCGAAAGTAGCAAACGAAAGAGGTTCACAGACACTGGAGTGGATCGGAATTGCAGCAGTAGTGGTTATAGTCGTAGGCGTTATTTCTCAGGCGTTCAGCGGAGATACATCGATCGGCGATACAGTAAAAGACAAATTCAAAGGCTTCATCGAAAGCATCGGCGGCGGTTGATCCGCTGAGTCAAGCATTTTAATAAGCAGTATAGGAAGGAGCAGACAATGAAGTTCACAAAATATGGTATTGCCTTCTTGCTTGCTCTGGCACTGAGCGGCTGCCAACAGGAAGAGCAAAGCGAACAAAAACCTGAAACAGCGGATTCCGAAGTTGCAGCCGAAAATACCGAAAAAGATAAACAAATCGAAGCGGAAACAGAGGAGGCAGAAAAAGAGGCGGATATCCAATCAGCATTGGCTGATGAAACGCTGATTCCCATTCCACAGGACACAGTTGATCTGATCAATCAGCCAGTAGGCAAATTGGCCGGCTATAATCTCTCTTCAGGCGATCCTGAAGAGAACACCAAACTGTTCCTCGAAGCATTCGGTGACGTTCCTCCTTTACCGGAAGAGGCATCCGAAAAAGAACTGGATCTTTACTTCGACCATCTTTATTCGATTATCGCAATGGATTTTCAGGATCCTCAAATCGTAGTGGATAATATGAAATTTGCACTGTCAGGGTCCCCGGAAGCGGATCCGCGCTTTTCATTCAAAGAAAATTACAATGTTGAAATCATTCTTGATGCCAGCGGCTCGATGGCCAATGTCATTGACGGCAAAACGCGCATGGAGTTAGCCAAAGAAGCAATCCGTGATTTCGTCTCGCAAGTGCCGGAAGAA
This sequence comes from Planomicrobium sp. MB-3u-38, assembly GCF_002836425.1. Classification (NCBI taxonomy): domain Bacteria; kingdom Bacillati; phylum Bacillota; class Bacilli; order Caryophanales; family Caryophanaceae; genus Planomicrobium; species Planomicrobium sp. MB-3u-38. The sequence continues at coordinate 15,275 of NZ_PJBO01000010.1, read as the reverse complement.
GCAAACGTTTCTTTGCGCGTTTATGGCCATACGGGTACAGGAGATGAAGCGGACAAAGCGGCTTCCTGTGTAGCCATCGAAGAAGTTTATGAGCGGGGACCGTATGACAGCGGCAAGTTTGAAGAGGCATTGAATAAATTCGAGCCAGCTGGCTGGACGCCGGTTGCCGGTGCGCTCGAATCAGCAAAAGAAAGTTTTGCCGGTTTGAACGGTGAAGAGAATACGAACCTGATCTATCTTGTCAGCGACGGCATTGAAACATGTGACGGCGATCCGGTGGCAATGGCGAAAAGTTTTGCTGAAAGCGACATCGCTCCAATTATAAATGTCATCGGCTTTAATACGGATGCTGAAGCGCAGAAACAATTGCATGAAGTTGCCAAAGAAGCAAATGGCGTTTTCACGAACGTAACAAGCGGAGAACAGCTGGCCGAAGAATTCGATCAGACAGAAGAAGTGCTGCGCCGCTGGAAATCGTGGAAACTCGATGCGAATTTCGATGTGCTGGCAGCCAGCAATGCCAGCAGCAACGCAATTCAGAAATTCAGCAACGAATGGAGCCGGGTGTCTCAGCGGCAGTATCTAAGCCTGGCATTCGCCACCAGCAAACTCAGAAATGCCGATTACATCACACAGGATCAATTAATGGATTTGCGTAAAAAAGGGCAAGCAGTGGAGGATCTGTCAGATGCTTCCAAAAAAGAAGTGGTCGAGCAGCTGAAAAAACTCCAGGACCAGGGCCTCGAAGACATGCGCAAGGAAATTGAGGCACTCTATCCGGAAGAATAGTTAAAACTGAAAAAGGGGGACTCCCCTTTTTCCGGCTTATTTAGCCCCCTTTAGATAGGCCGGAAAAGCGGGAGTCATTAAATGAGGTGAAATTGTGAAAAAAGTGAAATTGGATGAAAAAGGATCCGCAACCATCGAATTCCTGGGGATGGTGCCTATCATCTTTCTTACATTGATGATCGTTTGGCAATTCATCGCTGGCATTCACGGTTTAATGGTGGCCGAATCAGCAGCCAACGAAGCTGCAAAAGTCTATTCAGTCACCGCTGATGCAGGTGAAGCGTCGGCAGCTGCAGAAAAAATCGTCAATTCGAGCGGCAGCTATATCAGCTACGGAGGTACACCAATTTCGGGAACCAACCAGTTTACAGCATCGGTCAATATCAGCATCGATTTCGTGTTCCTGCCTGCCGAATTCTTTCCTGGCGGCAAACCCACTTTCTCCTATACGGCAGACACATCGGGAAAGGTGATTAAATAATGCCTATAAAATCCTTTCTAAAAAATGAAAAAGGAAATTCTGCCATATTAGTTCTCGGTTTATTGAGCGTCATGGTTGTGCTGTTTGTACTGGTGATCAGTTTTGCCGGCGCTTTGGTTGTAAAAGAGCAGGCGATGTCGACTTCCCAGCAGGCTGCGCTTGCGGCAACTGCCACTTTATATGAAGAGCTTCCTTCCTTTATCGATTTATATGAAAAAGAATTGAAAAAAATTGAAGAAGAGAAGGAAAAAGAAGAAGAGGAACAAGAAGGTGAAGACGAGCAGCCGGAAGAACCGGAATCTGCAGATGAAGAAGATGAAGATGACAAGAACATCAAAGAACTCATTGATGAAGAAATCGATTTAATCAGCGGCAGCATGGCCGGCTACTCGTTAAACGAAATACGGAACGAAGCAATCGACCGTATTTTGGCAAAGCAATTGGATCTGGGCATTGCCGAGGGCTTGCTCAAAAAGAAAATGGCAGAAGAGCTGGAACATGACTGGATCAAAGAAATGAAAGAAAGTGCACGCAATACGATTCTCGTGAATGGCGGAGAACTCGAAGGGGCAGAAATGATTGTGTTCGACGACGGCCAGATTGTCGTCAAATCCTCGCATGAAGTTAAAGCGGCAGGCGGTGGATTCCTCTCCGGCATCAGTGAAAATTTATATAAAACATCCCGCGGTCCTGAATTGAAATTCGTTCAAAAGCTTCCCGGCTGGGATGGACGTACCTATTCTTTGGAATAAGAGGTGAGCAGTTTGAAGAAATACAATAGATGGAAGAAAATTTATCTGTTCCTTATGCTTTTCTTTTATGGCATTTTTGTGCCTGTAACGGCAGCGGAATGGCTCTTTTCAGATGCCGGTTTCCCTTTTACCGCTGTTGTCGTGGGAATCGGATTACCCCCAATGAGGAAAAATCATCTGGCTCAATTAAAGAGCCAGGCAAGCATCCAATAATAAGAAGGAGAAGATTATATGGAACATCCAATTCGTTCAGCATTCACTTTTTTTGGAAAGAAATATGAACGCATTCTGCTGCTGATCCTTTTCATCCAATTGCCCGTCATTGCTGTTCAGTTTTTTGCATCGAATTATATCCTCACTGTGACTCCGGCAGCTGGTTCATTGTTTACGATCGCTGACATCTATAATGCATTCATCATTATTACTTTCTTCTTATTTACTATGATGCCTTTCGTTTATTTTTGGCATTACGAGGAAATCGGCAGCGACAAGCCGCTGCGCCAGGCGTTTTTCCAGTTTGCATTAAAAGGCTTTCACTTTTTCGTTTTTTCGGCTTTTTTCGGATTCATTTTGACAATCGGATTTGTATTGTTCATATTACCGGGATTGATTTTGTTCGCAATGTTAATCAGTGCACCGGTAATTGCCGTAATAGACAATCAAAGCGTCTGGTCAAGTGTACGCGAAAGTATCCGGATATTTAAAGCGCAGCACTGGAAGCTGGTCAGCCTGGTCATCATCTTCGGGTTGATGGAGTTGGTCGTTTCATCCATCATGCAGCTGTTCATAACGGATATCACGACTTCTTTCCTGGCAATCGCTATTTGCCACGTTTTCTTGAACACAATATTCTTGCCTCTCTTTTACTTGATTCTTTCATCACTCATCACGAAATGGAGAGAAGACCTCAGTTTGATTTCGATAGCTAAAAAAGAGTTATTGGCATCTGAATGAAATCAGTAAAAAAGGAGAGGGAATTTATGGAGCGAAAGTTAAAGAGAATTTTTGCCATATTGGCGATATTGCTGATTGTCATGCAGTCATTTTTTTATTCGGTTGCGAGTGCGGGCGTTCAGCCATGGAATGGAAATTCGTGGGAAGGCGAATCCTGGAATGGAAATCCGTGGGATCCTCAGCAATTTCAATGGCAAGGTGAACCGTGGACAGGCAATGATTGGGAAGGCAGCGAGTGGAACGGTGAAGGCACGACCGGCAACAGCACAAACGGCAATGGTACCACGGGCAACGGCACGACCGGCAATGGTACCACGGGCAACGGCACGACCGGCAATGGTACCACGGGCAACGGCACGACCGGCAATGGTACCACGGGCAACGGCACGACCGGCAATGGTACAGACGGAAATGGCACGACAGGCAACGGCACGACCGGCAATGGTACCATCGGAAACGGCACAGACGGAAATGGCACGACCGGCAACGGCACAGACGGAAATAGCACGACCGGCAACGGCACAAACGGCAATGGTACGACCGGCAACGGCACAAACGGAAACGGCACGACCGGAAACGGCACAAATGGAGATGGCACGACCGGCAACGGCACAAACGGCAATGGCACAAACGGAGAAGGCACTGTTTACGATGATCCAACACCTGGAGAAATTTCACAATATGTCGGATTTAATCTGATCCATTCGCAAGTGGGATTAATGGCTGACCTCGAGCAGGGGACGACTCCTGGTGCGATGGGAGCAAATTCCGGCTTTTTCCTTTCCGGTTTATTGTTGAATGGGTTAAAGTTAAAGTATGAAGGAAACCCTTATTTGGAAGGGGCTTCCCTTGTTAATGACCTGGGGGAAAAAGGGTATGTAGCAGGCCAGACCGTAAATAAATTCCGGGATTTTGCAAATTTCTCGCAAACTGCCACAACTGGAGCCAGAGGAGCGCAAGGAGCGCCAAACGCGCTAAGCGCATTTGGTCCGACTTGGGGACAAATGGGTGCCCTTGGCAAACTGAATGTGGTCGGAGCGGGAGCCGCAGCTCTTTATGGCGGCTATGATACCTTTGTAAAAGGGAAAGCAGCCTGGGATAGTTACAGCGATCCTTCGGTTTCAACTTCCACTAAAGTGGCAAATACGACAGAGGCGACAGCCAGTTTTGGAGCTACGGTCATGAGTGCAGGTGTGGTAGTTGGAGCAATACCGGGGCTTCAGGCAATTGGAGCGGGTATGGTCATTGGCGGCGCTGCTTTGTGGGGCGTTTCGAAATTGACAGGACTTGTCGCCAAAAATTGGGGCGCTATTAAAAACGGCGTCAAAAATGCAGGTTCATTTGTTGCAGATAAAGTCAGCAGCGGCTGGAATGCTCTGAAAGGAGTATTCGGTTAAAACAGAAATAAGGAGAGTGACGGTACATCATGGATAAACAAACAGGTGACTTTCTCTTGAAAAAAGGCAAGAAATATAAAAAATGGAGCGAACAGATGCTGGTCAATCCATTTTATTGGGTTGAAAATGGCAAACCTTATTACGTTGTCGTGTATCTGGCGGGAGGGAAATCCGTTGCATCAGGCTTTTTCAGCACCGAGGACGGAGAAGTGAAAGAAGATGCTCTTCGTGCCCATCCGAAGCTGTCCATTTTTTCAGAGTTAAGTACGAATATTTTTAACATAGGTGAAGAACGCGCGGCGGTCGGAACCGGTTATTTCATTGATTTACTGGCAATTCCTTTTCATAGTGATGATCAACAGGCAGCAAAAGGAAGAGACATTTTCGCAGAGTTGCTGAAGTATCAGCAGGATTTTATAGCTATGATGAAAGAATTTACCGATTACTACGATAATGACGTATTAATCAGAGGAAAACTGGAAGAATCGGATATCCAAAAAGTTCAGGAAACGGCCATCACGCTTCAATTGCTGCAATACCGGATCGGTACAACAGTGCAAAACCATGCTGAAGGACTTCAAAAATTTGAAGATTATTTAAAGACCCGGGAAGAATGGAAGAAACTCAAAAAAGATTCCCAATCATTTATAAAGGGGATTCTGAGCAGGATGGGCCAAGCCAAAAAAGAGCTGGATGCCCTCAATATCATCGTCGATGAAAATCCCGATAAAATGTTCCAGTTGAATTATGATCACATGATTAAAAAAATCGCGGATGCAAATGAAAGCCAGCGAAATCATATCCGTTATCCAAAATAATAAAAGGCGCTGCCAATTCAGGCAGCGCCTTTTGATTATGCTCTTTCCCTCATCCGCGCCGCCCGGTAATAAGCAGCGGTTCGGATATACAAATGATGTAAGCTGCCTTATGGGAAGCTTCGAGATTGACAGGGCTGTTGTGGAGCGAAGGGATAGCGAGCAGATAGGATAAATCAGTGAAAAAATCTGCAGCCTCAAAAAAATTGTTGATGAAGATCCAGAAAATATGTTTAAGCTGAATCATGATTACCTGGAAAAAGATATTGCAATTTCAATGGAGAGCCTGAAAAAAAATATTCGTTTTCTTAAATGACAAAAGGCGTTGCCGTGATGGCAGCACTTTCATTTATACTCTTTTTTGCATCCTTGCAGCTCTGTAATAAGCAGCGGTGCGGATATATAAATGATGGACAAAGCCGATGAAGACGAAGCACCAGGCAATAGAGGCTATATAGAACATCATTCTTGGAATAGCCTGAAGAAATGGTGTTTCCAATGCGATTGCCAGCTCCCAGGTACTGGCCGTATACATAGCTAGCGGAAAGACCATGGCCCAGAGCGCCGGTTCGTATGTGACGGGATGCCGCCTGATGATATGCCGCCAGAAAGCCAGGATGAATAACAGTGGGATCCACCATGTGCCGGCTGCCCAGAAAAATAAGGTAAAACCCTTCAGGAACGGCGTGATTTCCGTTAGGAAGGACCAGGATTCAGCATGTTGAATCAATGTTGCACCGGCAAGGCTCGTAATGGCAACAGCCCCCATATTGATCCAGTATGGAGGAGTGAATGCGCTCGATTCGAGTTTCAGGAACGTGAAACGGTAAAAGATTAATGTGATGATGTTCAAGTAAAGCATGCAGCCGAGAAAATAAAAGCAGACAGTGGTGAACAGGATGATTTCATGTCCGCTACCGACAGCAGGCACAAGAAGCGTTCCAAGAATCGAAACCGCCTGAGTGGCAACAGCCGCAATCAGCCAGGCGCCATTGATCCCTTCCGAAAGCGTAGGCGTATCGCGCTGAACAATGACCAGTGTAAAAAAGGAATACATGATTAGAAACCATAGGAAAAGTGCAAAGCCCCACAGGTAAAACGCGAACGCATAGGAATCGGCCACAAGGATCAATTGGCTGCCAAGCACGCAAGTGGCGGCAACTGCTGTAAAGAATCCGGAGCCGATGGCATGGCTGCTCAAATCCTTGATAATCCGTTTCGGATACAGCACGACACGCAGAATTGTCATGGTTAACAAAACAGTGTAAGCGGCTATATTAAAATAGAGCAGCATTTCTGCAAGCATTTCAAAGCCCAGAAAAAATGAGCTGATGGACAATGCGCCAGTAGCCATCACTAAAGCGAAGTAACCTGGAAACAAGGTCTCTACCAGTTTTAAAAAGAATTTAAGCACTATATACACTCCCAGTTTCAGTGGTAATCGGATATGCTGCCTGTTTATTCTAACTTATTTTAAGCAAAGCGTGGGAGTAACTTCATTTAGCGATTTGAATCCTGCTGGTTTGAATTGGGAATTTCCGCTAAACTGGAGCATAAGAGATTGATGCTGATGGAAAGTTATACGGAAACGGGGTATACCGATGGTCAAGGTTTTGATAGTGGAAGACGATTTGACGATAGCAGGAGTGCTGCAAAAAGAATTGTTGAAATGGAATTTGGAAGCGGCTGTCGTGGAAGACTTCAATCACGTTATGGAGGTTTTTGCGTCAGAAGAACCCCAACTGGTGCTGCTGGATATTTCACTTCCGGCTTTCAACGGTTATTATTGGTGCCAGGAAATCCGAAAAGTTTCACAGGTACCGATCATTTTCATCTCGTCGCGCAGCGAAAATATGGATATCGTCATGGGCATCCAGATGGGGGCGGATGATTTTATCCCTAAGCCTTTCGATCTGACAGTTGCTGTGGCGAAAATCCAGGCGCTGCTCAGAAGGACTTATGATTTCAATGAATCGGATAACTACCAGAATTTCAATCGGACTGTGCTGAAACCAGGCGAATCCAAGCTTTATTATGCTGAACAGGAAGTGGATTTGACGCGGACAGAGCTGAAGATCCTGGAGCAGTTATTCATGCGGAAAGGCGAATACGTCATGAGGGAAGATCTGATGGTCAAGTTGTGGGAAGACGAATCGTTCATCGATGACAATACACTGGCGGTCAATATGGCAAGGCTGCGGAAAAAACTGTTTGGCGTCGGATTGCCTGATTTCATCCTGACGAAAAAAGGGATCGGCTACGCCTTGAACAAGGATTCTGCAAATGGCTGACAAAAAGAAAGCCGGTCTATTCAAGTTGTTTCTTTTTGCAGTTAGGCAGCAGATTTTCATCTTCATCGTCATGGCTTTGGTATTTGTGAGCATTTTCATACTTAACAGCCTACCGTTTACACTCTATCTCTATAGTATGGAACTGGGGTTGTTCTTTTTCCTCATAAATCTGGTTATCCAATATTTCAAGTACAAGCAAAGATATGAAGCAATCGTTCTGGCAGGGGAAGCCCATTCGGTTAATATTGACGATATTGCTTCCGCGACAGATCCGGCTGACCAGCTGTATCTGGAAAAGATAAGCGAGCTGCAGCAGACTATACGGGACATGAGCAATCAGCATGCGGAGCGGCAGGCGGACCAGCTGGATTATTTCACCTTATGGCTGCACCAGATCAAAACACCGCTTTCTGCCATCAGTTTACTGAATCAGAGCGATACGAGAAGTGAGTCCAAAAAGATAGCACAAGAAATTTTGCGACTGGAAGATTATACGCACATGGCGTTGAATTATGTGAAACTTGAAGAGACAGGTTCGGAAATGGATTTATCCGAAGTGGATCTGGATTCGGTTATAAAAAGGGCTGTGAAGAAATACTCGATATTATTCATCCATAAAGGCATTAAACTCAATTACCAGCCACTTGATACAAAGATTTTATCAGATGGGCAATGGCTCCAGACCTTAATTGAGCAAATATTGTCAAACAGCCTGAAATATACAGCGAGCGGTTCAATCTCCATTTACCTGGACCATGAGAAAGAACAGACGCTTATCATTGAAGACACGGGCGTCGGCATCCGAAAAGAAGACTTGCCTAAGATTTTCAATAAGGGTTATTCCGGTCTGAATGGACGCCTGCATGAAAAATCCACAGGTCTCGGATTGTTTCTCAGCAGGAAAATCTGCAAGCGCATCGGCCATGAACTCACGATAGAATCTGAGTTGGGCAAAGGAACACGAGCAGCAGTATACCTGGGCCGTGAGGAAATGACTGTTTTTGATTAATATGAAACTTTTAAGAATAACAGACCCCAATTGTGCAATCTTACGAAACCGTAAGATTGCGTTTCTGTTTGTAAGGATAGGTACAGGCAGGCGCACTTGAATCCCCGTATCATGAAAAGCAAGGAGGGGTTAGCAATGACCTTATTGGAAATAAAAAATTTGAAGAAGATATATACAGCCCGCTTTTCAAACCAGCAGACCGAAGCGCTCGCCGCGGTGAACTTTTCGGTTGAAGAAGGGGAATTCGTCTCCATCATGGGAGAATCCGGTTCCGGAAAAACCACACTGCTGAACATCATATCGACACTCGACGACGCCAGTTCAGGGGAAGTCTATCTGGATGGCAATCCGTTATCAAAAATCAAAGACAAGGAAATCTCAGCGTTCCGGCGCAATACACTGGGCTTTGTCTTCCAGGATTTCAACTTGCTCGACAATTTCACCATCAAAGATAATATCCTGCTGCCGCTTGTCTTGTCGAAAACACCTATTGAAGAAATGGAAAGCCGCTTGATGCCGATTGTCCGCAATCTTGGCATTGAAGCGCATATCAACAAATTCCCATATGAAGTATCAGGCGGACAGAAACAGCGAGTAGCCGTGGCACGGGCATTGATCACGAAACCGAAAATCATTTTGGCGGATGAGCCGACGGGCGCACTGGATTCAAAGGCTTCGCAGAACCTGATGGAAATTCTGAAAGGCATCAACGAAACCGGCCAAACGATTTTGATGGTGACCCACAGCACAAGAGCGGCCAGCTTTTCGAAACGTGTCCTGTTTATCCGGGACGGCTCAGTCTACCACGAAATCTACCGCGGCGAACAGCCGGCTGATGAATTCATGGACCGCATTTCCGATTCGCTGAAAGTGCTGTCTACCCGGGGTGAGCGGGATGAATAACCGATTTTTCTCATCTCTGGCATTGCGTAATATCAATTCGAATAAACAATTGTATATTCCGTTTCTTTTATCATCCACCGCGATCATCGCCATGTTTTTCCTGATGGTTTCGCTGATGACCAACAAGTTTGTACAGGAGCGGTCGAGCTCGCTTCCGACTCTTTTCATGATCGGCGTAGTCGTGATCGGAATATTCTCGGTGATTTTCATTCTCTACACAAACAGCTTTTTGATCAAGCGGCGTAAAAAGGAAATCGGGCTGTATGGAATTCTGGGACTCGAAAAAAAGCATGTCGCGAAAATCCTGTTTTTCGAATCTATGTTTTCCAGTCTGTTGAGTATAGCTGCCGGCCTGCTTGCAGGATTGCTTTTTGGCCGTCTTGTGTTCATGCTGTTGAATTTCGTGTTGCGGATGCCGAATGACATTGCGTATACGACATCTTTGTTGAGTGTTGGCGCAACTGTTGCTCTATTCGTCTTGATTTTCGGAATAACACTCCTATACAACATCAGCCAGTTCACATTCGCTAATCCGATCAAATTGCTGAAAGGCAAACAGGAAGGGGAAAAAGAGCCGAAGGGTTCGCTGATCCTGTTCATCCTGTCGCTGATCTTTTTGGGGTGGGGATACGGAATATCCATCACTATTCCGGACCCGCTTGCTGCCATTGAAAAATTCTTCCTGGCAGTTCTGCTGGTGATTATCGGGACATACCTTTTGTTTATTTCAGGTTCGATCTTTATCTTGAAAGCGTTGAAAAACAATAAGCGCATCTATTACCGTCCCGGCGCCTTCATTTCCATCTCCGGCATGCTGTACAGGATGAAACAGAACGCAGTAGGACTGGCGAATATCTGTATTTTGGCTTCAATGGTCATCATTGCTGTGTCCACGACCATCACGATTTATCTCGGTTCAGAGGAAACATTGGAAAATCGTTTCCCTTATGAGCATAATTTAAAATTATTCGGAGATATGGATTATGTTGAGGAAATGAATAACAGATTCTTTGAGCTGCAGGATGAAGTTATTGCGCTGACGGAAGAGAACGGACTGGAAGTTGCGGATATGGAAAGTTACCGCTATGAAAGTTTTTTCGGTAATCTTGAAGACGGCAGCTTTGTTTTTAAACAAAGCTCTGTAGATGGCGATTTACCCGTTTTGATGATGGTCATCCCGCTGCAGGATTTTAATGGCATGACCGGAGAAAACTATTCATTGGCAGACGATGAAGCCTTGTTTTACCATTCGACAAAAAGCTACGAAAAAGAAGAGCTTTCCATCGGAAATAAAACCTACAGTCTGACAGAAATCGAAAACGAGTTCAGCGCAGACATGGCATTGACCGAATCGATTGCGTTAGTGGTGCCGGATGAAGCACACCTGCTAGACCTCCGTGAAGACTATATGGGACAATTTCCTGAATCGACCCATATTACGGTCGACGCAGAAATCGGCTGGAATACGGAAGGTACCGAAGCAGCGGAAAAAGCTCTCGCTGAACAATTGGAAAGCGAGTACAACGGCGTTTCAGGAAGTTTCAGCCGTTACGAATCCCGGGATTCCCAGCGTGAAGAATGGTACAGCATAAACGGTGGATTCCTATTCCTGGGCGTTTTCCTCGGCTTACTGTTCACTCTGGGTACGTTGCTGATCACCTATTTCAAGCAGGTTTCCGAAGGCTTTGATGACCGCGGCAAATTCCAGATCATGCAAAAAGTCGGTCTTGATGAAGACATGATCAAGGATTCGACGAAATCACAGATTATCTGGATGTTCATCCTGCCGATTGTCATTGCCACCATCCACGTCAGTTTCGCTTACCCGATTGTCCGCAAATTGCTGCTGATTTTCGGTGTCACCAATGACATGACCTGGCTGATGACTTTCATCGCGGTGGTCATCGCCTTTGCAGGGATTTACTGGATGATTTACCGAGTTACATCGAAAGTCTATTACAGTATTGTGAAATAATGAGAACCACCCATTGAAAGCTTTTTTCAATGGGTGGTTTCTTTTGATTGGAGAGATATTCTCAATGCCTCGGCAGTTCCGGGAACTTCCTGTTGAAAACAACGTATAACAGTAGAGAATATATAGAAAATTTTTTGGAATAAAGGAGAGATGACATGGAGCACAATTGGGAAACGGTGGTTAATGATCTTGCGCAAATTAAAGTCACAGCAAGTTTTGACAACGAACCTGTCCTGATCGAAGGCTCAGCGAAGGGGTTTCGCTGCATAGGCGTCGGGACGGATGCGGCGGTATTTCAATCTCTGGCTGTCCCGGAATATGCGTACAAAGTTTATGCTGAAGGGAAACTGGATAAGCTTGAAGCGGAAGCGGAAGTTTATGCACGTATCGGTTCGTCTGCCTATTTTTCCTATTGTTATGGAGCATTCGACCGTCTGCTCGTTTTGAAATATGAGGAAGGCCCCACTTTGTTTGATTGCCTGCTGCAAGGAATTCATATACCGGAACAGGTGATTCAGGATGTCGAGGATGCGAGGGAATATATCCGGCAAATCGGCTTGAATCCGCGTGACATCCATTTGAAGAATATATTATTGCAAAATGGGCGGGCAAAATTGATCGATGTCTCCGAGTATATCAAACCAGGAAATGATTTCCGTTGGGAGCATCTTAAAAAGACCTATGATGAATACTATCCGATCATCAAAGGAACACCGATGCCTTTCTGGCTGCTCGAAACGATCCGCAAATGGTACCATCATTGGAACCGTTATTCATCTACATTCGATGGATTCATGCGCATTGTATCCGAACAATTAAATTACTGGAAATAAAGGAAATGCGCCTTACTGCTATAATCAGAGTAAGGATTGAAGAATTGCTCCAACACTGAAATTTGCAGGAAAGCGACTGGGATAAAGCGAATACAGACAGGAGAGGACGTGTCCCGATGCCATCAGCCGGAATATGGATCAGGCTAAAAGCTTTCACACTGGATTACCTTTGGATTTTTCTTTATCTCTGTTTGGTCGGGCTGCTGACAATGGTTATAGCGCCAAGTCTTCGGGACTACTTCAATGGTCCGGCAGGAATTGCGCAATTGACCGGTTTTCTTCTGGTGACGCTGCCGGTTTCTTTGTATTTTGCGATAGGTGACTCATTTCTATTCAAAGGCACTTACGGGAAACGGAAAATGAAGATTCAAGTTGTGGATGGACATGGCCAGCCAATCGGAATTGTGCGTTCAATCGTCAGGACGATTCTTAAATTTCTGCCATGGGAATTATCCCATTTTCTCGTCTATCGGCTGGTCAGTCTTGGTGAAGGAGAATTCCCGCTTCATCTGATGCTGATCGGTTCATTGGTTTATTTGCTGATTTTTGTTTATATCCTGTCAGTCATTTTCTCAAAAGAAAACCGCTCGCTCTATGACAGGCTGAGTGGAACGAAGGTTGTATGCTAATGAAAGCAGTGAAGAATCAGATTTGTATTTCTGAAAATGAACGGAGGAAGCAAAGTGGAACTGCGGAAGATATTATTTGTGGTGCTGGAGCAATATGCGGACTGGGAAGCTGCAGCAATTGCAGCAGCGTTGAATGAAGACCCTGAGCAAGGGGAAAAGAAGTATATCGTTAAGACGGTGTCGCTTGACGGGGAGCCGGTAACTTCCATCGGAGGATTCAAAGTGCTGCCGGATTATTCAGTGGATAGCGCGCCGGAAGATTTTACGGGATTGATATTGATCGGCGGAAATTCATGGCGAAAAGAAGAAAGCCGGAAAGTGCTGGAATTGGTTGAATTAGCACAGCGAAAAAATGCTGTGATGGGAGCCATCTGTGACGCGACAGTATTTTTGGGGATGAACGGCAAGCTGAATTCAGCGAAGCACACGAGCAACCATCTTGCCGAATTGAAAGAAGCAGCCGGCAGCGATTACACAGGGGAACAGAATTACCATGAGCAGCAGGCAGTCAGGGATGGCAAGCTTGTCACAGCCAACGGTTCCGCTTATTTGGATTTTGGCAGGGAAATTCTATATGCACTCGATGCGGCGCCGGAGGAAGAAATTGAAGAATGGTACAGCTTCTTCAAGTTGGGGTATCACGAATTTGTGAAAGAGAAGAGCGGCCAGTAAGCCGAATGATACTAATATGAAAAACGTCACCGTGAGTAAAAACGGTGACGTTTTTTGTAGGGAAACGAATCAAGTCTTTTACTTCAAGTCGATTGTGATCGGAGGAATTTCAATCGGTTCCCCGTCATCTTCCAAATGTTCGATATAAGTGACCGTTGGTTGAATGGTTACACTGGCTGCTTCCGGATCTATGGCTTCAAAAGTCATTTGCTGATAAGTTTGACCGAACATCGTTGATCCGCCCGTTCCGAAAACCATCGGATAGTCATTACCGAGATTATCTGTCAACTGCCAATCGGTTATATAGTGGTCCTCATCAATATCGACAGTATCAAACCGCAGCACTGTTGATAATTTAGTCAAGGATAAATCTTCGAGTAAATAGGAGCCTCCTTCAAAATTTATCGCTTCATTGACATTGAATGTTTCTGCTGCTAAAGCGCGAAGTTTGAAGTTGAACTTCCAGTCACCGGTGATTTTATTGTCAAAGTTGATGGCATCCAAAAATTCAACAGGTTCCCATACGAGAGACAGTGATTTTGGCGGACTATTATTAAAGTCAGGAGACATAGTGATGACGCCGGCATATCGAGTGTCATCGACTTTAGTCATTGAAATTCCAGCGCCGTAGCCATTTGCCCCTTTTGCTTCGATCATACCAGTGGAGTATGGAGACTCGCCAAGGTCGGCTGTGGTCTGTAATGCGAAACTGATGCTTACCGACGTTCCGTCGTAAACCGCTTCTTCAAGGGTGATTGTCGAGTCGTTGCTTGTTTGAGTCATATCCAGAGGCTGCGCCACTTCGCTGAAATGGCTGAATATCAGCTCCTCGTCTTCAAAATAGGAAACGATATCCTGCAGAACAGGAATCTGGGAAGCGATTGAAGGAAAAGCAACAACTGCAGTGGCGGCAGTGCTGATAACTACTGCGACGGCAATAGCGGTCTTAATAAGCCAGGCAGATTTTTTCTTCTGGCCGGTTAAACGCTGTTTCATCTGCTTTTTTTCAAGATTTGTTACAGCAGCATCGGGAATCTCATCTATATCGGTATTCAAGAATTTCTGGAACTCATTCATGTCCATCGCTCCTTCCGTTCAATCAGGTTCAACAGTTTCCGTTTGCCTCTGTAAAGGCGATTCTCCACTGCGGATAATGTAACGCCCAGTGTCTCAGCAATTTCGCCATTTGAGAGGTCCAAATAATATTTCATCAGGAATATGTCACGATCATTCTCGGGAAGTTCCTGGAGGCGGTAAAGCATTTCGTTGCGGGATTCGCTGCGGAGCACTGCATCTTCTGTATCATAAGTATGTCCGTCATTTCTGATATCAGATGAAACAGCTTCCTTCAGCTGCAGCTTTTGATGGCGACGATAGACATCAATCGCTTTGTATTTCGCGAGTGTACCGGCCCATTTTCTGAAATCGGTCGGATCACCGTCGAACCGATCGGCTTTTTGCCAAATCATCATGAAAACATCGTTCAGGCACTCTTCGGCGGCTTGATGGCCGCAGCTTTTTACCAGGATATGCCGGCAAATCCCTTTAAGGAAGGGCATATATGTATCAATAAGATAATTGAGAGCCTGTTCATCCTGGCGTTTCAGCCGTACGATAAAGTCCTCCATCATGGTCACTTCCTTCCAGTATTACTATATATAACGAACGCCGCTGCTAAAAACTCGCATATAATAGAAGAATCCATTTCTTCCTTGTAATCTTCATAATAAAGCAATGCTCAAGATAGAAGGTAAAATTTAAGGTTTGCGAAGTTA